>DAHUYJ010000003.1 GCA_027315225.1 Candidatus Saccharimonadota bacterium | reverse complement strand
CCGTTACCATTGCCGTTGCCGCCGTTACCATTGCCGTTGCCGCCGTTACCATTGCCGTTGCCGCCGTTACCATTGCCGTTGCCGCCGTTACCATTGCCGTTGCCGCCGTTACCATTGCCTTGTGCGGCTTTGTTATAATCCTTAATTCCTTGAGCCGCCCCGGTCTTACAAGCATCATAGGAATTGTGAATCGAGCCCTTACAAACGTTGGCTACTAACGAGCTAGCTGACTTCTTTTTCCAATAAGATAGGGGCTTAAGAACCCATACTTCCTGGTATCCGTATAAACACGAGGTAGCCGGGCTGCTGTACTGCTTATACTGCTGGTCACAAAACTTCATGGACATCTGCATTATGGTGTATTGTGAAGTCTGTGCGCTGACATGAGCTGGGGCGAGCAGGAGCAGCAACAACACTGTGCCTGTATTTTTTGTTATCAAGTATTTGAGTTTTTTCAGGGTAATCATTTACAGTATAAATATATAGCTGGCACCGGTATTTAGCAAGCGCTACCAGGTGCCAGCCTGGACACTAGGGCTACGCTGCAAGCAATTAAGACGACGAGTCGTACCCTTCTGTACTGTGCTATAGTGATTAAGGTAATATATCGAAGATAAAAAATGCGTCGTCGTTTACTTTGCTTACTATCCACGGGGTTAATTCTCTTCACGCTGTTTACCAATTTCGCCCAGCCTAGCACAGCATACGCAGCTTCCCCAGGCCAAGCCAGTCCCAATAGCGGTTTGGGCTGCACAATACAGTTTACAAATCCTCTCACATGGGTTATCTGTCCAGTGGTTGACGGTCTGGTTCTATTTATTCAGCAAATTGACTCAATGATTACCAACCAAATGGACATAAAGGCCGATGCCATTTTTTGCAGCAATAACAATACCTGCGCAGCATATTACTCGGCCTGGCAATCATTCCGAAATATAGCACTCGGCTTAATGGTGATTGCTGGGCTGGTCATGATCATAGCCCAGGCGCTTGGCATGGAGTTATTGGACGCATATACTATTCGCAAGGTCTTGCCGAGACTCCTTATAGCCGCCGTGGGAATAACATTGTCCTGGGCGCTGATGAGATTTCTCGTACAGCTCTCGGACGACCTTGGCTTCGGTATACGCTTCCTCATATATCAACCTTTCTCCCACTTAAGCAGCTCTCTCAATTTGAGTTTTAGCAGCAATGCGGTTGCAAACTTCTTTGCTGGAGGTGCAGCTTTGGGTGCCACCGGTCTTATCGCTATACCGGCCTGGATTGCTCTGGGCGGTCCTGCAGCATTGCTGGCATATGCCGGTACTGCCGCCTTGGCCGTCTTGGTAGCTATACTTGTCCTGATCCTCCGACAGATTGCCATTATTATGTTGCTGCTACTATCGCCTATTGCCATAGTGGCTTATATATTGCCAAACACGCAGCGTATCTACAAGTTGTGGTGGGACACGTTCAGCAAGGCGTTGCTCATGTTTCCTATGATCGCAGCCTTCATCGCCACGGGACGGGTTTTCTCGGCAATATCCATTAATAACGGAGGGGGCATAAACCAGTTCATCGGATTCGTGGCTTATTTTGCACCTTACTTTATGATACCCATGACTTTCAGAATGGCCGGCGCAGCTGTAGGCGGAATGGGTAATCTTGTACAAGGCCGTGCTCAGGGCGGCTTCAAGGCACTACAGGGTGTTCGCGCAAACCAGAGAAAGTCGCGTATGGAGCGGGCCCGCGGCGCAGGGCTTTATAGAAAGAAGACCGGACTCCCAGGCTTCCTTAACAAGGTCGGTTTCTACAGTCTTGACGCGGACGAGCAACTTCCCTACGACCTAGGATCCGGCAGCGGCGTTGGCAAGCTGACCAGTAAGATCGGCAGCAAGAAACTGTTCGGTCGTATGGCCGGCGAAATGGGTGGCCAAAAAGCCATGCGGGCCGTGGAACACACCGACAAAGCCGCTCAGCAGGCCAACCTGCATTACTCGTCAGCTTGGGCGGCCTTGGGTATGCGCGAAAAGTTAGCAAGTGGCCTTACGGCTGAAGGCCTAAGTACTATGGACGAAAAATACGGCTTGGACGAGGACGGCAATAGAGTCAGCGAAAGCGGTAAACGAGCCGTTCGATGGCAAGCTCCCAGAAATGCTGACTTCGAAGGTCTGCACGCATACGCCAGCGACCTTGGCGCCTCAAGCTTGGACGGGTCTCAAGCACAGTATGCCAGCCAGGAGCTAGGAAGTAAGGCCGGCTTACTCAGTAGTTTCGGGCTACACATGGACACGCAGCGTGCTACGCTAGAAAGCGTAGCGGGACTAACTGCTGCGAAGGAAGGCAAATTAAGCGCAGAGGATCTTGCTCATATGCGAAACCACTTGCACGAGGAGGCAAACGGCGATCCTTACGGCGAGGCACTCGCCAGCATGGAGATGTCCCATCTCGAGAGTTCTGCTACCCAGCAGCGCCAAGACTTGCGACGCGGTAAAGGCGTGAAAATCGACAGCGACGGACAGGCTTACTCGGTGTGGGGGAACCATAAGCTAACGGTTCCTAAGACAAAGGACGGGCAGCCGGTTTACCGTGCAGACGGCTCCCAAGAGACTGAGACAATAGAAGCGTATCAGAGCAAGGAAGCAGAAGATGCACTAATGACAGCCAAGGCTGGCTCTGTAGGCATGGGCAAAGGAGAATACTATGACGACACCAGGGAGGCTTACAAGTTTCACGGCGGCACCACGCAGGATTTGCAAGCAAAAGGCGCTGTTGCTGTCGACCAAGCGACAGGCAAGCAAATTCTCAGTGCTACGGATAAATATGACAACGGTGACGCAATGCCGGTTATTGATATCTCGAAGCTGTCGCCTCAGCAGAGAGAACTGCGCAAAACCCTGGCCGTGCAAGCCGGTATCTATGCCCCATCTGACCCTGGTGCAAAGGTTAAGCTTGAACAAACCATGCACGAAATGGGAATTACCCAAGAAGAGCGTCGAATGTACATGATGGAGGCTAGGTCGCCCGAATCTATGGGCATACCAGGAGCCGGTGGATCGGGCGGTCCTGGCGGCGGAGGTGGTGGCGGCGGTGGTGGTGGCGGCGGAGGTGGCGGACCATAGAACGAAGCATGCCCGAATCTTGGTCGCCTAGTTATCAACCACTTGGAGCAAATAAATTATAATTACGTTATAGTTTGCATATTATTGCCTTCTCAGCAATGATATTGCACTTATTATTGACTCTGTGACTTTTATATGCTATTATTTCAGTAGTTAAATAAATACAAAACTCACTAAATCACCTTAGGAACGGCATATACTCATGAGCGAAGCACCACGTCCCACCGGTTTCGACGCCTATGTAGCAGCAGAAAACGCGATCCAGGCTGACATAGCAGCCAAACAGCAGGCTGAAGCGATTGAGGCGCGTCGTTTTACGCCCGAGGTACAACAGCTCAACAGTCTTGCTCAGAGCGAAATCTGGGGAACCAACGGCCGCACTGACGGCTATATGGATCCAACTACTGGCCAGCCGTTGACTGCACCCATGAAAGGGATAGTCAACGAAATTCGTGAAGACCGACGTTATGGAAAATCCGCCGCCGAGCGCGAAGCAAAGGCTGGGGCATACGAGAACGAGGTATACGGTTTGATGGCCGGCGGTCTTGAGCTTTGCCAAGCAAAGCTTGTTATGGATCTTCGTGAGCGCGACAAGGTAAACAAGGTTCGTATGGCCGCAAAGATAATGTTTGAAAATACAGTCGGAAAGTCAGCATACGACGATATGGACGCTGGCGCCACAGATGTCAAGGTTGGTGATCTATATGCCAATAAAGATTATAGGCGCGTCATGCTTATCAAGGAAAAGGGTTTATTCACTGCCCGTGAGTATAAAGAAGCTATAAGGCCAAAAACAGCCAGCACAAACCCCAACGGTAGTAGCAACGAAAACAAGGTGAATGAAACCCCTGATGTTGCGGTTGCCGAGCGCTCCGCTGAGCTAAACGCCAAAGTAAGCCGGCTTATTGCTCAGCGTGATATGTCGCGCAAAGACTACGCCCGCCGTTTGGCCGGCCGCAACATCCGTACCCTTCATTCCTACAAGGGAGAGTTCTCGAAAAAAGCTATAGCCGGAGCCAGGGAGCAGTACGAGCATGACCGCAAGAAGCTAATGGAAGCTGAGCTGACCCTTCTGAAGGACATGAAAGTTGATAACGCGTTGTTCAACCAGGCTTTGGAGGTTGCCGTACTGACTGATGAGTACAAACTTGCTAAGGAGATGCAAAACCAGGAGGCTCTTGCCAGCGGTGGCTACCGTGAAAAAATAGTGGATGGCAGCCGTGTCTATGGTGAAGACGGGATCGCCAAGGTTGAGCGCGTGGAACCCAAGACCCGCCTGGGACGCGGTATGAGAGCATTTCAGGAGTTCATTAACAAGTCCTGGGAGCGCAATAGCGACGGCAAGCTCTTCAGCAAGGAGACGACCAGAAAAATAAACAAGTCACCTTTTGTCAAACGACTCAAGAAGGTAGGCACGGCGGCGGCCATTGGTACTGCTATAGGCATACCCAGCGCCTTTGCCGGTAGCATGCTGCTTGGCCCGGTCCTGGGTGTAGCAGGTGGGGCATACGCCTCCAAACGTTTTGCACAAACCATGTTCAGCACCAGGATGGAAAAACACAAGAGCCGCGCTGTGGCCGACCAAAGATGGGAGGACATATATAACGAAAGGTTCGTGGCTGCTGTGCAGGGAGGCCGTAAGGACGGGCCGTTGAGCACAAGACTCGCCTATCTTGCAGAAATACGAACCAACGACCGCGTAAAGAAAAATCGGCTGCGCATGGGGCTAACCGCTGCATCGATGTTAATGGGCGCGTATTTCGGAGAAGTTATAGGACAAAGCCTGGGTGCCTATGGCGATCCTGGCAGCAGTCTGGGTCACCGCCCTCCACCTCCGGATTACCCCGGCAGAAAGCTATACTAACGCCAGGTTACGAGCTAACGAAAAACAAAGGAACAAGACATGGTTACGAAAGATGACAAAACCCTAATCAATAACCTCGGCTGGCAACACCTTGACGATCAGAAACAAACCGATCGGATCGGTTTGTTCTACGAGACGCTGAGAATACGGGCCGGCCTGGTACTTGAGCATCGCTTGACCGATAAACAACTGGAAGAGTTTGCGGAAGTAAGCACTAAAGGTGATGATGCTGCTACCGTATGGCTTAAGCAAGCTATTCCCGATTATGAGGATGCCATTGAGAACGAGCGGCAGGTTCTGGTGCATGACGTAAAACACTCGTCAACAGGACTAAAGAAAATTATTGACGAAGGGCTCTCGCAGTAAGCTTCCATAATGCGCAACACCACTAACAGTTTGCTATACTGTTAGTGGTTATGGCAACATACAAACTGATTCAGGATATTGAGGCCGAGGACCACATTATAGGTCCGCTGACGCTCAGGCAGTTCATCTTCGCGCTGATCGCGGCGTTCCTCTTTTATATTTGCTTCGTGTTGGTCGTCAAACATCTTGAGTTCTTCCTAGTGTTATTTCTGCCGCCGGCGCTGTTCTTCGGTTTTTTCGCGATGCCGTTCGGCCGGGACCAGCCGACAGAAATCTGGGCACTGGCCAAGCTGCGGTTCTGGTTCAAGCCGCGCAAGAGAATCTGGAACCAGAGCGGCGTCAAAGAGCTGGTGACAATCACGGTTCCCAAAAAAGTAGAACGCGTCTTGACAAATGGCCTGAGCCAAACTGAGGTTAATAGCCGACTCAAGATTTTGGCCCAGACGCTCGACAGCCGCGGCTGGGCCATCAAACATGCTATTGATGCTGGAATGTATGTGCAGCCCACCGCGGCCGTAAGCTCTGACCGCCTCATTGACATAAGCGGCCTGCCGCAGGAAGTGCCGAATGATGACCCGGCCTCCTACAACGATGTCATGGATGAAACCAGCAGTCCCATAGCCCGGCAGTTCACATCTATGATCAACCAGTCGACCCAGAGTCATCGCCAAGAGCTCATGGATCGCCTAAGCGACGTGCGGGAAGACCAAAAAACCAGTTCGCAGGCGGGCAGCGCGAACTGGTTTTTGAGCCAGCGGCAGGCCGCGGCGCCCGGAGCGCCAATGGCTACGGCGGCCGCCACGGTTCCGCCATATACCGGCGGAGCATCCGACGACGTTGCCGCCAAAAAGGAAAAAGAAAATGAGGCCGCCCTGGCCGCGGAGTTGGCATCCCGCAGCAACTCACGGCATGTCTCATTTAACAACCTCCGGACAGTGCAACCACTCGGGGTCCAGACGACCCAGGCAGTGCAGTCTGCCCCTAAACCGCAGCCCGCCAGCCAGCAAAAAACGGTCTCTGCAGATCAGCCTGCCGTTGTGACAACACCTAGCGACCCTGATATACTGTCATTGGCTAAAAACAACGACCTCAACGTGGCAACGTTGGCTCGCCAGGCCAGCAAAAAACAGGCGGACGAAGGCCATTCGCCGGACGAGGTCGTAGTTTCGTTGCACTGAATGTACTTCAAAAAGCACGACTCCTGATCATAAACAAGGTGGGTAACGTATCATGGATCCGTCAACACAAACGACACCAGACCAACCAAACGCTTCCGGGCAACCCAATCAGCCCCAGACCGGAGCCTTGCAGTCGGTAGCCAGCGCAACGCCGGCACCGTCTCCCTTGATACCAGGCCAGTCAGTGGCGCCTGTTAACGCACAAGGCGGTACCGGAACCCAGGCACCATATAATATGCCTACCGGCACGCCAAAGCCGGCTTCTAAACCCGAGACCCATCCTAACAGCACCCAGAATTCTCTACAAATCGCCGAGATTCGCGACGGCATCGTGATCATGAACGACGGGTCTTTCCGGTCGGTGGTAATGGCTAAGAGCATCAACTTCGACCTAATGAGCACCCAGGAACAGGAAGCTGTCGAGTACAGCTACCAGGGATTTTTAAATTCCCTGTACTTCCAGATCCAGATTTTTGTCCGTTCCCAAAAAGTCGACCTGGGGCCTTATATCGAGAAGCTGGACAAAATACGTACCGAGCACGACAACATGCTATTGGCGTTGCTCATGGAGGACTATATATCCTATATAGCCAACCTCAGCCAGCAGACTAACATTATGGATAAAAAATTCTACGTGGTGATCCCGTTCTTCCCGACCGTAGACGCGCAAAAAGCGCTGACCCAAAGCAAGAACTTTTTGAGCGGACTCGGGGGGTTATTCAGCAAGCAGGAACAGCATGTGGTGATCAACGAGGCCGACCTGGAAAGCGCCAAAACCGAGCTGCGTAACCGGGTACAGGCCGTGCTGTCCGGCCTTATGCAGTGCAGTGTTCAGGGCCTGCCGCTGGACACCCAGGAGCTGATTGAGCTCTACTATGACACTTACAATCCGGACACTGCCACCCGCCAACAGCTCAAGAATTTCAACGATCTTACGGCCGATGTCGTAACCAAAGGCCGAGGCAGCGCGCCGCAGGCCCATCTCCAGCAGGAGTTGCCGCAATGAGGAGGAATGTCTGATGCTGGGGCGTAAAAAGCAACCGCCGCCGGATCCGATGGCCGTCGCGCAGGCCCAACGGGAACGTGAGCAGCAGGAAGTCCAAAGCGCCTTTCAGAAGGGCATTACCGCACTGCGTGACTTCATTGCGCCTAGCTCGATTGAGTTCAGCAGCACGCATTTCCAGATCGGTACGCGTTACGCTAGAACCTACTATGTGTATGGCTACCCCAGGCAGCTGTACACCGGTTGGCTAAGCGGCTTGATAAACCTGGACGAGGTGATCGACATCAGCATGTATGTGTATCCGGTAGAAAGCCAGGTGGTGCTGGAAAACCTGCGTAAGAAAGTTACACAGCTGGAGGCCGGCATCCAGATTGAGGCCGAAAAAGGCCGTGTCCGCGACCCCGGCAAAGAAGCGGCTATCATGGACGCCGAAGAGATGCGCGACAAGCTGCAGGTCGGCGAGGAACGGTTCTTCCGGTTCGGGCTTTACTTTACTATCTATGGCGGCGGCATGGAGGAGCTGGACTTTATTTCGCACAAGGTGGAGTCAATGCTTGGGCAACAGCTGGTTTATAGCAAGCCGGCGTCCTCCCAACAAGAACAAGGACTCAACAGTACGGTGCCGCAACTCATTGACCAGCTACAGATCCGGCGCAATATGAGCACCGGCGCGCTCTCTACCAGCTTTCCGTTCACCAGCGCAGACCTCAGCCAGGACAACGGCATCCTCTACGGCATCAACATGCACAATTCCGGACTGGTTATCTTCGACCGGTTCAGCTTGGAAAACGGCAACTCCGTAGTGTTTGCCAAATCCGGTGCTGGAAAGAGCTTCACCGTCAAGCTGGAGGCCCTGCGCAGCATGATGTTCGGCACGGAAATCTTCATCATCGACCCGGAGAACGAGTACCAGCGGATGTGTGAGGCTGTGGATGGGGCGTACGTCCAGCTCAGTTTGAACTCTTCGACCCGAATCAACCCATTTGACCTGCCAAAAGTCGTAGACAGCGAGGAGGCCGACAGTGCGTTGCGCAGCAACCTGATCACATTGCATGGCCTGCTGCGACTGATGATGGGCGGAGCCCAGATCGAAATGGCTGGGGCCGATGCCGGCCGAATGACGCCGGCCCTGGCGCCAAGCGAGGAGGCCGACCTGGATGCCGCCCTGATCGAAACCTACGCCAGGGCCGGCATAACCAACGATCCGCTAACCCATACCGGCACGCCGCCGACTATTAATGACCTGTACGACACTCTCCTGCACATGGGCGGAACCGGGCCGCAGCTGGCGCAGCGTCTGCGCAAATACACCACCGGTACGTTCGCCGGTATCTTCTCCCAGCAAAGCAATGTGGACATTAACAACCCACTGGTAGTGTTCAATCTGCGCGACCTGGAAGACGAACTCCGCCCAGTCGCCATGTACATCGTACTCAACTACATTTGGAACAAGACCAAGACCGACGAGAGGCGCCGTATCCTGATAGTTGATGAGGCCTGGCAATTAATGAAGTACGAGGACTCCGCCGGCTTTTTGTTCTCGCTTGCTAAGCGCGCCCGCAAATACAACCTGGGCGTCACGACTATCACCCAGGACGTCGAGGACTTCATGGGTTCGCGCATGGGCCGGGCCATTGTCGCCAACGCCTCCATGCAGTTCCTACTCAAGCAGTCGCCCACGGCGGTGGACGTGCTGACAGATGTATTCAAGCTGACAAGCGAGGAACGCAAGCGGTTGAGCCAGTTCCCGGTCGGGCAGGGGCTGTTCTTTGCCGGGCAAAACCATGTGCATATCCAAGTGGTAGCCAGCCCTACAGAAACCGAACTCATCACCACCAATCCCGAGCAGGTGCAGGCCATTCAAGAGGCAAGAGCAAACGAGGAAGGCGGCGGCTTCGGGATAGGGCCGAGCGCCGGAGAGTTTAACCAGCCCCAGGGTACCATAGACCTCAACAACCGGCTGACACCGGGAAGTGCCGGCAGCGTATAGAGACTAAAACAGGGCGAATCGCTATGTGGCCTGATTCCGTAAAGAAGGCTATAATACAAAACAGTAATGGTTAGGTAGGGCAACCGGAAACCAACATGGCAGAACCAGCTAAACAGCAAGATCCTGCACGTGATAGTGAGAAAGATCCCCGTGCGGAAACAAAATCAGGCCTGCAAGCCCGCGAAGGTATCGCCAACAACACGGCCGGAGGCGGTTTCTGGCATGCAAGCGACAGAACCGATTCCCAGGCCGGAGGTGCACGCAGCAGTACTCGCTCGCAATCCGGCGGAGCCAGTAGCAATACCTCGTCTTCGGCTACAGGCAGAACCCGTCCAGGCGGCCCAAGGCGGCAGGTGGGAAGCAGAGCCGGTGGCGCAAGCTCCAACACCGGCGGGATACCAAGCTCTCTCAGAAGCGCCGAGGAGTCGCCGGAGGATGAGCCAGATGACCGCGTTGGCCAAGGATATACATATGGCAACTCAAGCTCCACCGGCAACAAAAAAGCCAGGTTCAGAATTACCAAAAGCCGGGCAATTATCGGCGGCGGCGCCCTAGCAGGAGCAACCGGTACAGGTGTTCTCATATTCTTCTTGCTTATACCTCTAAAGGTCGAAAATATGGTCCAAAATCTGGAGAGTCACTTCTTTTCCAGCGCTGACAGCGCTGTACAGAAAGAAACAGACAACATGTTGGAAAGTTACATCAAAAAGGCCCTGCCATTCTATAAGCGTTGCGGAACAACGGTCAGCAAAAACTGCAAGGTCACTATTTCGGGCAATAACCCCGTAGAGAGGCTATACAAGACCTGGTCTGCTAACAGGCTTGAGAATAAATTGGCGACCAAATACGGCATAGAGTTTAAGTACGACAGGACTACTAAGTCATGGTACCTCAAGGCGCCAGGTACAAGCGGCGTAGGCGATAATATTGGTTCCGATGGCCAAAAGCTCAACAGCGATTTCCAGCGAGCTGACCGATCCGCTATGCGTACCGCTATAAATGACGCTGTGCAAAATGAAACCAAATGGAAGCAGGTAATGATGCGCTATAAGGTCGGACGGCTGCTCGAAGAAAAATATGGCATCAAGCGCTGCATTCTCTTCTGTGGCACCAAGGACGCACTGCATGATTTTGCTAACCAAAAGAAAAATGCCGCCAAAATCTTTTTAGCCAAAAGGGTTATAGTCCCGAGAACCGACACGCTAGGGATTGTTTTGCAATGCCTATTTGATCCCGGCTGCGACCCAGAACAAACCCAACCGACGACTCCTCAGGACGGGACGACGGGCGAGTTAAGCGGTGCACCGGAAAACCCCGAGACGGACACCAAGGTGCGTACCAACCTCGAAGAGCTTGCAACACGCTACGGAATAACAGATAAAAGCGCTGTCAAAAAAATGATCAAAGAGTATGAGACTATCTCGGAAGATGGCTATTCAAAGTACCTTCTTGACGCCGCACTGGAAAAACTGGGCCTGAGCGAGTTAAGCGACCAGATTTCCAGTGCAGCCCCTGTCATAGGCTGGGTTAACCGAATATCTAGTCTGATTTCAACCTTGAAAAACATAGGGCCCAAGATCAAAAAACTATCCTACATAACCAACGCGGCGGCGGCGGTAAGCCTGTATATGGAGTACCGTTCCTATGCCGATGAGGTCCACACCGGACATGTCGACGCTACGGAAGTTGGGTCGTTCACAAATTCGCTTGGGCCCGGCAACAACGGCAATTCTAATGATCCCGAAGTCGGCGGTACGGCCGGAGCCGAGGCTACGCCGCTGTATAACAGCTTAATGAACGGCGGAGGGTCCCCGTCGACCACAACTTCGCTGCTTAACGATGTGTTGCCTGCTAAGGCATACGCAGCCACCAAAAAGAGCACTAATGCTTCCAGCAGCTATCTTTGCTCAGGAAATAAGCCGATTCCTGCCGGCAAACTGGTGTGTCCGGAGGAAGTGCTTGGTCAGGGCAACGGAATTGCTAATACCATAACTTCGTTCCTAAACCTGCCCGGCATAAGCATTATCACTAGCGCTGCCGGAGTCATACATGGCATTCTGGGCGGCGTCTTTGGCATAGTAAACGACGTGCTTGGCTTTCTTATCAGCCATATCCCAGGAGTGAGCAGCCTAAGTAGCCTGATCAGCCAAGCCCTTAAACCTGTATATAGCGCAGTGATTAGTAGTGTTATTCCCGATCCTTTCGGCACCAACATGAGCGGTGGCCGCACATTCGATATGATGGCGGCCGGTGCGGATGTATCAGGCAACGACTATGCTCATACAGGTTTGGGCGGGCAGAAGCTGTCGGCAACCCAGGCGGCCGCTATTATGAACCAGCAACAGGACCAGGCCCAACAGCAATTCACCAATGAATCGTTTTTTGCGCGAATGTTCGATACCAATAGCCAGTATTCGCTAGTATCCAAGCTTGCCCTGGATATGCCGAGCAGCGTGAGCAGTTCCGCAGGCTCTTTTGCAAGCCTGGTAGGCGATCCATTCGGTACCCTAGCGCAGAGTTTCGGCTCCATTTTTTCGGCGAGAGCGAGCGCTGCCACCCCGGCACAGCCTGACCCATTCGGGGTAACGCAGTATGGCTACCCGTCCGGGCCTACACCGTCTATACCGCCTAACCCGGGGACCTACTGGGACAATCACTGCTCCGATAATGCCGCCCAAGCCTATCAAAACAACTACGACTATCAGCATTCGGGAAATGGACAAGGTTGGAACGGTGAGGCGGCCGCCACTACTGATTCGAGCACGGGAATGCCCGAGAATACGTCGACAAATCCGTGCTTGCTCATCAAGGCCACGGTCGGTAGTGCCGGGGGCGCTCTCAATTGCAGCTTGCTCACCACCGACGACCTAGCAGATACCAGCAGTAGTTGTAGTCCTTCTACGCCCGTGGCGAGCAAGCCGACAGGCGGGATACACAAGATCCAGCACGTGGTGGTCATCATGCAGGAGAACCGTTCGTTTGATACGTACTTCGGCGCCTATCCGGGGGCTGACGGTCTCTTTACTTCCAGCGGCTCGCTTAAGCCGGGGGTGTGCATTCCTGCCGACCTGTCCAATCCTAGCGGCAAAAAGGTGTGCCCGTACATAAATAATACTGACAAAAACTACGGCTCTTCCCACGATTACGGTAGTTATGCAAATGACGTGGACGGCGGAAAAATGGACGGCTTTTACTCCCACGAGCAAAAGCTTATAGACAATAATAAGAATAAGTACAAAAACCTGGAAGCGTACTGTAGCATAAAAGCAAATCAGGATAAGGACGCCTGTGCCTGTATCGTTAATCAGGACTCACCAGGTTGTAGCCAGCCAAACGCCGTGAATGACGTGATGGGATACCATACCGGCAACACGCAAGGGACCGGGACCGTTTATAACTACTGGCAGTACGCCAAAAACTTCGTGCTTCAGGACCACATGTTCGAATCCAGCAGCTCTTGGAGCTTTCCTGAGCATCTTTACATGGTTTCGGGATGGTCTGCCAGATGCGGCTTGAACGGCCTGCCTGCTTCTAACCCGATGTCCTGTGTAGGCGCCATAGGCAACGGACTCAGTCCCCAATGCCCCATAGACATAATGTGTAAAGGGCAAACCACCCAGCCGCCCGATCCAGTTTATGCGTGGACGGACTTGACCTATCTGCTGCACAAAGACAATGTGCCGTGGGGTTACTACGTCTTTGACGGAGGGGATCCGGACTGTCCGAACCCCGGAGCCACATCTTGCCCCAATCCGCCCAAGCAAAATTATTACACGCCCGGGATCTGGAATCCTCTACCGTCATTTACTGATGTCCACCAGGACAACCAACTCGGCAACATTCAACCTTTGGGTAACTTCTACCAGCAGGCCGCCAGCGGAAACCTTCCGGCTGTCAGCTGGATTGACCCGAACAATATAGTCAGCGAACATCCGCCCGCCCTGGTAAGTACCGGCCAGAGCTACGTAACAGGACTTATAAATACTATTATGCAAAGTCCTGACTGGGATAGTACTGCTATATTCCTGTCGTGGGACGACTGGGGCGGCTTTTACGACCATGTACCACCCCCGCAACTGGATAACAACGGTCTGGGTATCAGGGTGCCTGGCCTGGTTATCAGCCCCTATGCGAAGAAAGGCTATATAGACAACCAGCAGACCAGCCACGACGCCTATCTAAAATTCATCGAGGACGACTTTCTAAACGGGCAGCGGCTTGATCCTTCGACTGATGGCCGCCCAGACCCGCGGCCGGATGTTCGCGAGAATAGCCCCCTGACCGGCGACCTGACCAGCGACTTTGACTTTAGCCAGGCACCGCGGCCACCCCTAATATTGTCAGGCGGAACAGTTTGCACAGACACAGGCGTAGGTGGCACATGCAGCGGCTCCGGTGGATAATGTTCATGGTTATGCTTTACAATACGTATAGAAGAGGAATGCTATGAGTCCCACAAAAGCAGCCTTACTACTTATAGCAGTTATAGTGTTGCTGGTAGCAAGCAACGTGTTCCTGGTGTTCCGGACCTACGAAACAAACAAGACGTTGTCAAGCACGCAATCCCTGGTTAAGAAGCTCCAGCAGAATGTTTCCCAAACCCAGAAGAGCGTCGATGGCGTTAGGGCGGACCTGTTTCAATTCTATGAGGGTGGAAGCGGTAGCGGCAGTGGAGGCTAGTTAGCCCGGCCGCTCCGGCTCTTACGATATGAAAATCAAAACACCTGTGAGAAACGCCCTGTCGATAGCTCCCAAGAGAGTTTTATTCTGTCTTGCAGCTCTTGCAAATCTGTGGATGGTCGTTTTGCCTGTGGCTCCTGTAGCTGCCGCTTCTTACGTACAGCCTCTCCCCACCGGCGAACTCCAGGCCCTAAATGAATACCCAAACTGGGTAACAGGTTCTGCATGCGGGGTGTCCGGCGCGGCCTCTGCCCCCTCAGGCAACGCTTCCGGAGCGACTACCATAGTCCTGGACCCCGGTCATGCCCCCAAGGCCAACGAGGCCGTGGACCCGGCCACGAAGCTGCCGGTATTTGACTACGAGAATGATCCTGAGATGGCACAGGTATGGCAAGTGGCTCAAGATGTAAAGAACACGCTGCAAAATGACGGCTACACTGTACTGCTTACCAAAAGTTCGCTTGATGATAGCTCAACCAACCTGAAAAAGCGTGCCGAGGTTGCTAATAACGCCAACGCCGCCCTCGGAGTATCGCTGCATACCACGCCCGGGAACCCGTCGCATGACAACAACGTCTTCTATCCCGGTGTCGGTAACTACGTAGTCACTACTACCGGAACTCATGATGTTTACACTAACAGTGGCTTGGCAAACACCGACCAAAAGGATGCCTCGGCCATGGCAAGTGCGCTGCAAAACGTAGAAGGGCAGCCATGGCACGCCGGCACGTACGCCAACATCTACGGCCCCATCAGCAGGACCGATCCTATTACCGGTACGGTCATGAAGGGCAACATGCTGACCACCCAGTACTTTGCCAAGGTTCCCTGGGTGTATGCCGAGCAGACCCAGGACGCCCCAGGTGCTTCAGTCAGCCCCGGCCTGCTCAGTAAATATGCGGATGGTGTGGCGAAAGGAATAGAAAACATCGTGCCCATACCGGGGCCAGGCTCCGCTCCCGGCGTCAGCGGCAGCACCTGCAGCTGCTCAACCGGATCGGTTTCCGCCGGATCTGGCGCCCCAGACGGAGCAGCATTCCCGAATCTTGATCCGGCCGCCATGGCAAGTGCTATTAATACATGGATAAAGCAGGAAAATCCGCAGAGTAAGCTGAGCGGCCTGGGCTCCACCATTGTTGCCAGCGCTAAAAATTCGAACGTCAACCCGTTCCTTATAGTTTCGATCGCCAAAGAAGAGTCCAGCCTGTCTGACCCCGGCGACTATAACGTGATCCATGCGCACAACTCGTTCGGCCGTACGGCAGGTCCGGGTCAACCAAGTTTTCAGGGAGCCAAGTCATGGTATAAGTGGTCGTCCGTAGAGGCCAGCGTTGACTACACAGCTCCGGAGAACAAAAATATACCCGGAGGGGGCGACATGGCTACTTACTTAAGAGACCAGTACGGCAGCAGCATAAGCGGCAACAATCTCGTGGCCTTAATGGAGGCATATTCTCCCCCAGGCCAAAATAACACCGCACAGTATATCGCCAACATCAAATCGTGGACCCAACAGCTCATAAAACTGACTACTGGGGGGAGTGGCCCTGCAGTCAGCAACCCGAGCAGTCCGGGCGGTTGCGGCTCTGTAAACTGCACCAGCGGCGGGGTGTCCGCCGGCAGCGTGACCGGGAATGCGGCCATCCTGTGCGAAGCTGAAAAATACGCCGGCATATATTACTTGTGGGGCGGTGGGCACGAAAGTTATTCGACTTTTCGGCAGAACTGCCCATTGAGCGCCCTGTCGAGCGCCGCGGGCTCAAGCACTGTGAGCAATCCGGGACCATGCGGTACCGACTGCAGCGGCTTGGTAAGTGTTGCGGTAGACGCGGCTTTTAACCAAAGCTTTACTTGGTCTGTTTCAAACAGCACCGGTTTTATGGTGGGTTCTGGATCCAACTATTGGAAAAGTATCCCAATCAGCCAAGCTCAGGCAGGGGACATAGTAACCACCAACGCGGGAAATGGTAGCCCTGGTGATGGACACGTCGAAATCGTCATGTACGTAAAAGGTAACACTGTGTATACGTTCGGCTCTCATAGCCCTGGCGTCAAGACAGGGCCAACAAATGCGCCGTCGAGCTATTGGAGCCAAGGTGCCTGGCACTGGACTGGCCCAGGAGGCAGTCCTTAGATGAAACGGGTGTTTATCGTATTGGTGGCGGCGGCGGTCGTCCTGGCAGCAACGTTCGTTGGACGGTATTTTATACTTAGCGGGGCGCAACCCCTGACGTTACCCGGCAGTCCTTATTATGCGGGCGTGGAAACAGCCCTGTACGCTGCCGGCGGAAAGCTGTATAGGCCAATTGATGGAAAAGACTACAAAATCAGCAGCACCGATTATTTTGATAACAACCAGTGGATATTGGTTCACATCTCCCCATTAGGCGGTTTTTCAGACTCGGGGGTTATCATACTTCAGAAGAAGGGCTCCTCGTACCAGCCTGTGTTGGGACCGAGCAGCGAGTCCTTTAGCAAGAGCAAGCTCGAGTCGGATAATTTGCCGTCTGATCTCATAAACTACTTGGCTGGGGGTGGTTCATGATCACTAGAAGGCGATTGCTACTAGCTCTTCTTGTTTGTGTAACTATTTTATCGATATATGAGCTAGTATCGTCAGTGTATGTCTCTCAAACTACTGGCATTCTACAGATAAAACCATTAGGCTCGGGAGTGTTTTTAACTGTGGAGCGATCTGGCAAACAGGCCGTGAACCTCGGTAGAGGTGAAACGCGCGTACGGTTAAAGCCCGGCGCATACCAGCTTCTTGTCACAAAAAACAGGAACCAAGACACAAAGCAATTTGTTATTAGGAACAAGTCGACAACTGCTCTCTCCGCTAGAGCACCAGTTAATCACAATAAGCCCTCGAGAGCGGACTTGGAAGCCATAAAATTGATAGATCAACTATTGCCATTTACGGGCCCCGGTTTCCAGTACCAGATTACTTACACATACACCTTTAATAAGGCCTTTTCAAAGCCGGTTATTATAATCACCGCGCCCACGGCTCAAGACCAGCAGGCTGCAGTTGCCTGGATAAAAAGCCAGGGCTACGACCCGTCAACAATGACCATACAATATTTCACTGCGCAGCCATGACCCTGTCTACCCCAGCGCGATCACGTTGCAGTCCTGGGTGAAGTGCTGGACGACCAGGTCGGCGTCGGTGGTAGTTATAAACGTCTGGTATGGTTTGAGGTAGTCGGTCAGGGCGTGGCGGCGGCGCCCGTCGAGCTCAGAGAAGACATCATCCAATAGTAACAGCGGTGTTTGGCCGTCGCGGGCGGCCTTGCTCAGCTTGAGCTCAATGATTTTGAGAGCCAGCACAATAGTGCGGACTTCGCCGCGGGAGGCCGTATCTTGTGCGAGGTGGCCGGCGATTGTCACTACCAGGTCCTCGCGGTGAGGGCCGCTGCCGGTGAACCCGCGGCGACGGTCATCGTCGGCACGGGCTTCCAGGTCTTTTAACAGCCGGCTTTCGTACGACTCAATCGGGTAACGGGCGCTGTACGCGGCGCCGACTTTAGCCCTGGTCTGGGATAACTGCCTGTATAGGGCAGGCAAGTCAACGTTTATGGCTTCCAAGAGGTTGCTCCGGGCGCGGACTATCTGGCCGGCTAGTTGGCTCAACCGGACATCCCAAGGGAAAAGTTGCGGCGCGGCAGTTCCGGGCTGCTTGAGAAGGCGGTTGCGCTGGGTGAGTGCGCGGCGATACTGCCGCCTAACCTGGCCGAACCCGGGTATAGTTTGCTCTAACAGGTCGTCCAGGTACTCCCGGCGGCGGTCCGGTCCGCCGACAAACATCTGCAAGTGGTTGGGTTCAAACAATACGGTCGGTATCGTTTGCTTCAGGCCTATCCGCTTGTACTCTTTGCCGTCCAGCTCGTACCGCTTGCCGGGTGCCGGCTCGTTGACCAGTTTGACGGTGCGTTGCCGGCTCAGGTTGTCGTGTCCGTCCAGGCGGGCCCAGGATCGGCCAAGCGCCACAAGTTCGCTCGTGCCAGCCCGATAGGATGATCCCCTGGAAAGAACCAGAATAGACTCCAGAAGGTTGGTCTTGCCGCTGGCGTTCGGACCGACAATAATGTTCACGCCGGGACTCAGTTCAAAAGACGAGTCTTTAAAAGACCGAAAGTGCTGCAACCGCAAGTCCGTTATCATGAACCTACGACTTCAGGGGCATGATAACGTGCTGGTAGTCGGCTGTTTTAGGGTCGCTCAGGAGGGTGGGCTCGAGTTTTCCATTAAACCCAAATGTGATATCGTCTCCCGAGAAAGCGTTGAGCGCGTCAAGCAAATACCTGGAGTTCAGGGTAATGCTGCCGTTGCCGGTAATTTTCGCGGCTGCGGACGCGGTGTTTTCACCAAGCTGGGAAGCGGCCGAGCGAATACTTAGCTCTTGTGCTTTTTCGTCAATGGCGATTGTCACGCTGCCGGCACTCTCGCGGGCAAAAAGGCTGGAAACTTTAGCGACGTTTATAAGGTCGGCGCGCTTAAGGGTTGCTTTGGTATTAAACTTGGAGGGGATGAGTTTTGTGTAGTCCGGGTATTTACCGTCAACTAGGCGTGTCACTAATTCTATATCACCCATTTTGAATAGCGCCTGCTGGTCGTCATGGGTAATCTGGACCTCCTGCTCGTCATCGCCTATTACCCGAAGTAAGTCCTGCATAGCAAAAGCTGGAGCCAGAAGGTGTACGTCTTGTTTGTTGTCGCCAAGCTGCTTCTCTGCTAAGCGGTAGCTGTCTGTGGCGGCCATAAATAATTTACCGTCATTTGTGTGGAGTAGTATTCCGGTCAAAACAGGGCGCGTTTCATCATTTGAAGCGGCAAACACCACCTGTTGGAGGGCTTTCTTAAACAACCCGCTCTTGGCTGACCATTTTTTATCGCCGCTTATAGCCGGCATCACTGGAAAATCATCAGATACTATGCCATTTATAACAGATTGGTATTTGTCTGTAGTGACGTGCAATTTGGTTTCTTGTAAATCAAGGTCTATAACCCCGGACGGGAGACTGTTAATGAAGTCTTGCATTAGCCTGGCAGGAACAGTGATAGACCCTTCTTCTTTAACTTTCGCGCCAATGTAGTGGGTTATGGCGATATCAAGGTTGGTGGCAGATAAACTCAAGCGGTTATTAGAGGTTTTAATTAAAACGTTTGCGAGTATTGGCAACGTGCCGCGGCTGTTTGCTACGCGGGCTACCGAGCCGAGTGCCCGATTTAGGTTTTCTTGTGTGACTTGCAGTTTCATGCACAGGCCTCCGGAAATATTAATAACTAGTTTTATATAAACACGTTGTTGTTATTGGTGTTGGGGAAGTTTGGTAAAACCCGGAAAAGAACAGAGTATTTGACATTAAAAAGTTAGTGGAAAAAGCTTGGTATAAGCTTGGTATATTTTGGGTAAAAAATAAACCAACACCCAACCTACCCACAGTTTTTACGCAGGCCCTGTGGACTAGTTTAAGCATATAAATGTTCCCGTATTTCGCTTATCGCCATTCGCAGCGTGGCGTCTAGCCGGACCTCCCGGTCAATTTTGTCGACGGAGTGGATGGCGGTGGTGTGGTCTTTTCTGCCCAACTCCCTCGCGATTTTAGGGAAGCTTAACTTCAGCTCGTTGCGAAGCATATACATGGCCACTTGGCGAGGCACCACAATGTCTTTGTCGCGCTTGGGGCCCACAATGTCTTCTACTGGTATCTGAAAATGTTTGGCGGTACGCTCAATAATCTGACGGGCGCTCAAGTGCTTGGGCCGTGTGCGGTTCACATTCAAAAGACCGGAAGCGATATTGAGCGACGGCGCCAGGTTTCGCACCTCGCAGTACGCCAACAGCTGGTTTAGGGCGCCCTCAAGCTCCCGGATGTTGGTTTGAATACTGTTAGCCAGGTACTCGACCAACTCCCTGTCCAGGGCAATGCCGTGGGCCTGAGCCTTGGTTTGGGCGATCGCGCACCGGGTCTCAAAGTCCGGCGCTTGCATGTCAATGCTCATTCCGCCGCTGAAGCGCGACTTCAACCGGTCTTCCAGGGTCGGTATATCCTTTGGCGGCTTGTCAGCGCTGATAATGATCTGCTTGTTGGCCTGGTGCAAGGCGTTGAAGGTGTGGAAGAACTCCTCTTGCATCTTTTCTTTGCCGGCGATGAATTGTACGTCATCGACGATCAACACATCGGCTGTGCGATAGTGCCCGGCAAAAGCCGCGGTCTTGCGGAAACGCAAGGCGTCTACAAACTCCTGGACGAACTGCTCCATGGAAATGTAGAGGATTTTGGCGTCGGGGTGCTTGGCTGTCAGGATGTTGCCGACGGCTTGGATCAGGTGGGTTTTGCCAATGCCGACGCCGCCGTAGAGGAAGAGCGGGTTATATTTGGTTCCCGGACGGTCCGCGACGGCCTGGCAAGCGGCGAAGGCCAGTTCATTGCTGCCGCCAACCACGAAGCCGTCAAGCGTATAGCGTTCATTCAACCCCTGGCGGTATGAGTGTGTAAGCGTAAGGCCGCCGGCGTTGGAAGACTTTTTGGCAGTGACCATGACGGGGGTGGCAGGCGATGTTTGGAAGGACTCCGCAGGACCTTCGGAATCCTGGGCGAAGTCTGTTGATGGTGACCTGTGGCGGCTTGCCTCTGGAGAAGAAGGCGAGGAGGGAACAGAGGACACAATCCGGTATTCGACCAATTTGGGAGACAACCCGTTCTTGGCTAGTGTCTGGGAAATGAGGTCGCCGTATTTGCGCTCCAGCTGCTGCTTGATAAAAATGTTGGCCACGCCGATCACGACGGTTTCGTCTGAGTTTTTGACCAGGGAGGTGTTCTTGAACCAGGTTACGAAATTGCCCCGCGACACAGATAACTCAATCTCACCCAACACCGCCTGCCACAGGGCGTCTTCTTGCATTGTTCCTCCTACCACGTCACCTAATATACTCAATTTGCAGCGGGTTTTCCACACCTGCCCGGACTTTTTGCACGGAATGTGTCAAAAATCTAACACAGGGGTGTACTTATGCACAAGCCCCGAGCTTATCTGTTAATCTGTGGACAATACCAAAAACCAGGTGGAAAACCCCTCCGGAACCGTGCGTAATTATTGTCAAAACCACAAAAAGCCCGATCCGCCCGCCGGATTTTACACACAGGGGTAAGAGTGCTATAGTTATCTGAACGTAAGGAAACATTATGCCCAAACGAACCTATCAGCCCAAGAAGCGCTCCCGGGCCAAGGAGCACGGCTTTCTCAAGCGCATGTCTACCAGCGCAGGCCGTAACGTGCTTAAACGGCGGCGGGCCAAAGGCCGCGCCAAGCTGTCGGCCTAGGAGCCCCAGGGACGCAGGAGCCTAAAGGATTATGATTGCGCTTCGGCACCGCTTTCACGGACACGGCGGCTTGCGCGGGGTGTACCAAAGAGGGCAGAGCATTCGCGGACCGATGATGAACCTCCGCTTTGTTCACCGCGATCCCGGACGTCCGTACCGCGTAGCGGTCGTGGTCAGCCGCAAAGTCAGCAAGTCGGCCGTGGTACGCAACCGTATCAGGCGGCGGATTTATGAACTGGTGCGCACAAGCGACAAGGACGTCACGCCAGGTACCGACCTGGTGTTCACGGTGTTCGACGAGCAGCTGGCCAAGCTTGAATCAGCAAAACTGCAAACCATTGTCAGCGGCTTGCTCAGCAAGACCGCCCGGCAATAACGTGCCGCAGCGTCTTGGGGTGCCGGGAGCTCGTGCTATAGTAAAAGGCAAATAATAGTATGTTTACGACATTTATCGTCCAACCTATTTTTAACCTGTTGGTGCTGGTCTACGACCTGTTGCCTGGCCATAACTTTGGCCTGAGCCTGATAATATTCACGATTATTGTCCGGCTGATACTGTGGCCGCTCGTCAAAAAGCAGCTGCACCAGGCCAAGGCCATGCGCGATTTGCAGCCGGAGATCAAGCGTATCAAGCAGGCCACCAAAGGCGACCGGCAGGAAGAGTCGCGGCTGCTCATGGAGCTATACAAAGAGCGTGACATCAACCCCTTCAGCACCTTCCCGATCCTTATCATACAGCTGGTGATATTGCTTGGCCTGTATAGCGGCCTGCGCCGGGTCATCGATGACCCGCACCAGATAGTCAGCTTCGCCTATCCGGCGCTGCAGCATCTTGGCTGGATGCAAACGCTGTCACACAACATCCACCTGTTCGATGACACGCTGTTCGGCGCGGTCAGCCTGAGCAAGGCCGCCCTGAGCCACGGAGGGGGAATCTACTGGCCGGCCATGATTATAGTGGCGGGCAGCGCAGTGGCCCAGTACTTCCAGAGCAAGCAACTCCTGCCTACCGGCAAGAACCAGCGCGGTCTGCGGGCCATCCTAAAGGAAGCCGGCGAGGGCAAACATGCTGACCAATCTGAGGTTAACGCCGCGGTCGGCAGCAGCACAAGGTACTTCCTGCCGGTCATGATCTTCATCTTTACAGTTAACCTGGCCTCGGCGCTGAGCTTGTACTGGTTGACCAGCAGTGTGGTTGCCTACATACAGCAGGCCTACATACTTCGCCAGGACGAGACCGAGATGGAAGCGATGGGAGATGACAAGAAGGGCAAGGATGTCTCCAAGATTCCGGAGGCCGAAGTCGTTCCCCGGGACAAGGGTGCCTCAAAAACCACCAAAACAGACGGCAAATCCTCCAAAAAAGCTAAGAGGAGGAAGAAACGATGAACGATTCGCTGGAAGACGCTATTCGTTACGCCAAGAAGTATCTGGAAGACCTGCTCTCGTTTTTCGGCTTGAACACTGAGGTGCACGCCACCAGCGACGACGAGGTCATCCAGCTCAACGTACCCAGCTCGCACATGAACGGGTTTCTGATCGGACAGCACGGCGACAACATGCGCTCGCTGCAGTACCTGACCTGCACGGCGCTAAAGAACAACGACTATGAGCACAACCGGGTAAACGTCGACATTGCCGAGTACAAGAAGCAACGGGCCGAGCGCCTGCGCGACCGGGCCGAGGACTGGGTCAAGCAAGTGCGCGACAGCGGCGAGCCTATGGACCTGCAGCCGATGAACGCTGCCGACCGGCGGGTCGTCCACCAGTTGGCTTCTGAGTACGGCCTGACCAGCGAATCTGTTGGCGAGGGCCGTGACCGGCACATCGTGCTCAAGACCGGCGAACCTGAAAGCTAGCCTGGGAACGCACCAGATCAAAGATTACGGTAGGCCTCTTTGCGGTGTCCGACGCGTACAATGATGACCGTCAATTTCTGCTTGAACAAAGCATAGGCAATCCGATAATTGCCTTGCCGCAGCCGGTACGCGTTGTCGGCACCCTTAATCTTTTCCGTTCCTGCGGGCAAGGGATCGGCAGACAAGCGCCTGATTTTTGTGACCACGCGCTTGCGGGTAGTGACAGGCAGTTTGCGGATTTCTTTTTGCGCTGATCTTTTGACCTCAACCCTATAGGAGGCCATCGGCTTTGAGCTCTTTCAGGAAGGTTTGCAAGTCGACGGCCGGTTCATCCTGCCGTTCTTTGATCGCACGCATGTCGTCCAGGTCCTCAAGGATCTGGTACTTAACGGCGTCTTCTACCATAGAAGAAATGGACTCGCCGCTCTCGGCTGCCCGCAACCTGAGCGCCTTGTAGATTTTATCGTTTAGGGTAATAGTTGTCCTCATGAGGCCAGTGTAGCATATTTGCATCAGCGCATCAATATGCAGTACTGCCTGACAGAGCCTTTTCGTAGACGGCGAGGGTTTGTTCGGCCATGCGCTGCCAGGAGTATTCGGCCGCCTGGGCGCGGCCCTTCTCGATAAGCGATTCACGCAGGGACTTGTCGCTCAGGACTTCGTCAATGGCGACGGCCATGGCTTGCACATCAAACGGGTCAAAGTAGCGGGCCGCGTTGCCGTAGACTTCCGGCAGGCAGGTGGCGTTGCTGCTGACCACAGGCGCGCCGTGCACCATAGCTTCCAGGCCGGGCAGCCCAAAACCTTCACTGAGAGAAGGAAAAACATAGGCCATACAATGCTCGTACAGCCACCGGAGCTGGGCGTCGTTGGCATAGCCGGTAAAGGCGACGTTATTGACCCCCTGGTCTTTGACGCGCCGTTCAATCCGCTGGTAGTTGGCGTCGCGGTTGCCGGCCAGCACCAGCCGGAGCTCCGGGTACTTGTTCTGCAGGATAACAAAAGCCTCAACCAGCCGCTCCAGGTTCTTGTGCGGCGTCGGACGGCCGACATACATGATGAAGCGCTTATTGCCGAGCCCCCGCGTCGGTTCGGCGTCCTCCGCGATAGGGTTCGCCGCCTCAGGCGTGACCGTAACCTTGCCCGGGCTGATGCCGGTGTAGCGGACGAGGTCGCCAGCGACGAACTGCGAAGGCACTATGACCTGCGCCGACTTTCGCGCAACGCGCTTGACCACTCGCGCGTAGACCAGCTGCTTGAGCTTGAACGTGGCCGGGTTTTTTGCAGGGTTACTGAAGCGCAGCGTAGTCAGGTCATGGATAGTCGTTACTGCGCGGCCGCGGTAGAGCACCGGCTGCTGCGTCATACCGAAGTGCACCAGGTCCGGCTTCAGCCTGTCCAGTTGCCGCTTGAACCCCAGCTGTTCGCCAAAAGTAAACTCTTTGTACTTGCAGGCGGCCTTGTTGAAGCGCGGGTTGGCCGGCGTGTAGGAACCCATGTCCCGCGGCTTGATCAGCACCACGAACTCGTGCTGAGACTCAAGCTTTTCCAAGTACTGGATAAGCCGGAATATGTACCTGCCGGTGCTGGTGCTGTATTCCCGTGCATCGATGACAATCTTGCCCATAGCCTTAATAGTAACCCGTGGGAATCTTAAAAGTAAGTGAAGGACTTTGCTTTTATATACCTTTCGGCTTATGCTTAACACATGAGCAAGTTTTCTAAAAACGAAAAAGGATTCAGCGCAGTTGAAGTCGTGTTAGTCCTGGTCATAGTAATTTTAATCGTAATAGTGGGCTTGTTAGCCTACAACAATAATCATAAGCCCACAGTTGTTGCTACGAGCAACACGGCTAAGACAACCAAGACGACAGCACAGAAGAGCCCCTCTAAGGCAAGCACGCCGAACCCTTATGCCGGGTGGAGCCAGTATTGTTCAACTTACGAGAGGGCATGCTTTAAATACCCTGCTACGTGGAGCTTTCAAGACCAATGCAACCCATCTAGTAACTGTCCAGGAATTAACAATGTGACGGTTACCAGCCAGGATGGATCCGTCCTGGATTTTGCTTCAGAAATATCTGGCCGTGGAGGCATGTGTCCGCCCAAACCCAGCTTTATATACACCAAGGTAGAGGCCGAGCCACACGTGCAGGGCCTATACCTGGTTGAGGGCACCAGAAGCGACATCAGCGGCACCGTGATCGGCCTGGAGGATAAAGAAAACGGGCAGACTCCCACCGTAGGCGATAGCGGCAAGTGTTATACATATCTGCAGTTTGCCGCCCACAACACTGCCAATGCTGAGGTAAACTTCTCTGGCACTATGAACAACTCACAAGACCTTAGCACGGCGGAGCAAATCCTGAGTTCATACTACTACCAGTGATATTCACCAGTTGTTCTCCCGGCTTATCCTTAATGCAAGAGTAAAACGTTAATGCTCCTTGCCGCGCTATAGTAATACCGCCAAGGTTGGCGACGCCACTATAAATGCCGAAAAAGCCGCCGGCTCAGTTAGATGGTATACTAGGCTCTAGCGATAAAATCTAGATGGAGGGCAAGCGGCCGATGGCAAAGCAGGCATTGATTACAGGAATTACCGGGCAAGACGGGTACCATCTGTCGGAGCTGCTTCATGCCAAAGGGTACACGGTTTACGGGCTGATGCGCGGACAGCAGAACCCCAAGCGCGGGCGTCTTGAGCAGGAACAGCCGTTCATAAAGCTGGTCGAGGGCGACCTTACCGACCAATCGTCGCTTATCCGGGCAATCGAGCTGGCTAAGCCGGACGAGGTCTACAACCTGGCGGCTATCAGCCATGTCGGTTACTCGTTCAAAACGCCACAGCTTGTGGCGGATGTTACTGGCAAGGGTACGCTCAACGTGTTGGAAGCCATTCGCCTGACCGGCGGCACCAAGTCAATACGGTTTTATCAGGCAAGTACGTCTGAGATGTTCGGCGGCCTGGACTACAACAGACCGGGCAAGGGGTATGATGAGGACGCGTTATTTCACCCGCGCAGTCCCTACGGCGTAGCAAAACTATACGCTCACTGGATCACCAAGAATTACCGCGAAGCCTACGGCATACACGCAAGTTGCGGGATCCTGTTCAATCACGAGGGTGAACGCCGCGGTCTGGAGTTCGTAACCCGCAAGATCAGTAACGCCGTAGCGCGAATTCACTTGGGCAAGCAGGACCACATCGAACTCGGCAACCTGGACTCCAAACGCGACTGGGGCTACGCTGGCGATTACGTAGAAGGCATGTGGCTGATGCTGCAGCAGGCCAAGCCCGACGACTATGTCCTGGCTACCGGCGAGACGCACTCGATCCGCGACTTTCTGGAACTGTCCTTCAAGCAAATCGGTATCGACGACTGGAAGCCCTACGTCAAGCAAAACCCGGCCTTTATGCGGCCGTCCGAGGTAGACATTCTGCTCGGAAACCCGGCAAAAGCCGAGCGCGTGCTGGGCTGGAAGCGCAAGGTCGACTTCCCGGGTCTTGTTAAGCTGATGGTCGAGTACGACATCGGTATCGAGTCGGCGACCAACCTGGTCTAATCGCGGGCGTTTAAGACAAAATCAAAACCCTGGTCTATCAAGAACCGGTCCGACGTCAGCAGGAACAGCCCCTCTGCCTTTGCTTGCGCCAACAACATACGGTCGAACGGATCATGCCGGGCTAGAGCGGGGAAGTTAACTATGCCCTCGGCGTGATCCGCGTTAAGTGACAAGTTTTTTAGCCCTGCTGAGTTAACTGTTTCTATAAGATTTTTCGGCGCTTCTAACTTGCCTATCATGGCTTTGACTCGGATCTCGAATATGCTCACAGAAGATACAAAAACATCTTCCGCATCTCGTACGATTCGTTTAGCACTAGGCCCAAACTTTTTGCCTCCTACGCTGTCAAGTGCCCATATTAAGATATTTGTATCAAACAAAACGTTCAAGGTTTGTCCCAACCTTTACCATAAAACATCTCTTGGATTTCGGGGTCTGTGCCTTCAAAGTCGCTATCCTTGTACTTGAACTGGCCGGCGGCCGTGCCAAACTTAATTTTAGGCTTTTCCGGCTTTGCCGCCATTAATACGACCTCTTTTTGTCCGAAACCGCCAATGTACACCGGCTGGCCCGCTTTAGCCTGCTTGATATACTTGGACAGATTGGTCTTGGCGTCATAAATAGTAATTACTTTATCCATAGCCCACAGTATATAGACTAGACTAAGTTAAGTCAAGTAAAATCCGGCTTTCATGTGGCCGTCCGAGGTCGACATATTATTAGGCACTTGCAGGTTGACACATTTATGCACATACCATATAATACTTGTATATAATTAATATAGGACTTATATATGCCAACTCAAATAGTTAATATCTCTCTACCCAATGAACTGGTCAAGAAAATAGACGATGCAGCTAAAAGCCGGTATGCCAGCCGCAGCGAGTACATCCGCCAGGCGGTTGTCAGCCGTCTAAGAGCTCAGGACATAGATGCCTGGTCGTCGCTGGCTGCCGGAGCCGACGAATTGCGGGACAAAGCCGGGCGGGCCGGCTACACTACGGACAAAGATTTCGCGCGCGCCGTCAAAGAAGTTCGGCAATCAACAAGCAAAAAACGATAAACCGTGCGTGTCGTTTATGACACCAGCGTACTGGCTACGATACTATCACGCCGTGACTTAATTCTTAAGCTGCAAGCCAACGTATCTGATGAAAGCGTAGCTTTAGTCACGTCGCCGTTTATACTAAACGAACTTGAAAAAGTGCTATCGGCCAAATTTGGTTTGACTAAACAAGGCGCAAAGTCACGGGTACGTTTACTGGCCCGGGTCGCGGCCGTAGTACGGCCTGAACATATTGCGCCAGTAGCCCGTGATCCGAACGACGATCCGATACTGGCCGCCGCAGTCACGGGGAAGGCCATCTGTATCGTAACGTTAGACAATGACCTCCTGGAGTTACAGCAACACAACAACATCCAGATTATCACGCCCCTGCAGCTGGATAAACTGCTCGAGCCATGACGTCGGCTAGTGTCGTCTCAATCGGGATGTCCGGTTGCCAGCCAGTATCGGCCGATAGCTTATCGCAGCTGCCATAAACCTCAGGATTGTCCGAGGGCCGCATCCGGCCCTGGTCTTGCTCGACAGCCGGCTTGTTGTCGGTCAGGGCCAACAGGCCTTCTAAAATCTCATGACCACTCCGCGCCTGTCCGGAACAGATGTTGTAGACTTCGCCCGGACGGCCCTTTTCCAGCAACAGCCGATAGGCCTTCACAATATCCCGCACGTCGGTATAGTCACGCTTAGCATCGAGGTTGCCGACCATAATTTTCCGGGCAGAGCCTTTCTCAACTTCAACAATCTGCTTGGCCAGGTCCGGCACTATAAAGCCTGGGCCTTGCCCCGGACCTATGTGGTTGAAAGGCCGGACGATAATAGATTCAAACCCTCGGCTGTTGTAGTAATGCGCCATCTGTTCCTGGCCGATCTTGCTGACCGCGTACGGCGAACTGGGGTCAATCGCCGACTCTTCGGTCAACGGCAGTGCTGCTTTGGGGTCATACAACGTGCCGCTACTGACAATTATGAATCGGGGCGCGGTTTTTTGCTTTAGCGCTGCCTCGAACAGGTTAACCTCAATACCGACGTTGACGTTGAAGTAAAGCATCGGATCATCAAACGACGGGCCCACAGCCGCCAGTCCGGCCAGGTGGACAACACCGTCAACCCCGCCAAAATCAATGCGGGCGGCTTCCTCCGGCTTGGTAAGATCGAGCTCCAAGTAGTCGGCAACGTAAGGGGATTTGTCTTTGGCGCCCTGTGCGCCGCCAACGCCGATGACAGTAATACCGTTCTCGGCCAACTCACGAACCAGGTGTTGGCCGACGAAGCCGTTAGAGCCGGTGACTAGAACCTTTTTCATAATAATAGGGTACAGCAGGCTGTGGGCTAGACCAAGGCGGATTGCCTAAGGAGGCACTTACAGATAAAATATAGGCAAGTGAAAAATCTGAGACGACGTTATCGTTACTCCATAATTCTGCTTAAGCAGCTGGTTAAAACTGATTTCAAGTTACGTTACCAGGGTTCTGCCTTGGGCTACCTATGGTCGCTACTAAGGCCCTTGCTGCTGTTTGCGATACTATACCTTGTTTTTGGTGTGTTCTTAAAAGCCAAAGGCAATATACCGCACTACCCGGTATATCTGCTACTGGGTATCGTGTTGTGGAATTACTTTGTAGAGGCAACTGTCGGCAGCGTGGCTGCCATCGTAGGCAAGGGAGATCTAATACGCAAGATCAATTTCCCTAAGTATGTCATCATTCTTGCCGGCTCGTTTTCAGCGTTTATTAACTTGCTGATAAATTTTGTCGTTATAGCGGTCTTCATGATAGTGGGGCATGTGGGTGTTGGCTGGGGGGCTCTTGTAATGGTGCCGCTAGTCATTGAGCTCTTTGTGTTATCTCTCGCTCTGGCATTCTCCCTAAGCGCACTCTTTGTTCGCTTTCGGGACGTGACCTATATCTGGGAGGTTATTATACAGGCGGCCTTTTATGCTACCCCAATTCTGTACCCACTGAGCCTTATACCTCACAAGTACGCCAAAGTTCTAATTCTCAACCCCATGGCCCAGATCATCCAAGATGCCAGGCATGTGCTGGTAACCAACAAGACACAGACAATCTATCAAGTATTTGGAGGCGACGTTTGGATATGGGCCATTCCCTTGGCGGTAACGTTAGTAGTAGTAGCCCTGTCAGTTACTTATTTCCGTAGTCGCTCCAAACACTTTGCGGAGGAGGTGTGATATGTCAGAAGAAGTAGTTGTCAGCGTAAACAACGTATCGAAAGACTTCATTCTTCCCCACGAGAAAGCGAACTCTATAAAAAGCCTATTCACTGGCGCGGTAAAGCGCCATAACGTACAAAAAGGCAAAGAAACCCAGCACGCGCTACGCGACATCTCGTTTGAGATTAAAAAGGGCGAGTTTTTTGGCATTGTGGGTCGCAATGGCAGCGGTAAGAGTACGCTGCTCAAGATCCTGGCGGGTATTTACCAGCCAACCTCGGGCAAAGTACACACTAAAGGCAAGCTGGTGCCATTTATTGAGCTGGGAGTGGGCTTTAATCCTGAGCTTACAGGCAGGGAGAATGTTTACTTGAACGGTGCTATGCTTGGATTCTCAGAAAAAGAAGTCTCAGCAATGTACAAAGAGATAGTAGACTTTGCCGAGCTGGAGCGTTTTATGGACCAGAAGCTCAAAAACTACTCCTCGGGCATGCAGGTGCGCCTAGCGTTCTCCATGGCCGTACGCGCTGAAGCCGACATTTTGCTCATAGATGAGGTCCTAGCGGTGGGAGACGCCGACTTTCAGCGCAAGTGCTACGACTACTTCAAAAAGCTTAAGAAGGACAAGAAGACAGTGGTATTTGTCTCACACGACATGGAAGCGGTTAGAGAATACTGTGACCGTGCCATGCTTATTGAGGAAAGCCGAATTATCAACAGCGGCCCTGCCGACCGGGTAGCAGAATACTACAAACAGCTTTTCAGCACTGAAGAAGGCCAAGTCCATGATAATCAAGAAAACCAACAACGCTGGGGGAGTAACCTAGCATCCGTAGCTTCAATATCGGTTGAAGTTAACAAGGACTACATAACAATCAACGAAACTATAGCTGCCCACAAGGCAATCGATAGTTGTGTGGCCGGTTTTCGGATCAAGAGTGCTACGGGAGAGCACATTACGGGGACGAACTCCGTGCTTGAAAACCACAAACTCGGTAAGAAAAAGGCCGGCGAAAAGTACATTTTGCAATGGAAATTCCCTAACATTTTAAGCGAGGGTAGGTACTATGTTGACCCAACAGTACACAGCAGCGACACCTCACAAGTCTATGACTGGTGGGAAGACGCGGTAAAATTCTCCGTTCGCAAAAACCGCAAGTTGCCTTTTTATGCTGTAGACCCCTCCTTCACGCTTGTAGAACGGAAAGTAACTAAATGATACTCAACAAAAAAATCCTAATACTCTCTACGTACCCGGTAGAGGAACCACTGCATGGCGGTCAGAAAAGAGTCGAGGCCATAATTAAGTTCTACAAAGACCACTTTCTGGATGTTAAATTTGTTGCCGTCTTCCACCGAAAGTACTTCGACAAGTACGGGGTGGATGATATACCCATAGAGGATGCCGGCATTATAAAAAACATGGAAGAGGCCCCCTTCGCAAGTGATTTGATATCTGGTGAAGCCATATATTATGACACCAATACCAGACAACGCTTAAAACTGCTTCTCCAGCAGTACAGACCAGACATTATCCAAATGGAGCAGATCTATCCTTTTGCCGGTATTGAGCTGCTTCTACCCGAGATCTCTCTAAAGCCTAAGTTAATTCTGAGCGCACAGAACGACGAGACTCGACTAAAGAAGGATATTTTTTCGGGGATCAGAATGCCTAAGAAAGAAAAAGAAAGGCTGCTTGAAAAGATCGAGGGGCTTGAAAAGAGAGCGATAAAAAATGCTAACTTAGTTATAGCAGTCAATAAAAGCGATGCGCAAAAGTATGTGGAGCTAGGCGCAAAAAAATGTATAGTCATACCCAATGGAATTGCAAAAATAACTCCAACCCCAGCAGCACTTGCTCATTGGCGAAAGTTCAAAGACGATCATAAGGTAGAAAAACTGGTTACCTTTGTGGGAAGTGCCCATCCACCGAACCTAACAGGCTTCCATGAAATGATAGGCACAGATTTAAGCTTTCTGCCTAATACCGCATGTATAATGTTGGCCGGAGGCATCTCAAACTATATACAGCAGGAATACGGCTCAGATAAAGCCTGGGCAAAAAAGTTTTGGAAAAAGGCATGGCCGCTAGGCAGTCTCAGCGATGATAACTTAGCCGGACTTATTCAACAAAGCGAAGTAATTGTACTACCCATAGTTTACGGTGTTGGGTCAAACCTGAAAACAGCCGAAGCGATACTGGCTGACAAGAAAGTTGTTGCAACTACATTGGCTTTCAGTACCTTTGAAGAATATAGAGCATTACCAAATATACACCTTGCCGATAGCCAACAAAATTTTAAGCAATCCATAATCGATGCCATTGACTCAGCCCAAGTTAAACGTAGTCAAAAGCAAATGGAGCTTGCGGAAAAGGTTCAATGGCAATACTGCCTTGAGCCCCTTGGCGATACGCTAGAAGCCTTAGCGTACGGAAGAACGGTAACCACACTAAAGCACATAAAACGTAACCTTGTCGAAAGGCATAGCAATAAGTAAGAGGCTCTTCACGAGCAAGTAAGTTGTCCGATTAGCTGTAGTGTTTCCAAACCAATCCTTTGGCCCATTGTTATTTGTTTGCTAGTATGAATGTCTATGACAGAGTATAAAAAAAGTATAGTCTCTGGCGCTGCGTTGCTGCCACTTTTTAGCATAGGCGAGCTATACGTGTCAGATTTCCTTAAGGAAGGTGAGGAGCCAAAGGGTCCTCCGTGTGAGATGGCTCTTGGCTTTGACCCCGTAAGTAAAGCCGTACAGCTCACCAAACAGCCTGACGCCTCGTTGATGTGGGGCAGCATGTACTATTATAGAAGCTCCGTGAACCCTGCAATGCGAGAGGCTCTTAAAGATTTAGCGGAGAAAACCTGCAAATCTATCCCAGAAAACTTTAAAAAATCGGTGTATCTAGACATTGCCTCTAATGATGGTTATCTACTGTCCACTGTAGATAAAGGAAAGTACACAAGGGTCGGTATTGATCCCTCAGACTATCCTGAGGCAGAAGACAATGCAGACGTTAACATACGCGAATACTTTTCAGCCAAAGCTTTTAACAAGGCAGGCTATACCAAAGCTTCACGAATCAGTTGTGCCGCCTGCTTTTATGACATCAATGAACCGGAGAAATTCCTAAAAGATGTTTATGATATTTTAGAAGACGACGGCCTATTTACGCTCCAAGTCTCTTATACCCCGGCTAATATTCTCCAGACCGAGCTAGGCGTAATATGTCACGAACATCTTAGTTACTACAACCTTACGTCACTGAAGTGGATGGTAGACCGGGTCGGCCTTACCATTAAAGACGTAGAACTTAATAATGTTAATGGCGGCTCTATACGGTTGTACCTGCAAAAGCAAAGTGCTCCAGAAAATTACTTGACCCCAGCCGATCGCGATATCTGCAAAATTAGAGTTGAGTCATTGTTGCTGTGGGAAGAGCAGGCCGGTTTTAATGACCCAAAAACATACGAAAACTTTTATGAACGCATATTAGAACTCAAGAAAGAGACTGTGGGCTTTATCAGAAAAGCCAAGGCTGAGGGAAAGTCGATATGGGGGTATGGTGCTAGCACTAAAGGTAACACCTTACTGCAGATGTTCGGACTAGACAACAGTCTAATTGATGGTATAGCCGAAAAACAAGATTTCAAGTGGGGTCGCCATACAGTAGGTACTAACATTCCTATTTATTCAGAGGCCGACATGCGTAAAGCCCAGCCTGATTACTTGCTTATTTTGCCATGGTTTTTCAGAGATACTTTTATTGAAAGGGAAAAAGAATACCTTGAAAAAGGCGGCGTGATGATTTTTCCCGCACCGCACTTTTCTACTTATAAGCTTCAATGATACTCAGTACCTGTTGAGAGGTTTTTTCCCAAGTACAGTTTTTGACATGCTCTTTGTTACGGTTGCTTATGCTTTGCAGCTCTTTTTTTGAGCAGCCCAGTAGCTGGGTCACAGCTACATATATTCCATCAGCATCATGCACGTACATGGGTTCGTTTAACGCGACCTCCTTGGTCGCTTCGTTGTCATAACTGATAACGGGTGTGCCGTAGCTCATGGCCTCTAAGACAGGCAAGCCAAAGCCCTCATACCTGCTTGGAAAAACAAACGCGAGAGCCCTCCTATATAGCCAGTCCCTTGTATCATCATCAACAAACCCTACAAAGATAATATCCTCTTTATATGAAGAGGATTTTAGCGCGTGCTGGATCTGTTCCGTTGCGATATTTTCGGGTCCTTGCATGGAATCGCCAGCAAGCACAAGCCTTATGTTTATGTCTTGAGCACGAAGCATGTTAAAAGCTGATACCAAGTCCTCTAACTTGCGTCGTCTATCTGCCCCGCCCACATAGAGCAAGAAAGGAGTTTTTTGATCGAATCGCTTCAAGTCTCTCTGCATGTAGCCCCAGCTCGTCTTAACGTAGTGCTTCAACACGGGCGTCTTATTAATGGCTACAGGCGGCGGATTGGTTCCAAGCAGCACAACATTAATTTTATTTTCACGAACACCTAGATACTCCACAAAATCTTGCTTAGTAGACTCTGATATTGAGAAGAGGGTATCGGCCCTAGCCGAATTGATCCTTATTTTGTACGCGTAGAGAAGTCTACGAACATGCACTCTCAAAGCGGCTTTACGGGAGAAGCCGTGCCGCCGGGCTGTTTTATATGACCACATATATTCCCATTCCAAGACGTAGGGAATAATGTCATAAATAATAAGGCCGTTGCGTAGCTTTGCTTTCCTAGGCAAGCACTGGGATTGATCCGTTTGAAGAAAGAAGTCAACACCCTTAAGGTCGGCAATGCGTGAGTCTCCAAAATGTAGATCCCTGATGTCGATTAATTGGTTCAGTGTACTGGCTAATAAGTTCAACCTGCCTGGCCATTTTTTATGAATTCGCTGCCGCTTCCGCAGCTCTCTTATCTCGTATTTGAGTCCTTTTAGGTTCAAGATGTCCAGCGGGCTGTCGTTTTCGTTGAAGGGGTAGGCGTAAAAAACAAAATGGTGCTTCTTTCGATCGGCATCATTAATATTGTTTATAAGATTAATCAATGTGTAGCCAATTCCACGCATGCGGTGGGCTCCTTGCAATGAAGATATATCTACGCCGATAGTCACCCGGAACTCCCTATAACTGCATCAAGAAAGATTTTAGCGCTTTTTTTCCAAGAAAATTCACGAGCCTTTTCGGGCCCTTCTCTTATAGCTTTTTTTGTTACTACTTCATCATTCTCTAGGTAGTTTAGTATTGCTTGGTAAAGCCTGTCCTCGTCGTCGCTAGGCACCATAGTGCCTACACCACCTACTACCTCGGGCAGCGAGGAATTATCTGCTGTAATCACTGGTACACCACAAGCCAAAGCCTCTAACGGAGGCATGCCAAAACCCTCGTAATGACTTGGATATACGAGCATCTTTGCGCCAGAAATTATGGCCGGCTTGTCGTTGTCCAACACGTAGCGGGAAGGTCGTATAATGTTGTGCCCTTCCCCAACACGTTTAACAATCTTTTGAAAGAGTTCCTCGGTCTTCCATCCGCTAACTCCTACCAACAAGAGGGCAGTGTTCTTGGTAATCCTTTTCGGCAGTTTACAATAGACGTCCACTAATGATTCAAGATTTTTACGGGGCTCTAGGTTAGATAAGGCCAGAATGTAGCCGCCCTCGATTCCATATGATCTTTTTACGTTCTCGATCTCTTCTGCACTACGACGATAGAAAATCGTAGGGTCTGCCGCAGGCGTTGCTACCACAACATCCTCTGCTCTTAGCCTGTAAAAATCAGCAACTTCTTGCTTTGCGCTTTGCGAAATAGTGATAACTTTACGAGTATTCTTAATAGACCTCTTTACGCCTTTTGACAAGAAGATCGCATTACCTTCATCAGAATATTGTCTGTACAGCTCAAACGACAGGTCAAATATGACCAGTGCAGCAGACCTGCTAAAAGCCAGTGGCATGTCCACAAAGCGGGGAAATACATAAGTCCCCCTGCCACACCATAGGTCCAGAGGGGGCAGCCTGTTTCTGTGCCACAGCGCGCTCATCAATCGAAAAGACAAGGGAAATGGCTTGCAGCCGATGTTCTTAAAAGCAAATTCACGGAAGCGAGGTACTGTGTCATATGGCACGATGACGCTAATTTCTGGCACTGGCTTGTTGGCGTACTTTGCTTCGTCAAGCAGCTCATCTAAGCCGCGTAGTATACCGAGGATGTATTGACCCACTCCACTGAAATGACCCTCAACAAGGCCAAGGCCATCAATATAGATTCTTGGTCTCTTCATCTAGGGTTTTATTGTAGCAAATCGAGGGGATATTATAGGCATGCGGATTACTTACTTTTAACTTTTACGGCATGCCGCCTGTTTGTGTATCCCAAAGAGGGGTTTGATATTGACTGTACAAGACCAAGTTGCCGTCTTGCTGAATCACCAGGCTATCTCCCGAGTAGCCTGCGGTCTTCGTATACCATATTGGTCTACCGTCTTGGCTATATAGCACTAGGTTGCCATCCGGCTGAAGGGCCAAGAAGCCTGGCGGTATTCCATTGGTACCGGTTGCCCACAACGCTTTGCCGCTTTGGTCATAGAGCACTAAGTTGCCGTCTGTTTGCAGCACTAAACGGTATGTCCTATTAGCGGTGTATAGTGATTGGCCCGCGAACATATAAGAGTCTTGCATCGTAGTGTTGACGTAAGACAAGTTGTTGGGATTATTTATAGCTGATGTTGACCAGAGGGGTTGATTAGAGGCGCTATATATGACCAAGTTGCCATCCGGCTGAAGGTTGAGCCACGCTCCAGGATTATTTTGGGTTTGACTGTCCCACAACGCTTTGCCACTTTGGTCATAGAGCACTAAGTTGCCATCTGTTTGCATCACTAAGCGACTCGCAGAAGTGCCTGAGGTGCTGGAGGTCCAGTAGGTCTCAAAGTCATTGTATTGTACTAAATTACCGTTCTTTTGTAGTACCAGCACGCTTTGCGTGTCGGGGGATATTATATATTGCCCAGGAGTAATTGTTTGGCCAGGCACCATAGTAGTATCGCTGGAATTAGGGGCTGTTACAGAGCTAACAACATTAATCTGAAAGTAAAGGCCCGGGTCATTCAGCCAAGTTGTTCCGTCATCAACGAGGCTGAAGTACTCCCTGTATGTTCCTGTTTGCGTAGGAGCATGCAGAGCAAAATTGAACGTTCCATCATCCCCGGGCGCAACAGAGGACTCTACCAAGCTGGCGGGTCTTTGGGCGTTAAGCCAGCTGCTGTCATAAAATACGCTAGTCCTGTCATCGGGATTAGAAGTTCCTAGGTGTAAGTATGGCTGGCTCCACGTTTGATAACCGACGTTTCTTGCCTTGACTTGTGCGTATATTAAGCCCCCTGGAGCTACAGTAGGTATACCGGTTAACGGTTTTGTCATGGCCGAATTGGAGTACGCTGACTGGGATTCATAATTCCAGGCATAGGCTACAGAAGCTTGAGTCGAGCCAAACCATAACTCGTAGTAGTAAACGAAATTATAGCTACCAGAGTATCCTGTTACACTTATGGGTCCAACATATGGCGTGTAGCAATACAAAGAAGCCGTGGCTGCATTAGCTATAGTAATTGTTTCGGCGGTACCGCCGGGATCATAAAAAGTAACAGTTCGTCCCGGGTATAAACCAGTGCTGTATAAATTATTGTTGGGATTTGTATCGTGGCCGTTAGCGCAAGCGTATTGCGAGGGTGAATACCCCCAGTAACTATTACCGTTTGCCAACTCATAGCTTAATCGTAGCTGCCAGGTTCCGTTATCTACTTGCGTGAAAAAGCCAACAAACCCGCTACAGGAGTTATATCCCATAGCACAGTTTAATTGAGAGGGCGAAGGGGAGGGGTCGGTTACAAGTGACTGCTCCTTCTCTAGAGTAGCTAGAATAGCCCGGGGATTAATGCTGTAGGCCTGTGACGAATCATAAATAATCTGGGCTGCCGATATAGTTTGACCGCAGTGGTGATAATAGGGGGCTATAGTGCTGCTGCAAGCCTCAACATCTGAAAACCCTGCCAGGCCGCTCCCTACGTTCGATAGAAGAGATTGAATGGCGCCCGCGCTCATAGTGCCATCATTAAGTAATGTCGGGTTATCTATGAGATTGCTAGAATTGTAATTAGGAGTAAAAGCGTGAGCCTGCTCCGCGGGAAGAATGAATGCGCTTGCGACAATCGCGGTGCACAGCAAAAGTACCGCAACAGGCAATATATTATGCGGCCTGTTCCTTTTAATTCTATGGGTTGTAGCTAACATTGACATCGATTATGTCCTCTTCTGCTCCGTTTTGAGGGTTAGGATAGTATACCTCGAGACTTCCTTTTTTTGAATGGGGAGTAAACTCTAATGTTCCGGAGAATTTACCATTTACTACGCTTAAGCTACCCTGAGCAATTAAGCCTACTGAGCTGTCTTTGAGGATGAAGTGTACAGTGCTTACCTTGGCCGTACCGCTTAACGTATCACCAGACCGCACGATCGTATTGGCGGAAGGCTGTTGTAGGATGATATTTCCTGAAGTAGACGAGACCCACTGTGATGGTGGGGGCAAGCTACCGCCCACCCGTCCTTTCTGATCGACAATACCACCTTGGCCGGTGCTGTTATCGGTGGATTGTTGGTGTTGAGTTGGCGTGGAAGGAGTAGCCTTAACGGTAACATGGTTGTTTTTACTGGCTGCAAGGTTCGGGTTTTTCTTATTATGGTGTTGTACATATAAGATAACGCCGCCCCCTATCAGCACAATTACCAATAAGCCAAGAAGATAGCCCTTCGTACTAAACCGTCCATGCTGTGTAGCCATATATTTATTTTAGCCTAGTCTTGATATTTTAACCTCATAAAATCGGTTATGCAATACACTAGAGTCGCCCCACGCGCCACGATATCCATGCAGGAGAGAATCTCGGCGCATATTCCAGTGAATAGCTTTGGGCATTGCCAGGCAGCACGAACTCTAGAGAGGGGTCTATCGACTTGATGGAGGCAAAAGGATAAACGCCGTTAACCTTCCAGCCGCCGGAGACATTCATATTGAGCGCTATACTGCCAGGTGCGGTTCTCTTCAGGGATATTTTGTCAGGTGACCAGTAAGTAACTTTGGCGTTACGGGTTAAAACAAAGGTGCAGGCAGCATCGGCGTTTAAGCCGCACCTGTCTGTCCCCACGACCTTATCTAATGTATCGGCAAAAGGCTCGTCACTGTAAACCTGTCCCTTGTTCATTGACGTAGCATAATAATAGGAGTGCATAGCATGCATGCTTACGCCTGAGTGCTGTCTACCATTATCGTATTCAGTAAAAACACTCGAAAAATGGCTAGTCGGCAGCCTAACCTCGTCACTGCCATTTATCCTTGGAGGGCCAAACGTAAAAAAAAGCTCTATAACACTAAGTACCAAGAGAACATCGATAAGTTTCTTATTGTATTTCCATGCGGCTAAAAATGTTAATATTGCGAAATTTGATAAAAACAACCAGCGAGAAGACACCCTGGTTTTAGAAAAACCAGGAAGCGACCTTAGGATGTGGTAAGGGCTAAACTTTCCAAAATCTCCTATAGCAATCAAAAATCCTATAATGCCTATAGCTATCATCGACCATACAAAAGACGAGAGCACATAGGTGCCACGGCCTCGTTTTTGAAATAATTTTATTAGCAACAAAAGTAAGCATACAAAAAATGCTACAGACACACCCATACCCATATACATTGAATATTCACCCCACCCCCACTGCAAATGAGCAGGTGTTTTTAGCAAAGTGCCAATAGGTAAAAACAAGCCTTTAAGCAGCACGGAAATACCAGGTCTTGTCTCGTGCAATAGCGCAACTGGTCTGGGGTTATTTGCTACGTAGATGTAAGCCATGGCGAACCTGTACCCACATAAAATTAGCACCAGAAGGCCAGCCTTTACTACAAACAGCAGGTCATCACGCGTAACACGCCATTTAATTTCTAGTTCAAGCCTATTGGCCACTATAGGGATTGCATAGAATACACACAAGACAGCAGCAATAAAGAATATCATTAACAGCACGAAGTCAATGGCGCCAAGGACGACTATTGACGTTATAATCCCAAACCAAAGCCAGCTATATCTTTTATGACGATTCATCAAAAAGTATATAATCCAAGGGAGCAAAAAGAACGAAGCCGTAGTTATATGGCTAATGTTGTGCCCAGCAAAAAATCCGCAAAAAATCCATATATATGCGATAAGCGCACTTCTCAGAGGAGAGGCCTTAACAATCGTACGCATTAACGTATACATGCCCCAGAATCCCACGACAGCGTAGACAACATAGGCTAGCTTCAGTCCATATATGACCCCGAATGGCAAAACAAGCAATGACTGCAAACTAAATAATCCGAACTGAGGGTTGGCAAACAAGGGTACCCCGCCTGACATCCACGGATTCCAGAGGGGCAATTGGTGAAAATGAACAACGCTGATACGGAACGCCTCGTATACTTGCGAGTAATAATCAAAGTCTCCAGGAATGAGCCTCGAGCCAGTCATCAAGTACTGCCAAAAAAACAGAAGCAACGGCAAGGTCATGCAAAGACCTATGATTATGGGACGCCTGTTGTTTCTAATGCGGCTTCGCAGGGAATACTTTTGCGCCATTTCTTTAATGTAAAGTCGCGGATTATCGTGAAATATAATTTTGTATATAGCGTAGTTCCAGGCGGTGGTTATTACAATAGCGAAGGTTCTGGCACCAAATACCGTAATAACATTACCGATGAGAGCTACTACAGCCAGAGTAAATAAATAGTTTATAGCAACAAGCAATAGATAGAGTGTTGCCTGGTGCGTAAGATGCTTTTTGCTTTTAGCCCTGCTTCGAAACGTTATTGATTTCTGAAGTACAAAGGCCACTATAAGCCCAACCCAGAAACTAACGGCAACGGACTCCACGTTGCCTAGGCTCACCTTCTTTAGCAAGAAGAGTGTTGCCATCTCTACAAGATAGGCACCTCCGCCTACCAGAAGATAGCGGAACAGCATGTTAGAGGAAGACTTCTTCAATACAGGCCTAATCAATATTAACTGAGTTTTTCATGTCTACGATAAAAAGAGGACGATCTTGTGTCTGACTATGTATATGCGAGAGATAAATTGCCAGCAAACCTTGAGATATGAGAATAATGCCAACAAGGAATAGTGTCAAAATAACCAGCATCGCAGTTCCAGTTATCCTAAGGCCTAGCGGGTCCGACAGTATGAGCTGTTCAACTAGCACAAACAACCCTAGCACAAGCGAGCACACTGTAATGAAAAACCCCACATAGCCGATTGCGTATAAAGGGGCGACCGATAATGAAATAAAGCTATCTAATGCCAAACTGAAGAGTTTTGAAAACTTATATGACGCCTTGCCCGCAATACGCTTGTTAGCGTGAAACGTTACAAAGGCTTGCTTAAAGCCCATCCAATCAATCACGCCGCGAGCTATACGGTTTCTCTCAGTGAATTTTATAAACTCTTTTTGAACCGCCCTATCAATTAACCTGAAATCGGTCGCATTCGGTATAAGGGTTATGTCGCTCGTTGCGTTAAAGGCCTTATAAAAAAACTTCGACCCGTAACGCTTGATTACGCCCTCTTTCTTATTGGATTTCCTTATTCCAACCACCACTTGATAACCATCCTTCCACAAATCAACAAAATCCTTAATCAATTTTGCCGGATGCTGTCCATCTGCGTCTATGATCAGCACTGCATCGCCAGTTGCGTGTTGAACCCCTGCCGTTATTGCTATTTCTTTGCCAAAATTGCGTGATAGGCCTAAGCATTTTAATTGTTTATTTTGTTTTGCTAGAGCCCGCACAGCTTGTAATGTGTCATCGGTGCTGCCATCGTTAACAAGCAGTATCTCGTAGGACTCACCAACGGCCTTTTTTATTCCTTCAACTAACTTTGGATAAAAGGAAGGAAAGCTCTCCTGTTCATTATATGCGGGTACTACGACTGATAATTTCATGTGTACATCACTGATGAGTTGCAAAAAACTTCTTATTGAGTATATAACAAAGCAGCTTGACAGTGAATCGGGGCACAACCAGAATTTTGTTTCAAGCACATTAAGGTAAAGATTTGTTATGATAATAGGCGATGATAATCGTAATTATCGCGGGAGGTTCGGGGACGCGTCTTTGGCCGTTGTCCACGCCCGACTACCCGAAACACCTGCTCAAAATCAACGGCGACAAACTATCACTTTTGCAGCACACCTATGAGCGCGCCAAAAAACTGACTGATGACGTGTATGTAGTGTCCGAGGCCGGGCACATCAACCACGTTAAAGAGCAGCTCAAGGACCTGGATGACGATAACTTCATCGTTGAGCCGGCCCGTCGCGGCACAGCCAACTGCATCGTAGCCGCGCTTGTACAGATCGGCAAGCGGCATGATCCGGATGAGCCGATTGCTTCTATCGCGGCCGACCATTACATTCGTGACACATCGGGATTTGTCCGCAGTTTTCGCCTGGCCGAGAAAGTCGCCACGTCAGAAAGGCGCATCACACTGGTCGGAGTCGAGCCGGACTACCCGGCAACCGGATTCGGGTATATCCAAAAGGACGGCGTCTTGAGCGAGACCATGCTTGTCTATAACGTGCACAGCTTTAAGGAAAAGCCTGACTTTGACGTTGCTAAAGCCTACGTAAAGAGCGGTAACTACTTGTGGAACTGCAGCTACTTTGTCGGGTCGGTCAACACGTTTAAGAAGAACATGAAGGCCTATTCGCCCGAGCTCTACAAAAGCTATGAAAAGTTGGCTGCCGCTACGGCCAAGGACTATGAGAAGACCTACCTGAGCCTGGAAGACATCGCTATCGACTACGCGCTGATGGAAAAAGTGCCTGACTTGCTCGTCGTACCGGCGTCGTTTGACTGGATGGACCTCGGGTCTTTTGGCGACTTGCACAAGGCTATTGGCGGCGACCGGCAAGGGAACCACACGCACGGAGAAGTCGAGATGGAAGAGGTAACGAACTCCTACGTGCACAATGAGGGCGACAAGCCTTTGGCGGTCATTGGCCTAGACAACATCGTAGTAGTTAATACGCCGAACGGCATGTTGGTCGCCCGCAAAGACCTGGCCCAAAAGGTCGGAAAAGTGAGCAAACGGATTAACAACAAGGAGGCGGCATGAAGAAATTAATCGCCTTTGACCTGGACGGCACATTAGCGCCCAGCAAGTCACCGGCCGATGACCGCATGGCCGCTTTGCTCAGGCAGCTGCTGGACAAGTTCCAGGTTTGCGTAATCTCTGGAGGTAAGTTCCAGCAATTCGAAAAACAGTTGATAAGCAACCTGGAAGCCGATCCAGCCCAGCTTGAGCGGCTGCACATTATGCCGACCTGCGGCACGAGGTACCATGTGTACGATATCGTCAAAAAGGACTGGCGGCAGGTTTATGCCGAAGACTTCACAGAGCCGCAAAAAAAGAAAATTATCGCCGCCCTTAACAAAGGGTTTGACGATCTCAATATGCGTGCCAAAAAGACGTACGGAGAGTGCATTGAAGACCGGGGAAGCCAAGTGACTTTCTCTGTGCTCGGCCAGGATATTGTGGACGAACTGGGACCTGAAGGCGTCCGCCAAAAAGAGGCCTGGGATCCCGATAACAGCAAGAAGAACAAGCTGCGCGACTACATCGCGCCGCTTATACCCGAGTTTGAGGTCCGCGTCGGCGGCGTCACTTCCATAGACATTACCAAGAAGGGCATCGACAAGGCTTATGGCATGAAGAAGCTCATGGAGATGCTGGACATCTCCAAAGACGACATCTTGTTTATCGGCGACCGCTTGCAGCCGGGAGGCAACGACTATCCGGTCAAAGCGTTTGGTGTCGACAGTATCGAAATATCACATTGGCAAGAGACGGCCTTGGCCGTCGAAGCCATCCTGCACGTCGTTTAAGCCTACTCGACCGTCACGGACTTGGCCAGATTGCGGGGGTGGTCGACGTCGAAGCCGCGGGCGGTAGCGATGTAGTAGGCGAACAGCTGGACGGCAATGGCCTGGAGCATGGGCTGGGTCTCGTGCATGGTGTGCGGCAGGTAAATGACATCGTCGCAGAGCTGCTCGAGGCTTTTGTTGCCCTGGGTAGCCAGGGCAATGACCGGGCCGCCGCGGGCCTTGATCTCCTGGATATTGGATATGGTCTTCTCAAGCAGCGGCGAGTCGATGGCAATGGCAAAGGTCGGGAAGTCCTTGTCGATCATAGCCAGCGGGCCGTGCTTCATCTCGCCGGCGGCGTAGCCCTCGGCATGTATGTACGAGACCTCTTTTAGCTTGAGCGCGCCCTCCATGGCCATCGGATAAGCATACTGGCGGCCGATGAACAGAAAGTCGCGGTGGCGGGCATACTTTTCGGCGATAGCCTTAATGCGCCCGGCGTTATCCAGAACGGCCTGGGCTTTGGCCGGCAGCGCGTCGAGCTCGTCCAGAAGCGGCTTGAAGAGCTTGGTGTTGCCGTTGCTAAGATGCAAGGCTATCAGGGCCAGAACCGTAGTCTGGGCGATAAAGGCCTTGCTGCTGGCTACAGCCCGTTCCGGACCGGCGTGGCAGTAGACGCCGGCGTCGGTCATACGGGCAATGGTGCTGCCTACGGCGTTGACGATGCCGAGCCGGAGCACGCCGTAATCCTCAACCTTTTTAAGCGCGGCTATAGTGTCCGCGGTCTCGCCGGATTGCGATATGGCCAGCAGTGCTGTTCCGCGTGAGAACGGTTCGTCCCGGTACTTGAACTCACTGGCCATATGGACTTCCACGGGGATGCCGGACAGTTCCTCGATCAGGTACTCACCGAGCAGCCCGGCGTAATATGATGTGCCGCAGGCTACGATAACGATACGATCAATGTACTTGAGCTGGCCGAGCACGTTCTCCAAGCCGCCGAGTTTGACCAGGCTCCTGTCAGCCAGTGCCCGGCCCAGGGTGGCCGAACGAATAGTGGCTGGCGCCTCAAAGATCTCCTTGAGCATGAAGTTGGGGAAGTCGCCCAGCAGGGCTTGCTCGTTGTCGTAGTCAAGCAGCTCCGCCTTGGGTTTGGCGTGCCGGTTGTGCTTGAGGTTGTGGACGTCGACATCGTTGCCGCTAATCACCGCAACGTCATAGTCCTCCAGGTAGATGACTCTCTTAGTGTGCGCCATGATGGCCGCCGGGTCAGAGGCCAGGTAATGCTCCTGCTCGCCCACACCAATAACCAGCGGACTACTCAACCGGGCAGCATACAGCGTGTCAGGCTCGTCGGTCGAAATAGCGGCGATGGCATAGGCGCCATGCACGTCGCCCAGCGCTGCCTTAAAGGCGGCTTCGAAAGAAGGGAGTTGCTTGGCGTAGTAGTCGATCAGGTTAGGGATTACCTCCGTATCAGTCTGCGAGGTGAAGTTATAACCGGCGGCCTGTAGCCGCTCCCGAAGCTCGGCGAAGTTCTCGATAATGCCGTTATGCACGACGAAGATAGTTTGCTGGTTATTGCTCTGCGGATGGGCATTGACCAGGCTCGGCGTACCGTGCGTAGCCCAGCGGGTATGCCCGATAACTAGATTGGACGCGGGGTGCTCGGTATTGACGGCGTCTACCAGGCCGTTGACCCGGCCGACCTGCTTGAACACCTGGCCGCCATCGTCGTTAACCAAGGCCAGCCCGGCCGAATCGTAACCGCGGTATTCCAGCGCTTCGAGGCCGCCCAGTACCACGTCGACCCCTGATTTTTGACCGATATAACCGACTATTCCGCACATTCGCTTTTATCCTATCTTATTACTATAGATTACCACGAGGTCCAAGGTTGCCGGACTATTTGTGGACAAAGCGCTTGACATATGTAGGCACCCTGCCTACAATATAGGCATGACAACCGTACAATACACTATCAGATCTATACCAAAGAACCTGGATAATTTTTTACGCAGGCAGGCTCAGTTACGGGGTAAAAGCTTAAACCAAACCGTACTGGACTACATCGAGCAGGCTACAAAACTCGACTTACAGCAAACGGATGAAGATTTTGACTGGATTATTGGTGCGGACACTATGGACAACGCATCGCTGCAGGCTATAGAAGAGCTAAAAGCCGCCGATAAGCTAAAGTCCCGTCTGTGAATTACCTTTTTGATACAACAACATACAGCCACATGCTTAAAGGCGACAAGGCCGTCGCTGACATACTAAATACTGCCGAGACTGTATTCTTACCTAACTTTGTGATAGCTGAACTAAAATATGGTTTTAGACTGGGTACAAGGCAAGTAGAAAACGAACAGCTTCTTAGCAGGTTCGTTGCAAATAAAAAGATACGTGTTGTATTGCCCGACAATGCGACAACTGATTACTTTACAAACATAGCGGTCTTTGCCCGTAAGAAGGGTGTGCAACTTTCTGCGCATGACTTGTGGATAGCCGCCTTGGCCGAACAATGGGATGTCGCCTTAGTAACTTTCGATAAAGACTTCGAGCACCTAGGTTACAAACACCTAAAACTACATCTGGAAAATTAAGCACAAGCTTATTTTACGGACTCGGCATTAAAACCCTCAACTGAGGTAGCCCCTTAAAGTCCTTATCTAACGTAAATAAAACTCCGCCGGCTTGAACTGAAGTTGAAGCAATCCAAAAATCATTATTTGATAAAGCCAGGCCGTGTTGTTTCGCCCATGTAGCCACATCGGCATATATAATTGCCGTATCCTGGTCTGGATATATAACATCAATATTAAACTGTTGTTTGAAAACACGATAACTTTTAAGGTTTTTTGCTGCCCTATTGCCGTTTGCGAAACCAAACCGCAGTTCAGCGTCTGTAGCCAGTGGAATTATAGCCCTATCGTACTCTGCTTCCGCTAATGACTTCACTACATAATCCTTATCGCTTAACAGCGCGGACAATGCTGTGGTATCAAACACTAATGTCACTTTAGTCCCTGTTCTGTTTTGCTATGGAAACCCTGTCAGACCAGGCTAAAGCCTCATCGAAAGCAGCTTTGTCTTTCCGGTCTATCTTGTTTGAGTTAAGAAATTGTTTTAATTTCAGGTAACGTGTTTCTCCATTATCTAAGTCAGCGCTCTGTTGCAGAGACCTGAGTACGTAGCGGTTTAGGCTTATACCTTGCTGATTGGCTTTCTTTACCAAAGCAGACTTGGTTCTTGAGTCAATACCGCGAATAGTAAGCTGAAGTGTGTCATCCATAGTGCCTACATTATAGTGGATACTATGTATCCATGTCAATACCTACACGGCCGACCGCAGCGGACAAGTCCGAACTATTCTGACACGCACCGCTTAATGAAGTCCCGCATGTTTTTTATGAAGATGTTTACCGAAAACTGCTGGGCGTGTTCGGCGATCGCCTGGTAGTTGAACGATTTGGTTGTTGCTGTTTCGAGCACCTTGGCGAGGCTTTGGGCCGTCTGCCGCTCAAAGAACAGACCGGTCTTGCCCGATACGACGTAATCCAGGGCGCCGCCTTTATTATAAGCGATAACAGGCGTTCCGGCAGCCATCGCTTCCACGGCTACGATGCCGAAGTCGTCCATGTTAGGGAGGATGAACCCGAGCGCCGACTCGAACTTGTCGACAATCTCGGTATCGCTTACGTTAGTAAGAAAGGTCGTGCTGCGGCCGCCCAGCTTTTCCAGCCGGCGATGGTCCGGCCCGTCGCCGATGACTAACAGGGGAACCTTGAGCTCGTTGCAGGCCTCAATAGCCAGGTCGAAGCGCTTATACGGCGTTTGCCGCCCAGCCACCACGAAGCCGTGCCGGAGTTGTTCCTTGCCGCCAGGCTTGAACCGGTCCGTATCCACCGGTGGCGCGATAATGGTCGACTCGCGCCGGTAGTAGCGCTTGATCATAGCCTGGGTGTGGGTGGAGTTGGCAATCAGGTAATCCGGGTGCTTGGCGGCCCGGCGGTCCCAGCGGCGGAGCGGGCCGATAAGCAGCCTGAGACCCAGCTTGGCTAGCCAGTTGAGCCCCAGGGGAAAGCCGGGCCGCCGCATATATTCATCCCGGCGAGTCCAGTAGTACTGCGTCGGCGAGTGGCAGTAGCAGATGTGCAGCGTATTCGGCCCGGTATGCACGCCCTTGGCCTCGGCGCCGCTGGAGGACAGTACTAGGTCGTATTCGCTGAGATCCAAATGGCTGAAGGTCCAGGCCCGTAGCAGCGGCAAAAACTTCTTGAGACCCTTGGGCAAGGTCTGCAGCCAGGTGGTGCGCACGTCGGCGTCTTTAAACCAGTCGATCTTTTCGGGGTCGTACTGGGACGTGTAAATCGGTGCTTCCGGGTAAAGCCGGTGCAATTCCAACACCACCCGTTCAGCTCCGCCGATGCCGGTAAGCCAGTCGCAAACGATAGCGACTTTCACGTCCGCGTCCCTTTATGGAACAGCACAACCCAAAACGTCTTGGCCAGAATCACCATATCGCCCCAAAAGGTCCAGTTCTGGACGTAATACAAGTCAAGTTTTCGCCGTTCGCCGAAGCTGAGGTCGCTGACACCGGAAATCTGGGCCAGGCCGGTCATGCCTGACTTGACGCTGAGGATCAGGTTCTTCCTGTCGTATTTATCGAGTTCGTCAGCTACCAGGGCGCGCGGGCCGACCAGGCTGATATCGCCGGTCACCACGTTGATAAGCTGTGGCAGTTCATCCAGGCTGGTACGCCTCAGGAAACGTCCTAACGGTGTTACGCGCGGATCCTGCCGTAATTGGTCGCCATTCTCACGATACTGTTTGAGCAGGTCCGGACGTTCCATTTTGCGGAAAGCTTCCTCCGGCGTCATGCCGCTATAACTGAGGTTATGCGAGCGAAACTTAAGGATCCGTACCCGCGCGGCAAACCGGCTCAAGCGTTCCTGCCGGAAAAACACCGGCCCACCATCGGTAACCAGGATAGCGATGGCTACCACCAGCATAAAAGGCGAAGCTATCACCAGCAGGACGCTGCCTAGTATTAGGTCGGTCAGGCGCTTAACGACGCGGCCCCAACCGATCAGGGCGGTCTGGTGCACGGCAATAATCGGTACCGACTGGAACAAATCAACCTCTATCTTGCCGACAAACAGTTCGCTGTTACCGGGCACGAAGCGATAAGCCGCGTGGTTCTCCTGGGCATAGGTCAGGACTTCATCGTTTCTTTGAGTGTCGGCGTACAGTTCGGTCTGAATAATGGTGTGCAGCTGTCGTTTGCGGAGATGAGAAACCGCTTCGCTAAAGCTACCGTACTGACGGTAGGAATCGTCCTTCTTGATAGGGTGCTTAAATCCGCCAACGACACCGATAACTTCATACCCCGTAGCAGCGGTGTTTTTAAGTGCCTCAACCAGCCGGTGCGTCGTCTTGGTGTCACCTACCAACAGGACGCTATTGATACCGAAGCCGTAGTTAAAGAGCTCTCGCCTTATACCCCGGGCCATAGTGCGAAACAGCAACACGCAGACGAAGGCCAGGGCGAATCCGTACGCGGTTACCAGTCTTGCCGGAAAGATCGCCGTGCTGGTCATGTAGCTGTAGCTTATAACGAACAAAATGCCTATGAATGTCCCGACGAACAAGCGGCCCAGTTCAGAGAAGCGCTTCTCGTAGACCCGTGAGTTGTAAAGACCCAAAAAACTGAAGAAAAGAATCCAGAATGGCAACAGGCTGGTTAAGATAGTAATATAAGTATAAGCATGAACCTGGGCGCTCAATGGGCTGTGGTCCAGCGACACCCTGAGGATGTAGGCGATGGTGAAGGCCACGGTAAGGGCCAGAGCGTCCCCGACTATCAGAGCTATGCTGTAGATGAGCGAAGTATTATTTTTCATGCTATGATAAACAACTTGAAGGAATATATAAACGGCCTTAGGCTATACTAAATTGTAGCATTATGAGAGCGGCGGCACTTAAGTATACGATACTGTCATGGGTCAGCGGCATTATTGCGGTAATCCTGTTTCTCGTACCTTTTCATGCCTTTTTGACGGTCTGGGGCGCCAGCCTGATCGGCCACTATACGGCCCTACGCCTCTGGAAAGAGTTCCTGCTGATACTGTGCGTTATCGGTTGCCTGTATCTGGTGGCCACCGACCATAAGATACGCAGCCACACCCTTACCCGGCGGCTGGTCTGGCTAATTCTGCTGTACATGCTGCTCACGGGAGTATGGGGCATATTGGCGCTCAACGAGAACGCCGTGTCCCGAAAGGCCCTCGGCTACGGTTTGATCGTTAATCTGCGTTTCCTGACATTCTTTTTGGTTACCTGGGGAGTTGCCCTGCGTCTTGGGAGGCTCAGAACCAACTGGCAAAAGCTGGTCTTGTGGCCGGCGCTGGTAGTTGTGGCCTTCGGTCTATTGCAGGTCTTTGTGCTGCCAAAGGACTTCTTGCAGCACTTTGGCTACGGCCCTGCTACCATACTGCCATATGAGACGATCAACCATAACCAGCACTATGTACGTTTCGCTTCAACGCTGCGCGGCGCCAACCCGCTCGGCGCATACCTGGTCGTTCCGATCAGTTTGCTGACGGTGCTGCTGATACGTCCCCGCCGGAACTGGCGACAAGCGCTATTCCTGGCCGGGTCTCTGGCCGTGTTGTTTTTCACTTTTTCGCGAAGCGCCTGGGTCGGCGCCGCACTAAGCATCCTTATAGTCCTGTTCCTGATCAAGCTGTCCCACAAAATACAGCGCATATCGGCAATTGCCGCCGGCTGCCTGGTAGTGGCCGCCGCCGCCGTGGCTATTACATTTCGCCACAACGTGAGTTTTCAGAACTTCGTACTGCACACCCAGAACCACTCCTCTGTGCCGACTACTTCTGACCAGCAGCACTTCTCTGCTATCAAAGCGGGCCTGCATGACCTGGCCCATCATCCGCTGGGCAGCGGTCCGGGCACTGCCGGTCCGGCCAGCATCTACAACAACCACCCGCCGCGCATTGCCGAGGACTACTTCATCCAGATAGGGCAGGAAATCGGCTGGCTGGGCCTGTTTATGTTCCTGCTTATCAACGCAGGAGTCGGATATTTGCTGTTTCTCCGGCGTGACGACCCTTTGGCGCTCAGCCTGTTTGCCAGCCTGATCGGCATCAGCTTCATCGGTTTGCTCTCGCATGTCTGGACGGACGATACGATAGCCTATGTTTGGTGGGGGCTGGCCGGCATCGCCATGGCTCCGGTTCTCCAGAAAGAACCAACTTCCAAGGAGTAGCCTTAACTTATGTCGCCCACCCGCCGGTTCTTCAAGTACATGGCTGGTGGTAGCGTGTATTTTTGGGTCGGCTACGGCGTTTTTGCTATTTGCTACTCGCTGCTCGGCTGGGATTGGCTGCCGTCCAAGGTCCTGGCTGACGCCATCGGTTGGACGCTCAATTATCTCATCCAACGCTTCTGGGCTTTTTCTGACCAGATACACCTCAGCGAAATGAAGCACGCCGGCCGCTACATTTTTATTGAGTCCATCGGTTTCGCAATCGACTACCTGATTATCTGGGGCTTGAAGGCTATCGGCATCACGCCGTACATCGGCTTTTTTGTCTCCTCGGCGTTTTTTACAGTCTGGAGCTGGCTATGGTACAGGTACTGGGTATTCCCGGAGAGAAGAGCATAAGCAGCTTTATAATAAATTTGTAAGAAATCATACATAGTATTATAATTCTACCCTATGTATTCATCCCCCCGGCCTGTTTCTGAACTTTACCAACCTGAGGCACCGCACCAGCTGGTTAACGCGGAAGTTACTAATACTAATCGAATATATGGCTACACCATTGCTTATGAAGTTGATGAGCACGGTAACGATGTTCCGTACTGGTCCAACACGGCAGTATTTAGAATTGCCCCGCGGGGCATGACCGAGCCGGTACTCGTTACCAACCCAAAACACACGGCCCGTTTTTCCGTTGAAACTCTCAGGGGCCAGGGCGCCGTAATCCTCGCGCTGGCAAGCGGCGGCGCTGATGCCGTTGACCTCAGAAAGGGTGATGGAGTGGAAATCAGGCCTGGGCAGGCTTACTCGTATGTGAACTTTAGTAAACGCAACAGTTTATTGCTTAAGGACGTGGCTACGCCAGCTTTTGAACAGGAAGACGAGGCTAAGCTGGCCATGTCGTCTGACCTAAGCTTGCGGATGGCCGGCGGTAATAACGGCCGGCCCAGAAAAGGCGCGTTGGACATCTACGCAGAGGCGGCCAGAGGCATACAACCGGGCTACAGGCCGCTACCTGCCAGGTTTTTTGAGCTTCTGGGCGAAGCCATCGCCGGCAGGCTGTAACCGTGACATAATGGTTACATGAACGAAAAGCAAACAGCACAAAAAAAGGTCCGGCCGACCAAAAAACAACAGGAACTGCTGAGTTTTATCGAGACCTTTATTATAGGGCGCGGCTACAGTCCAAGTTATCGGGAAATCATGACCGGGTTGCAGTACAATTCAGTAGCTACCGTGGCATTGCACGTCAACAACCTTATCAAACGAGGACATCTGCATAAGCGTGACCGTTCGGCCCGCTCGCTGGAGCTGGCATCGGCTCCGGAAGCCGACAAGGCCAGCAAGGTCAGCTCGAACCGGATAGAGCCGGGAGAGGAAAGATGGCTGGTAGAGAAGGTTGAGCACGCTTTTCAGCAAGTCGAAAGCTTGGGCAGCGAGCTGGCTGAAGACAGCTTTGACCACTTGTATGTACTGGTTGGCGCCCTGAGAATCCTTGGTCTCGAAGGCGCGGCCCAAAGTTTTATGCCCCGCCTGACAGCGCTTAAGCAGCAGCTGCAGTAATTAATACTATATCTAGCGTGCCGGCCCGGTGCTACACTACTAGGTACTTTTAACAATTCAAGCTGGAATCCGGTGCAAATCCGGAACTGTGCCGCAACGGTAAGCCCCCGGGCAAGTCCGATACAGCTTCTAATAAGTTCGTCTTTCGCGCATAAGGGCGGCGTCTAACATTCTTAGACTCCTTGTGCCAAAAGAGCAAAACGAGGAGTTATATGAGTCGTCCAACTCGTTCCGTAAAAATAAAAATCGTAACGCTGGTTCTTATTGTTTTTGCGCTGGCCTTCGGCGTGGCGCTTGACGCAGCAGCCCATAACCAGACACAATCGCCGGCGCTGGCAAGCACAAAACCGGCCCTAACCACCCGTTTGACCTATCACGGCCAGAACGGCAAAACAGCTCTGGCCCTGCTTAAGGAACACGCCAAAGTGCAAACCAAGACGTCGAGTATAGGCGTCTACGTAACGGCTATAAACGGCAATAACGGCGGCGGCAAGAAGTACTGGATATATTATGTAAACGGCAAAGAGTCGCAGGTTGGAGCTGCTGCTTATGTGACTCATAACGGGGACGTCATCCAATGGAGGCTGCAACAATGAGCGCTGCCAAAAAACAATTATTGCTCGCCGCCGCCCTGATAGTTTATGTCGTGATAGCGCGCCTGCTGCCGCACCCGGACAACTTTGCGCCATTAACGGCCGCAGCCATTTTTGGCGGAGTTTATTTGTCACGGGGCAGCGCTGTCGGTACGGCTTTAGCCGCAGCTATAATCTCGGATGTCCTGGTCGGTTTTTACAGTCCTGGCGTTATGTTTGTAGTTTGGGCCTGTTACGCGTTGATAGCCCTGGCAAGCCACCAATGGCTTAAGCAGCCTAAGTTGGTAAGGGGCGGCTTGCTCACCGTAGCGAGTTCAACATTTTTCTTTGCGGCTACCAATTTTGCCGTGTGGGCAAGTAGCGGCATGTACGCGCACAGCCTGGCCGGGCTGGAAAGGTGCTTTGCCATGGCCTTGCCTTTCTTTCGTAACTCCTTGCTGGGAGACTTGTTCTATACAGGAGCCTTGTTTGGCATAGCTGCATTAGTGATTACTCTGTCCCGCCGTTTGGCAAAAAGTTCTACGCAGTACACATAAACACACATGAGATTGAATACACAGGAGGCTCCCGTACGGGAAGCTTTCCACTTACCAGATCAGGAAAATCTTGAGACCGCAGGAGAAACGGGGCTACGGCTCCAGCAAGGCGAATACGCCGGCTCTGTGGTCAATCTCGTCAGGTGGGGTGGCGAGCTTGCCGTAACAGGACTCCGGGAACAGAATTTTAATGACTACTCCAGCAGCTTGAGGGAAATGCTGCGCACCGACAAGGAGTTCAGCAGCTTGTTGGACATAGACGACCGGAGAGAACACCCTGTTGTCGACGGCAGGGCCCAGGCTCCAAACGGACAATCTATGGCAGAGATAATAGCCGAGGGTCGCCGTAGCTCTGAAAGGCTGGCAGCCGACTATGAAGAGTGGGAGCCCCAGGCTATAAGAGACGGCGGTGACGAGGTTATTGCCGCACGGGCCGATGCCTTGGAGCCTGGCCAGGCGTTGTTTGCCGTCAGCCTCAACCCCGACCAGGCCCTTAAGGATTATTCAGAACTCTATCGCCGGCTCGGCTACCGGGACATCGCTTACATCCAGTACTATGTAAAAACCAAGCAGAACACCTTGGTCGCCGGATCCTATTCAGTCAGCTCAAGCCATATAGAAACTTGGCGGCAACTGTTTGCTGAAAGAGGCGTAGAGGTGCCCGCAGAAGCCGATGACAACACCTTTATCCGTTACGGTTTCGAGCTGACCGCCTCAGCAGAAGAGGCGGAGCGGGTTGCCCACGATATGCGCCAGGAATACTACAAGCAACGCGGCATTGACCATAAACGCCATTCGGTCAGCGAATACCTTAAGCTGCATAACGAAACAGCTGGAACGTTCTTCGATACCTATTATCCGTCGCTTGCCAATGCTGCTAACAGTCGCCGGAATAATGAGGTTATGCAGGGCTTCGCACGGACGCTGCTGGATACTGATATAGCCAGGCTCAAACCAGAGATTAAGAGGACTTTGATAAAAGTAGCAAATTCTGAAAACTTTGATTATCAATCTGCCAGGGTCATGGATTCCGTCATCCGTTATGCTGTAGTTGAGGAACTGAGAAAGGGGCTGCCGGCGTATGTTAGAGGTTCCGCTCCGGCCGGACGGGTTGCCGTTCGACCCGAAGCGCGCGCTGTCGTCACTACCGCTATGGTACCTGGAGTCAACCTTATGCTTATGAACAGTATGTTGGCGGGTAATGTTTCGACAGGTGTGCAGGCCGGCCGTTACTATGGCGGCTGCCCCGGACAGGTTGAGCTGGGTGAAGAAGAGGATGGAATCCCGGACATCGGGGGTACCTCTGGCCCGCAAGCGGCATACGGCGGCCGTAGCCGGGGCAGCCGCACAAGGCTGGGATCCAACGAGGATTGCGAATTTACTTCAGAAGAGTGTCCGGAATGTCACGAAAAGAAAGTCCACACTAAAGTTACCAGATTACCTAATGGAGGTAAGCGTGTCACGGGCACATGCGGCTGTTCCAAGACGTATAATTAATAGATGGCTCGTAAACACTCCCGGCGAATCGGCATCTACGCCGGAACATTTGACCCGGTACACACTGGCCATATTACGTTTGCTTTGCAGTCTGTCGAGGCAGCCAGACTGGACAAGGTGTACTTCTTGCCGGAAAGGCGCCCGCGCTACAAGCAGGCGCCAACGCATTTTGGCCACCGCGCGGCCATGCTGAAGCATGCTGCCCGACCCTATAAGCAGTTCGAGGTCCTGGATCACCTGGCGGATACCAACTTCACAGTTAAGCGGACCCTGCCGGAGCTTCGTCGAATATTCGAGGGAGACGAGCTGGTATTCTTGTTTGGGTCAGACGTACTGACGAATCTACCCCAATGGTCCGGCGCCGACCAGCTATTGACCACTGCTGAACTGGTAATAGGTTTACGCAAGGGCGATGACCACGACCGGCTGCGCCACGAGATTGAGACCTGGCCAACCCCGCCGAAGAGCCTCACGATGTTTGTGAGCTACGCGCCGGATGTTTCTTCGGGCGGGGTACGCGAGGCCCTGCGAAACCACCGGACTACCCCAGGACTGCTGAGCAGCATCGAACGCTACAGCAACCGCCACTGGCTTTATGTTTCGCTTGATAAACCCAAACGTTGACAGGCCATAAGCGCTTTGCTAGAATCATAATCACTTTATCGGCCTGACAAAAATCCGGGCTGAGAGACAAAAACCACAAACTAAATCAATTTGCCCGGCCGGCCCTGCGTGCCGGGGTGTAAGAGGTGAGACGTGTCCGTAAAAATAAAAATCATCACTACTCCGGAGCGGCGTGTGCCGGTTCGCATCGACCGCCCGTTGTGGCGGGAATTTCTGGAATACTAAGCGGGTTCCGGCGCTATTTTGAGGTCTGGCTGGTGGTGCCGGCGCTGGAAGGCGTCGAAGAGTTGCTGCCGGTCTTCTTGGCGATCGCGGCGTTGATGAGCTTCTGAAAGTCGCTGATACTCTCGCCTACTGATATCTGTTTGCCGTCCAGGAAGAACGTAGGCGTACCCTGGATGTTCAACTTGTTGCCTGCGGCCATATCGGCGTTAATCAGGTTGTTGACCTTGCTGGACGCATAGTCCTGCTTGAACTTGGTAAGGTTAAGCCCTAGCTGCTGGGCGTATTGGTTGAAGTATTGGGTAGGATCGCTGGCCTGGACCCATTGGTTCTGGTTTTCGTATAGCGCGTCATGCATTTGCCAGAACTTGTTCTGCATGGCCGCCGCTTCAGCTGCCCGGGCGCCGGCAAACGCGTTCTGGTGTATGCTGACAAGCGGGAAGTTGCGGAACTGGAAGTAAATCTGCTTGTTGTACTCAGCTACGACCTGTTTGACGATGGGGAAGTATTGGCCGCAGTACGGGCATTCGTAATCGCCGTATTCGACCAGTTTTACCCCAGTTGAGCCCTGGCCTTCAATGTGCTCGGTAGGTGCGCTGGAGCTGCCTGATTTACCCGAACCGGAGTTCGATTGATGGTTGCTGACCAATATAATTCCAGCGAAGGCCAGAATGATAACAACGATCACTGCCATAAACTGTTTGGACATATTCATAACCTCGTTAGCTTAGATACCAGTATACAATATCGGGTATAATCGAGACAGCATGTCGAATCTTGTTATTGCGATTATCCTCTTGCTGCTGGCATTGGCCGGCATTACCGTGCGCAAAACTTATTATTCGATACCGGCCCACGAGATCAAGCGCCGGGCTGCCAGGCACGACTACGCGGCTATACAACTGTACCGGGCCGTGGCCTACGGCAATAGCTTGCGCAGCTTGTTGTGGCTGTACATAGGACTGACCAGCGCGGCCAGCTTCATCCTGCTGGCCCGGACGTTGCCAGTTTGGGCAGGGCTGTTGATTGTCGGCCCGCTGCTCTGGATAACATTTTCGCTCCTGCCGGCAACACGCACGACCCGGGTTGGGCTTTGGCTGACTACGTTGGTAACGCCGCCACTCGTATGGATATTGAACTACCTTCACCCGTCGCTTAACCGGGCAGCGGACACCGTAGAGCGCCGCTACACGGTTGACGCTCACACCGGTCTGTTCGAACGCGACGACCTGCTGGCCCTGATTGAACGCCAGCAAAAACAGGCCGACAATAAGCTGACTGACGAAGAGCTGGATATTATAAAACACGTTCTGCACTTTGGCGACCGCCAGGTGGGGGACGTCATGGTGTCGCAAAAATCAGTCAAAGTGGTGCAGCCCGATGACACTGTCGGCCCTATCCTGATCGATGAAATTCACAAGAGCGGGCAACCGTACGCCCTGGTTCGGGAGAGCCTGCGCAAGGGGTCGTTCGTCGGCACCCTGGCATTTAATCGGTTGGACGTAAAGAGCAGCGGCAAGGTACGGGACCTCATGGAAGACACGGTGTATTACCTTCACGAAGACGACCGTCTGAGCCAGGCCCTGCACGCGCTTTTTGTCACCAACTGCCCGCTGTTCGTGGTCATCAGCAGTTCCGAGGAGTACGTCGGCATACTGACAATTACCAATGTGTTTGAACAGCTGCTCGGCCATGTGCCGGGAGATGACTTCGACCAATACGCCGACCCGACGGCAGTCGCGGCTCGCCACCAAAAACAGGCCGAAGTAGACGAAACCCCTGTTAAAACAGATGAGGAAGTGGTAGAATAGCTCGTTATGAGAATTCTCAGCACTGAACTTAAAGATCACATCGGCGGGACCGTGCACATCCGGGGTTGGCTGCACAAGAAGCGCCTGCTGGGCGGCCTGACGTTTATAAATGTCCGTGACCGCCGCGGCCTGGTACAGGTAGTGCTCCAGAACAAAGACGAAGTCGAAAAACTGCGTGGCCTGCAGATCGGTACGGTGTTGAGCGTTGACGGCAAGGCGGTCGAGGAGCCGCGGGCTCCCGGCGGCGTTGAGCTGCACGACGCCACGCTGAACGTACTGGTACCGGTAACCGAAGAGCCGCCAATCGAGATCGACAAACCCTTGAGCCACAAGCCGGAGAACCTGGACACCTTGTTCGAGTACCGCGCCCTCGGGCTGCGCAACCTACAGGAGACGGCTATCTTCAAGGTCCAGGCGGCAATTACCAAGGCTGCCCGGGACTACTTTTACGAGAATGATTTTACCGAGATTCATACGCCTAAACTGCTGGCGGCAGCGACCGAGGGCGGCGCCGAGGTGTTCAAGATCGACTACTTCGGCAAAGAAGCGACGCTGGCCCAGAGCCCGCAGTTCTACAAGCAGATCATGGTCGGCATCTACGAGCGTGTTTTCGAGATCGCCCCAGTGTACCGAGCCGAACCCAGCGCCACGACCCGCCACATGACCGAGTACACCTCTATAGACGCCGAGATGGGATTTATAGACATCAAAAGCTTGGAAGATCTGCTGAGCGGGTTCTTAAACTACGTAAACGACTATTTATGGAAGCATCACGAATCCGGGCTGAAGCTCCTGCGCGCCACCAAACCGGAGCTACCCAAGGCGATTCCCGCTATGTCGATGGCCGAAATCCACGAGCGCTACAGCAAAGAAACCAACCAAAATACCGTTGGCGAGAAAGACCTGCGCCCCGACGAGGAACGCTGGGTGTGTGACTATGCCTCCAAGAACCTAAAGAGCGAAGCCGTTTTTGTCACTGACTGGCCCGCCGCGGATATGAAATTTTACCACAAGGCCCAGAAAGGCCAGCCGGAACTGGCGGACCGCATCGACCTACTGTTCCGGGGCGTAGAGATTGCTACCGGCTCCATGCGCGAGAACGAGTACGAGGTTGTCATGAAGCAGCTGCGCGAAAAGGCCGGCGGCGACCCCGAGGACCCTGGCTTCAAACCGCTACTGACGGCCATGCAGGCCGGTATGCCGCCGCATGGCGGCTTCGGCATGGGCTTGGAGCGCCTGACCGAAAAATTCATTGGTTTGAACAACGTCAAAGAAGCTACGCTCTTCCCGCGCGACATCAACCGCTTGTCACCGTAAGCCGGTTTGAGGCGTAAATGAGTAGTGCGCCAAAACCAGCCTGAAAAACCACTTGTGACTCCAGCAGATAACCATGGGACGGATACAGCCAGATGAACGAGGCTATGCCGCCGGCCAGTTCAACTGTAGTGAAAACTACAGTCAGGGCGGCGCGCCGCAACTGCATAATAAGCCAGCTGCTCAGAAGCAACTGCAGCACGAACAGAGCGATACCAAACGCCTGGTGGGCATCATCCATAAAAACACTGATTGAGTCAGGAGTTACCATTACGCCAATAACGAGTATACCTACGATGGTCAAGGAGTACTTCATAGGCTTCAGGTCCGATTCGACGCATTGGCCGGCCGCTTTTATGCAAAAGAAGCTGGCACCTAGCAGGGCGAAGACATACGGTATGATAGTTTCCAAGTAGATGCCGTAATAACTGATTCCGCCGTTAATAGTCAACCCCTTTGGGCGTATAACAATGCAGAAGATCAAGCCGATGTATAGGCACGCCTGGGCATAGACTGCATAACGGGCTGCGGCTGGCTTCATACCTTTATTATAAGAAACACACGCAAAAAACTCACAGACTACGCAAGCTATACATAGTAAAGTAATATAGAAATATAAGAGCTAAAGAAGGGGGTGTTCATGAAAACACGTGTATTGGGTGATGACCTAAAAGTTTCGGCTATCGGCCTGGGCTGCATGGGTATGAGCGACTTTTACGGCAGCGCCAACGAGCAAGAAGCCATCGATGTTATCCACTATGCGCTGGATAACGGCGTAAACTTTCTCGATACCGCGGACATGTATGGTCCGTTTACCAACGAGAAGCTGGTCGGCAAGGCCATAAAGGGTCGTCGCGACGAAGTAGTCCTGGCGACCAAGTTCGGTAACGAACGGAATCCCGACGGCAGCTGGGTCGGTATCAACGGCAAACCGGAATACGTTAAAAAAGCATGTGAGGCGAGCCTCAAGCGGCTCGGCGTCGACCACATCGACCTGTATTACCAGCACCGCGTGGATACCAGCGTGCCGATCGAGGACACTATCGGCGCTATGGCAGAACTCGTCAAGGAGGGCAAGGTCCGTTATCTCGGCATGAGCGAAGCGGCCGCGGCAACTATCCGGCGGGCTGCCAAAGTTCATAAAATAACCGCTCTGCAGACCGAGTACAGTCTCTGGACCCGGGATCCTGAAGAGGAAATCCTCGACACGGTACGCGAGCTGGGTATTGGGTTCGTGGCCTACAGCCCGCTGGGCCGCGGCTTCCTGACCGGCCGCTGGAAAAAGCCGGAAGATCTGCCCGAGAATGACTGGCGCCGCAACCAACCGCGCTTTCAGGGGGGTAATTTCTACAAGAACCTGGAAATTGTCGACAAGGTCAAGGAAATCGCTGCAGAAAAGGGCGTCAAACCTGGACAGCTGGCTTTGGCTTGGGTGTTAGCGCAGGGGAACGATATAGTGCCGATCCCCGGAACTAAACATGTAGAGTATCTCAAGGAGAACATCGCGGCGGTTGACACACGCTTGAGCGAGGAAGACCTGCAGCGGCTAAACGTTGCCGCACCCAAGGGCGTCACTGCGGGAGACCGCTACCCGAATATGACGACGGTTAACCGTTAGCCTGTAGCTGCTTCAGGTTGTTTCCTGGTAGACTTAAAAGCATATGCGTGACAATGACAAGAAGTCCCGTCCGCCTGAAGATGAGCGGCGAGAACAACAAGAGCTGGAACGACGTATTGATTCCATGATGAGCGTTGAACGGCCAAAGGCCGCTGTGCCGGACAGTGTAGCTGATGCAGCCGATGAACCTCCCGCGGATTTGCCAGCTACCAATCTCGAAGCACTCAGCCCGCAACCAACCGCACCGGAACTGTCCTCAAAATTGCTTAAAGCGCTTGACATCAAAGACGTCAAGGTCAAAGTCACCAAGAAGGCCGAAGTCGCCGAAAACCCAGCGGAGGAGCCTTCGCCGAAGCCCTCACAACAGGAGAGTGACGCGCCTGATTCTCCTGACCCCGGACCGGATCCGCTTGACGACCACGACACGGACGAAGCAGTTGAAGATATCGTAGCCCACGAGGCGGACACCCAGTTGGCCGTGGAAGACGCCGTCGCACGTCAACGCGCCGGCGACGCCGACGAAGCAGGACACCATGGTTTTCTTGGCCCGGTCTTCGGCAGTTTTTGGTTCTGGCTCTTCATAGTTGGCGTCGCAGTAGTCGCCTATTTGTGGTTCCGCTAAAGCCTCAGCCTCCAGGCGCAAGCGCTTGTGCTATAATCCGTACGAGTATATAGAGTTAGGCAGAACAGCATGGATGACGAAACGCCAGCTACCAACCCATCGTCCGAATCTCCGGAGTCCACATCTCCGGAACCAATCATGGACGTCACTTCCCCCGTGCAATCGAAGCCCATCGACTCCGTGACCGCTCCGCCCCGGTCCGGGGAGCCCGAGCCGGCCCCGGCGCCAGAGGATGAAGAGCCGTCGGACTCATCAGGCAAGGAGCTGGACCTCTCGCTCCTTACAGATGCGCCGCCAGTTCCGCCAAAACCTGCACAAAAACAAAAGAAACAAGGGGTTGCCGGAGCCATTTTTGCTACGGTTATTATAGTGCTTGGCCTGGCTGCCCTGGCGGTTTACGCGTATATCAAAAGCCGCTGATGGATTCTGCTGTCTCTAAGTTTTTGCGTCCCGGCGCGGTCGGCATTATCCCGACCGACACGGTCTACGGTCTGGCCGCCCGTGCCAGGGATCCTGACGGCGTTGCACGCCTTTACCGGATCAAAGATCGCGAGACCAAACCCGGGACAGTCATTGCCGCCGATCTCTCACAGCTTGAGGAGCTTGGCATCAAGCACCGTTACCTGAAAGCCGTCGAGCAGTTCTGGCCCGGCGCCGTCAGTGTGGTCATTCCTGTGAGCGGCCCGGCACTCTCGTACTTACACCAGGGCAAAATGAGCCTGGCAGTCCGAATTCCTGATGACGTCGAGCTGCAACAGCTGCTCCGGGACACCGGCCCGTTGCTTACGTCCAGCGCCAACCCCCCCGGCATGCAACCGGCCGCAGATGTAAGCCAGGCCAGGGACTACTTTGGTGACCAGGTGGACTTTTACATTGATGGCGGTGACCTATCCGGCCGCCAGTCGTCAACGGTCATACGTATGATTGATGATGCCGTCGAAGTGCTTCGCCAGGGTGCCGTCCGGATCGACAGCTAAAGCTCGAATGGACAATCCTACAACCCAAGCATCGTTTTCGGCAATATAACATATATGTTATATTGCAAAACGAAGGCGTAGATAGGCAGATAGGCTCATAGCCGCACCGGGTTGACTCGCTGCCAGGCGTGTCATAACAACGGATGCTACAATGTAGGCTATGCAGTTTGACGACTACCAAAAGCAGGCCCTGACTACGGTGATCTCCAATGACGATGCGTTCAAGGACATGCTGCATTGGGTATTGGGCATCAACGGCGAAGCCGGCGAAGTCGCCGAGAAGGTCAAAAAGATCATTCGCGACAAGAACGGCGTCGTAAGCGACCAGGACAAGCAAGAACTTGGCAAAGAGGTCGGCGACGTGCTCTGGTATTTGGCAGTTTTCGCACACCACCTAGGCTTATCTTTTGACGATATTGCCAAACAAAATCTTGATAAACTACAAAGCCGCAAAACCCGCGGCGTCCTCCAAGGCACCGGCGACAACCGATAGCGCTGCGCTATAAGGGGAATTCTTGGCGGAGCCAGTCGTCCAGGCTGCCGCCTCCGCCGCCGGCCATGCAAACGACCATGTCGCCGGCGCCCAAATGCTTACGGATGACACGCTTCAAGACGTCGTTCCGTTCCATCGGCTCGGCAATTGACGGGTCGTCAAGATGCGAAATTAACTCGGCTGGCGGAATAATGCGCTGTGCGGGGTCTTCGCGGGCCAGATAGCTGGGAATCCAATAGAGCTTCTCGACGCCGGCAAAGCAATCTTTGTAATCATTTATCATGTAATGCTGCCGCCGGTCAGTCAGCGGTTCGTACACGACAACCAGCTTTTGGCCGCTCTCGGCAGCCGTCTCCATCGCCACGCTCATAGCGCCTCGGATCTTCTCCGGCGTATGCGCGTAATCGCTGTACAGGCTCGGAACAATTTTCTCCATTCGCCGCGAAAGGCCGGGGAAGTCGTTGGCCAGCTCTATAAGCTTGTCTATTGGATGGTTGGTGACATGATGTACGGCCTGCACGGCTAACCAGGCGTCCATCCGGTTGTACTGTCCAAGCAATTTTATCTTTTGGATACGCGGATCGCCGCTGTCCAGGGCTTTGACTCCTTGACCCTGGCTGGAGTTCGAGTCTAGGCCCAGGTACTCCGCATCCTCTTGCCAGATAAGCGTATGCTTGGACTGGCCGATGAACTCCCGAAAAGCCTCCTGGTAATCTTCCCGCGTGGGGAAAATCTCGTGGTGGTCCCAACTGACCCCTGTAATTGCGCTGACAGCTGGCTCAAATGCCAGGAAGTTCCGGTCGAATTCGTCAGCCTCGTAGATAAAGTATTGGCTGCCGGGGCTGTAGCGGCCCATTTCGGCGAAGCTGGTCTTGGCCGGCAGCAGGTAGCTGATCGGCACGCCTAACTTTTCCTGGAGGTTGACGCAGAGCCACACTAACATGGCGGTAGTGGTCGTCTTCCCGTGCGTTCCGGCCGCGGCAATCATCTTGAGCTTCTTCTCTTGCAGAATCAGGTTAAGCAGCTCGTCACGCTTAGAGGTCTTAATGTCCTGATCGCGGCAATACTGTAGTTCTGGCGCGTTCGGATTTTCCAGCGGCAGAGCGGACGTATACACGAACCAGTCAACAGGTTCACGCTCATGGACTCCGGCGATGGCCTCGCGCGTCTGGCCGATGTGAACGTCGGTGATGCCGTGCTTCTTCAAGTACTGGATGTACTGGGAATCCTGCTTGTCCGAACCGCTGACACTGTATCCGGCCTGGTGTGCGATCTGCGCCAGCGGCCCTATGCCGGCGCCGCCGATCCCTGAGAAGTAGATGTGCATGCCTACATTATAGGCCATCGGCGCCGCCGTAGGGCAGCGATCCATTACTCAGGTATAATCGTAGGCATATGAACAAACGCCGCCTCCATCACGTCTGGACCAGGCTTCGCTTCATTAAGCCGTGGTACTTTCTGGCAATCGCTGTTGTCAGCGGAGCGGTCTGCGTTTTTGCCCTCCGGGCTAACAACGAGCACATGGTCAAGTTGCGAAGCGCCGTGTACGCGGCTGACCGTAAAGGATCCGGTGTCCAGAAGGCCCTTGATGACCTGCAGGCCTACGTAACTGCCCATATGAACACTGATTTGAGCACTGGGACCTCAGTGTACCCGCCGATACAGCTTAAATATACCTACCAGCGTCTTGTGCAGGCTAAACAAAATGCTGCCATAGCCGTCGATAGCAGCACGCAGCTCTACACCAGCGCCCAAAATTACTGCCAGGCGAAGATACCGATTGGTTTCTCGGGCGGTTACCGGGTGCCTTGCATAGAGCAGTATATACAGTCGCATGGTGGCACTGTGGCGCCGTCAGCAGCAACAATCCCTACTGCCTTGTATGAATTCTCATTTGTCTCTCCAGCTTGGTCGCCCGACCTGGCCGGTTGGAGCCTGGTAATCGCCCTATTGAGCGGAGTGCTGTTCGTTATTACGTCTGTGGCCCGCCGGTGGTTCCGAAGGACTGTCCGGTAAACAGGGCCATACCTTATATTCATAGCAAAAACCCCTCACTCGGGGAGGGGTTTTTGACTTTTAGGCCGCCGCTTATATTACGGCTTTGAGCCAGTAGAAGAGCTGCTGCTGCTCGAGCTGGGGGTGGTGGAGCTTGAACTGCTGCTAGCTGGAGCGCTTTGGACTTTATTGGTGGTGGAGCCGGAGCTGGTGGTGGAGCTGGTGCTGGTGGGCGACTCGGTGCTCGTGGGGAAGCCCGTGTTGGTGGGCGACTCGGTGCTGGTGGACGTTCCAGAGCTGGAAGGCCCGGAACTGCCTGAGGACCCAGTGATGGTGGACGGTCC
>DAHUYJ010000039.1 GCA_027315225.1 Candidatus Saccharimonadota bacterium | reverse complement strand
AGAAGGTCGGCAAAGGTTTTGCCCTCAGTAAGAATCATCCGTAAACCGTCTACAATCGGTGTCAGCGGTAAAAAGGCCGAGACATGCTGCAGCCACTCCGGCATCAAAAACCGTGGGAAGAAGGTGCCCGAAAGGAACATCATGGGGAAAGAGACAATGTTGGAAAGCGGCGCCGCCTGACGTTCATCCTTTGCCCAGCCGCCAACCCCCACACCAATCCCAAAGATGGTAATGGCACCCAGCAGCGTAAAGATAATGAAGTCCAAATAACTGCCCTCCATGTGAAAATGGAAGAACGCTACCGCCACTATAAACATACAAGCAATGGAGAGCATACCGGTTACCAATACCGACAACATATAGGAGATGATGAACTGGGCCGGATGCAGCGGCGTTACCCGCAAGCGGGTCAAGGCGCCGGTTTTCTTTTCGGCTGGCAGCATATTAACCGGCCCGAAAATTCCTAAGCCCAGCAATGAAAACCCGAGTAAGCCGGAAAAGACATAGTCAAATGAGGTCAGCCCTGGCTGAGCGGTCGACTTAAGACTAACCGTTAGCGGTGGTTGCACCTTAGTAAGCTGTACATTAATACCCGAGAGCATACTTTGGATAATTGAGCTGACGGTTTGCCCGCCCTGGCTATTGGCTGCATTGTAATATACCGTCACGGTCCCACTCGGAAAGTGCTGTGCATTCGGCTGGCCAAAGTTCGCCGGCAGCTCAATAATTGAGTCCAATTGGCTTTGCGACATTTTTTGTTCGGCATCGGAAACCGAGGTAATCCCGGACTGCACATTAAAGACACTGGCTTTATTGATGGCGCTCACAAACTGCTTGGAAAAAGCACTATCAGAATGATTAATAACCGCTACCTTGAATGAAGTGGTGGTCTTGCCGAACAGACCGCCGAACACAAACAGGAAGATCAAGGGGAAGAAGATCGAGAAGAAAATCGCGGTGCGGCTACGAAAATACCGCCGCGTAAGTAGCGCCGTGAGCCGCCAAATCGTAAATGCATACCGTCGCATTCTTTTCATAATCAGTCTCTGAGTCCTCTTCCGGTTAAATCAATAAACACATCCTCAAGTGTAGCCTGCTGGACCTCGGTATGCGGCTTAAACCCGCGTTTCAGCAAGGCGTTAATGAGATCTTTAGGTTTATCGAGTGCGATGATTTTGCCGGCGTCCATAATGGCCACCCGGTCGCAGAGCACCTGGGCCTCCTCCATATAATGGGTTGTCAGAATCACCGTAACTCCCTCCTGCCGAATCTGCTTTACTAGATCCCAGAGGTGACGACGCGCCTGAGGGTCCAGGCCGGTGGTTGGCTCATCCAAGAATAGAACCTTCGGCTGGTGCACCAAGGCTACGGCGATACTAAAGCGTTGCCGCTGTCCACCCGAAAGCTGTTCCGGGTAGTTTTTGGCCTTTTCGGCCAGGTCAACCTTGTTTAAGAGCTCCATGGGGTCCACTCGCTGGCCATACATGGCAGCAAAGGCCACCAGCAGTTCTTCCAGCGTGCTGTTTTCAAAAAACGCCGAGGACTGCAACTGCACCCCGATAACTTGTTTTACCGCAAAAGGATTCTTAGCAACATCAATGCCATCAACGGTAATCGTTCCCCCGTCGATTTCCCGCAGGCCTTCAATCATTTCCAGCGTAGTAGTTTTGCCGGCCCCGTTCGGACCCAGAATGCCTAGCACTTCACCTGCGGCCACCTCAAAGCTCACTCCCCTGACCGCTTCAAGATCTTCATAGCGTTTGCGAGCGTCTTTAACTATCAGGATGGGTCGTGAGGCAGCCATATGGAAACCATTATACGACATTGGGCCATATCCGCTATACCTCCCCTATACCCGGATTCATACTAAAAAACCGCCCGAAGGCGGCTTTTTAGAAAACGGTTGGCCTAGCCTTTCTTAAGAATCGGCAGACCGGTGCGGGGGTTTTCTACCACCACATAGCCGTTCGGCAGAGCATCAATAGCGCCATCCTTGACCTCGCGGGCAAAGAAGAAGATGCGCTGAACGCGACCGCCCTTGAGCGTTACATCGCGCTGATGCAGATAATAAGTTTGACCTTTTGAGTTGACGTGCGAATAAGCCACTTGACTTCCTCACTTAGTTACTACTGTGTCCCAGATTAAGCTAACCGTTACCGGCTTGTCAACGGGTTATCTCGTTTTATCCTTGTAATGCTTAGCCTGGTTATCTATAATTCTTGCTATAAAGCTAATGGTAATTAAGTGGAGTTTATATGGAACCTCGACGTAATTCTTCGTCTGCCGCCCAACCTCAATCTGCTCCCGCAGCCGGTTTAAAGCTGCGCAACATCGGGGGCGCTAGTGGCGGCGATCGCAACAACATTCTTAATACTGTCCTGGTGGTCTTACTGATCATTACATCGGTTATTGCCAGCGCTTACTTGATTTTGCGCTTTACCCTGGACGCCGGTAGCCAAGGCGCTGTTCAGAGCAGTAACTTCCAGGCTCTTTTCCTGACGAATGGGCAGGTATACTTTGGGCATCTTGCACACGCCGACAACAACTATGTCTTGCTGACCGATATCTACTACCTGCAGGTTCAGCAGCAGGTGCAGCCCGGTCAGA
>DAHUYJ010000038.1 GCA_027315225.1 Candidatus Saccharimonadota bacterium | reverse complement strand
TTTTGCTCGCCAACTCGCTGGGTGGGATTGCTGTACAAAGAGTTGCAATGTCCTGGCCCTGGTATATCGTACGTGCGGCCGGGTTCGTAGCGGCCGGTCTGCTGGTGCTTTTGATGTTATCCGGCATTGGGCAGGTAACCGGCCTGACATACCGCTTTTTTGAGCCGGTAAAAGCCTGGGCGATTCACAAGGCATTGGCGTATGCCCTGCTTGCTAGTATTGCTGTTCACGTTACCTTCCTTTTGATTGACAGCTACTTGCCCTTTTCGCTGGTACAAGTGCTGGTTCCGTTTGCTTCAACCTACAACAACAAAACGCCCCTTTTTGGCATGTCGCTCGGGGTACTCGGTGTGGCATCGGGTATTTTGGCGACCTACGGAATAATAATTATTGTCCTCACCTCTCTCAAATGGATTGACACCCGGAAGCGTAGCTGGAAGCGGCTGCATTTTGTGAGCTACGCCGTGGCGGTGCTGGTTTTTCTCCATGCCCTACTGACGGGAACCGATGTTAGGTATGGGGTATTTCGCGCGGCGTGGATGCTGCTCGGGGCTATTGTAGTTCTTGGTATTATTTCGCGATTATGGCGGTCCAGAACGCTCTTTAAAAAGTAGCTAGGTCGGGCAGTATAAAGTGGTGTAAAGCCATGTATGGCTGTAGCGGAGACATGATGTGTTACTATGTAGCCGACCTTGAAAACCAGTAAGGGGGTAAAACGGTGCGATACCATTATCGATGGAAGCGCATAGCGCTTATCCTGCTGATGCCCTCTTTGGCATTTGGTGGGATATTTACGCTGGCACTGCTCAGGAACGCAGCAGATCATGAAGAATTTGGCGTTCAGCTGCCAGCTCGAATAATCAAAGTTGCGCATAAAACCGAGGCCAAACATGAATTCCTCCGAACGGGCCTTAGGCGCCGCAAGGCCGAAGTGGAATTCATCATGCCCAACGGTGAAAAATGGTACGCCAAAAGGCAATTTGAAGATGACATCGTAAAGGGGGAGGGTATCCGGGCTTGGGTAAGGAACCATAAACCTGCAGGAGAAGTTTGGTTCGAAAAGGAATTTGAGCCAGAAGCCTGGGAAGGTGAAACCTTCCTGGTTACCCCCTGGGAAACCTTCTTGGGGTTGCTTTGGATCTCACTACTGGGAGCAGGTATTTTTGGTGGTATTGTTGATGGGCTGCTGATTATGGCTTTCCGGGGTATTGATGACCATAAATCACCGGAAAACGGCGACGACCCTGATATCCCCAAAGATCCTGAGCCGGGCGGAGAGCAGCGTCTGGAGGCGACGGAGCAGCAAGCGGCAGCTCCTTTGGTCGCATAGCGGGTGGCGGGGCATATGCCCCGCCACTCAGAATGCAATTATCAACTTGCTATGATTAGAATATGAGTGAAGGCCAAAAGTCACCACAACGGAAATCCCTGTGTATTACCTTTGCTGGGCCACCCGGCTCATCCAAGACGCCGATAGCCTACTATTTATCTTGGAATCTAGGGTTGCCGATTTTTAATAATGATGGCATACGCACTGAGGTTCAGGAGGACCGACTAAAAACCGGTTTAGAAACCGATCTATACTATCGCCGCCGCGATGAGCGTCTTACGCTGCTCCTGAGTTCTGGGTGTAGTTTTATTTATGATGCCAGCATTGACCGCCGCTATGCCGAGCTAGATGAGTTATTACAGAAATACCATTACTCACTATTTATTATTAGCCTCAACTTGAGTGCCGGGCTGCTTGCCAAGATGGCCAGCGCCAAAGGTTACAGCAGGCCTCCGGCGCTGGTGAATCGGTGGGGCAAAGAGCATGAGGAGTTCTGGAAGGTAAATCAAGACCGCGTTGATTGTGTTATTACAGACGATAACTTTCCGAACCGTTTAGTCACTGCGCTCAGGGCCGTTCAGGGAAAGGTCGGTTGATAGACGGCGGATCTTACCTTCAGTAATTGATATTCGTTTATGCTTATGAGATAGTAGCAAAACAAAAACTTACGAGTTTGGAACAGAATCAGCCAAAGAACCTATACAAAAAGGAGTCGGTGTACACATGAAGATGTGGCGAAGATTCATTAATAGTGTTTTCAGACGATTCAGGCAACCAAAGGATCCCGAATACGTTGGCTGGATAAGCCGACGAAGCTATGAAGAGCACGCTCATAGTCCTGAGGTGCAAGCCATAATTGAGAAAGCTCGAAGGACTTGGCACGAACGTTATGGTGTCGATCCGGCTGCGAAACGGCTCGAGCGCCTGAACGAAAAGTAACACCATTCCCCCCTTCCTCTAAAAGCCTTTATGCAATAGGAAAAGAGCCCTGTTGCATGAGGGCTCTTTTCATAATTATTGAGATGAGACATCCAGTCTTGGGCAGAGCATACATGGCCGAAGTACAGCCATGGTGGTACCGTTAAGGTATAACGGAGAAGTCATTATGAGTATTAAATTAGAACCATATATCTTTTTTAAGGGAAACTGTCGGGAGGCCATGGAGTTTTACAAAACTGTATTCGGTGGAGAGCTGACCACTCAAAAATATGCGGATGTTCCGGCCGATGTTCCCGGGAAGCAAGAGCATGGTGACTGGCTGATGCATGCCCGGCTAGAGGGTGACGTCGTGCTATTGGGCAGCGATACCGAGCAGGCTTCGGCCAAGATGGCCAAAGTAAGTCTTG
>DAHUYJ010000037.1 GCA_027315225.1 Candidatus Saccharimonadota bacterium | reverse complement strand
ATCCGGGGCTACGGCTACCAGCCAGGCCTTTGTCCAATCACTTTCAACGGCCTTAAGCAAAGCTCACGCATAGAAAATAAAATGAAACAAACCTGGCTCATCATGGGTATGCCTATCAGTGTAGTGATAGAGGACGAGTCGGCGGATGCCGAGGCCTTTCGGGCTGTGCACGATTATTTTGTTTATGTGGACGATGCCTACAGCCCGTACAAACCGGGCAGCGAGGTTTCCAAGATCAACAAAGGCCTGCCAAAGACAGAGTGGAGCAAAGAGATGAAGACGATCATGAGGCTTTGCGGGCAAACCAAGCGCCAGACTGACGGTTACTTCGACGCTTACTATAAGGGGCGGTTCGACCCTTCCGGCCTGGTAAAAGGCTGGTCTATCGCCAACGCGGCCCGCTTGCTTCGCAAGCGGGGCCTTAAGAACTTCTACGTGGAGGCTGGAGGAGACATCCAGGTCAGCGGCTTGAACGGTGACGGCCAACCTTGGAGCGTCGGCATCCGTAACCCGTTTAATAATAGTGAGGTCGTGAAGGTCGTACGGGTCACGGATGCCGGCGTAGCTACGTCAGGGACATACCTCCGGGGACAGCATATTTATAACCCGTTTAAGAGCGGCACCAAGATTACCGACGTCGCTTCTTTAACTGTCGTCGGGGCTGATATCTATGATGCTGACCGCTTCGCGACCGCGGCCTTCGCGATGGGCCGTGACGGAATAGGCTTCATCGAATCACTCGAAGGACATGAAGCGTATATGATAACCGCCGACCAGCAGGCTACGTTGACCAGCGGCTTTGAGCAGTACGTGGGAGTAGCTGCATGAGGCTTGTCGATGATTTCTTGGATAACATCACCATGTATCGTCTGCTGCTCTACTATCTTGGAGTCCTGATTGCCGCGGCAATGGTACTCGGCGCGCTCGGCTACATGCCCTACAGTCCGCTCGCAATTTTCTTTGAAACAGCGTACCTGCTGTTTGTCTGCTGGATTACCAATAAGGTCTTCGCACACGGTTTTGACACACCGTCCAATCCGGAATCTTCGTTGATTACCGCACTTATATTGGCGCTAATCATTACGCCGCCGGCCTCAGTGCAAAGCTTTGAGTTTATAACTGCAGCGGCCGGCTTGGCTATCTCATCAAAATACATTCTGGCCATTCGCCGTCAGCATGTCTTTAACCCGGCTGCTATAGCCGTAACGTTAACCGCCATCGGAGCCGGACAGGCTGCCAGCTGGTGGGTCGGCACGACCTGGCTTGTCCCTATAGCGATCATCGGCGGACTGTTACTGGTCCGCAAGATACAACGCGGCCAAATGGTCACGGTTTTCATCGTAGCGGCGTTGGCCGCAACCATCATAGTATCGATCTTTCAGGGCGGAGTGGGTTCCGGCCTTAGTAACGCAATAGTGCATTCGCCGCTCTTCTTTATGGGATTCGTCATGCTGACCGAGCCTTTGACCTCTCCGTCTAGGCTCAAACAGCAAAGATGACCGGCCTGCTGTTTCCGCCGGAGCTTCATATATTAGGCCTGTACTCTTCGCCTGAGTACGTATTGGTCATCAGTAATATCTTCGCCTACATAATCAGCCCACGGGTTAAGGTACTGCCCAGATTGATACAGAAGATAGCTTGGGGGCCGACTGTGAAAGACTTCATTTTTATTCCCGACCGGAAATTCGACTATTTGCCCGGGCAATATATGGAATGGACGCTGCCGCATGACCGGCCGGATAACCGTGGAGTGCGCCGTTACTTCACTTTGGCGTCTTCGCCAACCGAAGAAACGCTGCGCATTGGCATTAAGTTTTATGCCAGGGGCAGCAGTTTTAAGCAGTCATTGTGGTCTATGGGACGCTCCACGCCAATTGCCGCCGCCCAGTTGGGCGGCGATTTCACGCTGCCCGAGGACAATACCCGCAAGCTGGTGTTCATTGCCGGAGGTATTGGTATTACGCCGTTCCGCAGCATGCTCAAGTATCTGGTGGACACTAACGATCAACGCCCCGTAACCCTGCTATACGCGGAGCGCGACCCTGCCGACCTGGCCTACGATGATGTGCTTAGTGAAGCCACGCACCGGTTAGGTACTAGGGTTGTATACACGCTGGCCCGCCGGCCATCACAACACGCCGACCTTCCCGGAGCCGTACGGTTGCAGCAGCGGGTTACGCCGCAGCTGATATCCGAAGAGGTGCCCGATTATGAAGACTGCCTGTTCTATATATCAGGCTCGCACACCATGGTTGAATCGGTTCAGGACGGCCTGCGCTCGATGGGGGTACAGGAGCACGATATTAAGACTGATTTCTTCCCTGGCTACGCGTGAACCGGCCGACAAGCTTAACCGCTGAAGCTGCTGCCAGTCCTGCTATTGCTATTGTTCCGGCAGGTGAATTCGCTGCCCCGTCCATAACGTCCAGCCAATCCGGCCCCACCCTTAGGTCACGCTGTTTATGAAGTTCACGGGCGGTCTGGTACGCATCGTCTACGTCTATAAACAAACGTTCCATGAGCGCATACTTCCTACGATTGAACTCTTCTTTACCCAAATCGGCAAGGCTCATTTTCTCCGATAAGATAGGATCACCAAAAATAAGCGTCCGCGGCAACTTACGCCCCTTTACCGGGCCTTCAATTCCGACCGGGACCAGCGGGACGCCATAGCTTAAGGCCAGATAGGCAATGGTAGTCTTGAAGTCCCCCCGCCTGAGTACGCCCTCGTCTTCCGGCTTGCGTTGCCGATGCCCCTGTGGATAGATGACCATGACGGCATCAGAATCGATGAGGTGAGCGACGTGGTCTTCCTGGTGGTCCTCAAGCCCTTTGCCATGGCCCCGTTCTACCGCGAAAGCACCACAACCTTGGACGAAATGCTTAAGACCAGGGTAGCGCCATAGGCTGTCTTTCGCCATAAAGT
>DAHUYJ010000036.1 GCA_027315225.1 Candidatus Saccharimonadota bacterium | reverse complement strand
GCGACCGGATGTGCTCAGCGACTACAAGCGGGTCTTCTTGTAAGTAGTCGGGAACCGCTAAAAAAGCCTCGTCGATACTTTTAACATGAACCTGGCAGGACGTGGTCCTTAGAGATTCCATAATACGGTGGTGGTATAGGCGATAAAGCCGTGGGCCGTCGCCCACTAGACAAATCTCTGGGCATAATCGCCGGGCCGTTCTTACTGATGTCCCGGTTGTTATGCCATAGCGCTTTGCTTCCACTGAGGCGGCAATAACACAGGTAGAGTCGTGAATGAATGGACAGATCCCCACCGGCCTGCCTCTCAGCTCAGGATGAATCTGCTGTTCTACGGAGGCAAAGAAAGAGTTCATGTCTACATATATTGCCCGGCCGAATATAGGCTGCCGGCGCAAACAGCTCTCTGGGCTCATGGTGTCTTTCGTTAACTGCGGACGCCGACTAGTGCGTCGACAGCCTGGGTGCGGGCTTGAGCTTGCTGCTCGTCCTGCCGTCGCCGTATATATCTAATGAGCCCCCAGCTCTGCTTAGTAATGGCCATACAGCCAGCTTGCAGCTCTGTCGTGGCGCCATAGCCGCGTGCATGATGGACACTGAGAAGTTTCTGGAGCTTTTCGGCTTCTATTCGGGCTAAATGGAGCGCCTCCAACTTAATACTGTAGTTATAGCGACGATGACATTCGCTTATGTAGTGGGAGATTGCGGCACTACTACGTCGCAAATCATCCCCAAGACGATATGATTCTTTATCGGGCAACTGCCTAACCAGCTCATAGACGGCATCTTCTAAGTTGCGGCTTGCTTGATAAATGCGTAGTCCCTGAATTGAGTGACTATTCGGCATACTGACCCCCTTTCTCTAGAAGCATCCCCTGGAATTTAATATACCGAACAAAAACCGAAAAAGCAAGTCAAAAATAATATGCCCGAATAGGCATATTATTGCAATGGGTTGCTGGCCGAAGAGGGTCCTTTCATCGGCCGACGCAAGTCATCTCGAAGTTTGCTTATCTGTTCTTCACTTAACCCCAGTCGGCGGCTGGAGGATTGCCTTCCTTTTTTGGTGGTTCCGCGGCTGTGATGCTTGGGGTTTGTCAGGTCTTCATAAAAATTGCTCGCCGAGCCTTTGTTTTTCATGCTCCTCCTCTAGAAAACAGTTACCTGGCGACACCATACAGGAGTGGTGTCGCTGTTCTTTTGTTTCAGTTTGCTACTAGGCAAGCATACGGCTAACGGTCTCGATGGTCAAACGGTCAAATGCCCAAAACTTTAACCTAAATAGCCGACCTTTTTAGAAGTTTGTCATAACCAGGCTGCCTGGTCGCGTATTTCATCTTTACTTCATAGTGATGGCGTTTACTGGAAAGTAGATTGGAGGCAGTGGTGGTAAAGGTTCTGTGGTTGATTGCCTTGGCCGGAGTTAGTCTGCTTGGCGGTAGGGTCTGGGCTGCTGACGGCTGGAATCTGGCAGGCTTTGGCGGCTCCATTGTCACTTTAGTGGTGGGTAGTCCGCAGGGAGATGGCAGAATAGGTGTGGTGGTGGATGATACACTACGGCTTTCTAGCGATGACGGCGCAACGTGGACTTCGGTTTGGTTGCCTGCGTCGGTTAAGTCCTTGGCGTATGATCCAGTTCAGCCTGGTCTTATATATGCCGGTACGCAACAGGGCCTCTATGTCAGTCGGAACAATGGCGGGGATTGGCGGTTGTTGGAGTCTGCGTTGACCTCTCATAAGGTAATATCGGCGGTCTGCTCCGATTCACACTATATATTTGCCGCTGTGTTTGAAAGCTCGGCCACGCCTGTGCGGATGCTTCGGTTTGATATGGATGGCCATGTGGTTGATACCAATTTGCCAAGCGACGGCGCCAGTAGCTGTGCATATGATGAGGCTAACCAGCTCATGTATGTGGGGGCGCTGGGAGGGGTTTACCGGACTGCGGACGCAGGAGGAAGCTGGCAGGGTGGGGGCAGAGGTGCTGGGCGCCTAACCGGGGCGATTGCTCTAGCTGGCGGGGCTGTGTGGCAACTGTCGGATTATGGTTTATTTTATTCATCCGACCAGGGAGAAAGCTGGCAAAAACTTGCCGATCCCGGGCATATCAATGGAACTTACTATGGTTCAAATGTGCGCTTGAGTGGTTTAGCTGTTCGGGATGGACAGGCTTTTTACGGAGCGAGAGTCCCGGGGTTTCCCTATAGTTTCTTGGTCCAATATGATGGAGCTGCCGCGCACAGTCTCTTGGATGCCCGGATATTTGCCGTGGCTCGGAATGGGATGCAGCTCTGGGCGGCTACCGATAACGGTCTATGGATGAATGGGGAGGCGGCTGCATCGCGGCCCCGGGTACAACGGCCATTAATAATTGTGCCGGGCATTCTTGGTTCACTGCCGACTTCCCAGGGCTTGGCCCACTATTTTAAAAACGTTACCCAGGGATGGTGGCAGCCCGGCTATCGGACGCCCTTGGTGCTCGATCCTATTTATCATACATACGATACGTTGATTGCGGATTTGCAGGCTCAGGGGTATCGCCTTAATCAAGATCTCTTTCTTTTTCCATATAACTGGATGCACGATAACGCCCGGACAGCGCACCAGCTTGGGGAGGAGATTGCCGGAATCCGGCAGGTATGCGGGTGCGCTCAGGTCGATGTGGTGGCGCACTCAATGGGCGGGCTGGTAGCTCGCAGCTACATTCAAAGCGATGATTACGCTGGCGACATCAATCATTTTATTGAGCTGGCAACCCCTAATGCTGGTGCCGTCGATGCTTATACGGTTTGGGAGGGTGGTACCGATCCTAAGTTGCAACCTACGTTTGGCAGTCCGCTACTCAACCTAGTAGTTTTAGCTTTGGGTGATCCCAAGACCGCTTCCGAACGTGTTGTCTTGCTGCAGCGCCTTGTGCCCACCATCCGCCAGCTATTGCCGATCTTTGATTATATAGACAACCGTCACTATCCCACCGGGTACCCCACAAATCCTTTCTTGGAACAGCTGAATCAGCCAAGCCAATTGGCATTATTGCACCAACGGGTTCGTTATTACTCGGTGGGGTCTCATAGTCGTGCAACGTTGCGTCACATTGTTACGGACGGATTACATCCTGCTGCTGCGTTGTGGCCGCACGGCGCGGTTGTTCAAGAAGACCAAGGCGAGGGTGACGGCGACGTACTTCCCTTGAGCTTGGAGTGGCCCGACCAAGCCAGTCTCTGGCTGGATACAGATCATGGTGGTGTTGTTAGTTTAGCAGCTGAGTTCATTGAGCAGCTGC
>DAHUYJ010000035.1 GCA_027315225.1 Candidatus Saccharimonadota bacterium | reverse complement strand
CGCTTTTACAATATTATCCGTAATCTCTTTCTTAAACTCCGGTGTCCAAATGCTGGGATTTTCATCAACAATCGTATTGATCAAGTCCGAACCGAAGGCGAGATGCACCGATTCGTCACGCAGAATGTATTGGAACTGCTCTCCGGTGCCGACCATGCGGTTTTGACGCTTAAACGACAGCATCATCACAAAGCCGGCATAAAAGAAGATGCCCTCCATAATCACGTAGTAGCCGATCAGGTCATGGACATAACGCTGGATATTCTCTTGTGAGTCAACCTTAAAGTTGTCATCAAAAATGCTCTTGGTCATCTCAACCACGAAATCATCTTTAGCAGCGATATTGGGAATAGTTTGATACATTGTATAGACTTCGTCGGGGTTAAGTCCCAGCGAATCGCAACAGTAAATAAAGGTATCCGTATGAATCGCCTCTTCGTATGCTTGCCGCAACAGATACTGACGGCATTCGGGGTTAGTAAGATGGCGGTAAATCGCTAACACAATATTATTGGCGGTCAAACTTTCAGCCGTAGAAAAGAAACCCATATTCCATAGGATGAGGCGCCGCTCCGTGTCACTTAATCCGCCCGGCTTTTTCCACAGTTCAATGTCGTCCTGCATCGGTATCTCTTCGGGCACCCAGTTGTTTGATACACCTTTTTTGTAGTGAGCCCGAGCCCAGTTATATTTAATTGGCAGGATCTTGTTCGGATCGGTGCCGGACGCGCTAAGCAATGTTTTTTTCTGGACTACCTTTTGCTGATTGGCATCCTGAGCAGCAGAGTTGTGTGGTTGCATATATCCCCCTTTTCTTTACTGGCAAGCTTCGCAGTCGGGATCATCGATTAGGCACAACTTGGGGCCATCATCCTCGCCAACGGTCGGTAATTCTGTTACTGACCGCACGATCGTGGCAGTGGGCGCAGGTCCTGATGCCTCGACTGTTTCTTGACTCAAACTTACGACTGCATTGGTAACAACCGGTGCCGAACTGCGCAACGCGGGTGAAGGTTCAGCAGTAACCGGTGATTCCGATAATACAGCCTCGGTTACCCTACTGGCAACTATCGGCTCCGAGGTGAGTGTCGGCTTCGAGAGAGTAGCAGGGTCGGGAGCCGGAGGCTGGGGCTGACTGATAGCCGGTGCAGCCGGGAGCTCCGCCTCTACTGCCGCCATAGGCATGGCGTGGGCCTCCCGCAACGCCACAGTGCTTTTTTCAACCGAGCTCACCGCCTGAGTCCGTAGATAGTAAGTGGTCTTGAGCCCCATGTGCCAAGCGAGTACATAGAGTTCTGAGAGACGCCGGCCCGAGGTGCCTTTATAGAAAATATTGAGTGACTGGCTTTGATCGATCCACTTGCCGCGGTACGCCGCTGCTTTAATTAACCACTCGGTGTCGATATCAAACACCTCTTTGTACTTATCCCGCAATCGTGGAGGAATTACCGAAACCTCTCCGATACTGCCGTCATGTTGCTTAATTTCTTCCAGGACCGTCTGATTCCATAAGCCAAGCTTCTTAAGCTCCTCTACTAAGTACTTGTTGACCACGGTAAAGTCGCCGCTAATATTGGCCTTGACGTAGAGATTCTTATAGATCGGCTCGATACAGGGATAGCAGCCACTGATGTTGGAAATTGTAGCGGTCGGCGCGATGGCCATAGTGTTTGAGTTGCGCATACCATGGCGCTTAACTGCTTCACGAACCGGCTGCCAGTCCAGACGTGAACTGCGCATGACGCCGATGGGCATTCCTCTCTCCTGCTCCAGAAGGTTCAGGGTATCAATGGGAAAGATCCCGCGATCCCACTTTGATCCTTCGAAGGTCCCATAGGCCCCCCGTTCTTCAGCGAGCTTTGCTGAGCTCAGGATAGCGTGATATGAAATCAGCTCCATGCTGTAGTCCGCAAAACGTACAGCCTCATCACTATCAAAATCCATGTCCGCCAAGTACAGCGCATCCTGAAAGCCCATCAACCCCAAACCAACCGGCCGGTGCCGCAGGTTTGAGTTTTTGGCCTCTTTGGTCGGATAGTAGTTCAAGTCGATGACATTATCGAGCATACGCAAGGCGGTACGGACTGTACGAGCTACCTTTTCCTCATCCAGCTTACCGTCTTTTATATGCCGGGCTAAGTTAACCGATCCAAGGTTACAGACCGCGGTCTCGTCGGCCGAGGTATTGAGCGTAATTTCGGTACAAAGATTTGAGTTATGCACGACGCCAACATGATCTTGGGGAGAGCGCACATTCGACGGATCTTTAAAAGTAACCCAGGGGTGTCCGGTCTCAAAGAGCATAGTAATCATTTTGCGCCACAGCTCTCGTGCCGGCAGACGCTTAAAAAGCTTGATTTCTCCCTGGTCAGCCTTTTGTTCGTATTCTATGTACTTCTTTTCAAACTCACTGCCATAGATGTGGTGAAGCTCCGGCACCTCATCTGTGGAAAACAGAGTCCATTGACCACCATCATTCACCCGCTTCATAAACAAGTCGGGAACCCAGTTGGCTGTATTCATATCGTGGGTGCGACGGCGCTCATCGCCGGTGTTGCGACGCAAGTCAAGAAAGTCCTCAATGTCGTAATGCCAGGTTTCAAGGTAGGCACAGGTAGCACCGCGGCGACGTCCGCTACGGTTAATCGCCACCGTGACGTCATTAGCAATACGCAAAAACGGTATCACCCCCTGGCTACTAATGTTCGTTGCCCGCACCAAGCTGCCGGTACCGCGAATATTGGTCCAGTCGGTGCCAATACCGCCGGCATACTTAGAAAGCTGGGCGTTATCGCCATAAACCTTAAATATATGGTCAAGACTGTCTTCCACGGTATTGAGGTAGCATGAACTCATTTGGGGGTGGGAGGTCCCTGAATGAAAGAGCGTGGGAGAGGATGGCACATAGTGAAGCGTTGACATAACTTCATAAAATTCAATGGCGCGATCATCTTTATTGGCCTCTTCTAGGGCCAGCCCCATGGCCACCCGCATCCAGAAAGCCTGAGTGGTCTCCAGGCGACGACTGCCGCCTTCCTCTTGCAATAAATAGCGGTCGTAGAGAGTTTGAACTCCCAGATACTCAAACAGGTCATCGCGCTCTAACTTTAGGGCTGTTGCCAGCCGTTCAAGATTGAATTCCTGCATACGCCTATCCAAGCGCCCAGTCGCCACCAATCCTTTGAGGTTTTCAATAAAGGATCGGCGATAGGCGGCATCCCAGTTACGTCGGTCGGTTTTGCCAAAGATCTCTAAGCCTATGGCCCGCTGCGCCAAACGAGCAGCCAGCCGGCTATACTCAGGATCCAACTCAATATACGACCGGGCCGCAAAGGTTACCGCCGTATCTAGGTCGTCAGTCTTCATGCCGTCATGCAGCTCGCTCAAGCAACGGCC
>DAHUYJ010000033.1 GCA_027315225.1 Candidatus Saccharimonadota bacterium | reverse complement strand
TGGCCGGCGACATCAATACCTCTACGCAGTATCGCATAGCCGGCACGGTGGCGCTGACCAGCACCTCTGTTAACGGCTTGAGCGTATCAGGCGGAACCATCACTAACCCGACCATCGCCGGAACCGTAACCGGTTCCGGCACGCCGGCTATTACGGGCTTCGGCACCTACGACGGCCAGACGATTGGTACCACGTCGACGTTCACCGGCACGGTAGCTATACAGGGCTCAAACGCCTTAACGCTTGGCACAGCCTCGTCAGTCACTGGCGCTATAGTCTTCCAAGGATCGGGCGGAGCAGGAACGCTAACCCTGCAAGGGCCGTCAACGCCCAATGCCGGTAACTACACGCTGAGCATCCCGGCTATAACGGCCAATGCGAACATCTGTACGGACAATAGCATCTGTAGCGGCTATGCTGCAGCCAGCGGAGCCAACTACATAGCCAAGAACGCTCACGATAGTTCCACGGCTAGCTACACGGGCAACCTGTTAGACCTGACCAACTCCAGCACCGGCGCTGCAGGTGTTGTGAGCTTGACTAACTCTGGTAGCAATTCTGCGCTAAGCGTTCTACAAACAGGTACCAGCGAACCGGGGACCGGCCAAGCCCTTATTATGGCCGACAACAACACTACGACACCAAGCGGCAACCTGATTGACCTGCAGAATAAAGGCACTAGCGAGCTGCACGTGGATGTAAGCGGCAACTTGACCACTATAGGCAACATCCAGGGAGTTAACCTTACGACAACTGGTACTGCAACGATCGAGACGCTGGGGACTGCCGACACCAGTTCGTTGCTGTGCCGCAACTCCAGCAACGAAATAGCTTCTTGCAGCAGCAGCGGAACGGGCGCCATGTTCGTACAGGGCGGTAACAGTTTTGGTGTTCAGGCCCTGCTGGGCACTAACGACAATAACAGCTTGGCGTTCGAGACCAACGGTACGACTCACGTCGTTCTGGACACCTCGGGCAATCTTACATTCCAGCAGGCTAGCACCATAAACACGCTCAGCGGCAATAATTTATCAATCGACACCGGTGGCGCTAACACGCTTAACCTGGCAAATACTAACGCCACTACCGTCAGCGTTGCCGGCAACAATATTGCCCACACCATTCATATAGGCGATGGCGGAACCTCAACTGCCCAGGCCATCACCATAGGCTCTACCAGCTCTAGCAGCTCGCTCTTGCTGCAAGGAGGCAGCGGGGGAATAGCGCTTAATGTTACCTCGGGCAATACTATAGGGGTTGCGAATAACTCCACCACCCAGACGGTTAGCATCGGTAATGGAACGGGGTCTACGGCCGTTTCGGTGCTTTGTGGTTCAGGGAGCTGTGGTTTTGGTAATAATGCGGTAGCCCATACCACCATAGTTGGCTCGACTTCAGGCTCCTCAACCCTCACCCTGCAAGGCGGTAGCGGCGGCGCCTCATTGGATGCCGGCACCGGTACGATTGCTATAGGCACCAGTAGCAGCAACAAGACTATCAATATTGGCGCCATCGGCACCACTCCTAATACGACCACCGTTAATGTCGGCACCTCAACAGGCGCCGCTCAAACTGTCAACGTCGGCTCTACCAATACCGGCAGCAATGTCACCGAAACTGCTGGTGCGACTTCCCAGAATCTGACTAATGCCGGCGAGACCATCAAGACTGCCAGCGGTGGCTCCACGACAGCGCTTCAAGTCATACAGGGAACCAGCGGCCCCAGCGCCTTGACTGTCGATACCACGAATCTGCGCGTTGATGTCGGCAGCAACGGCACGCCGACCGGCCAGCTGTACGTCAGCGGCAGCGGGCCGACTTTGACGAATGCGGTTTCTACGGGCGGCAGTGTCCAGTCCGTTTACGTTCAAGGCAACTATGCATATCTGGCTAACACTGGCTCCAGCACGTTACAGATCTATGATGTTTCCAATCCTGCCAGCCCTGTGCAAATCAGCAGCACTTCCACTGGCGCCAGTTCCAGCCCGACTTCGGTGTATGTGGCCGGCCAGTATGCATACGTAACGGACGGAGGAACAAGCAATCTCCAGATATTTAATATCTCTAATCCGGAAAGCCCTGTCAGCGTTGGTCTTACCAGCACCGGGACAACTGCTGATCCCTACAGTGTCTATGTCCAGGGCCGCTATGCCTACGTGGTCAACTACAACAGCATCGGATCTGGCAGAACCTTCAAGATCTTCGATATCTCCAATCCGACAGATCCGGTCAGTGTCAGCACTGTTAGTACCGGTCCCAACTCCCGGCCTGTGGCTGTCTATGTTCAAGGCAACTATGCATACATTGTAGACAACGGCGGAAATACTTTCCAGATCTGGAATGTCTCCAACCCTGCGAATCCAGTCCAAGTCAACAGTACCGCCACGGGTTCTGCCGGTCCTCACGATGTATATGTGCAAGGTGAGTATGCCTATGTGGTTACGTCCAGCGGCAGCAAACTTCAAATCTATAACATCTCCAACCCAACCAGCCCGTCTCTCACCGGCAGCTACTCTTTCGGCGGCGGTTATCCGTACGGCGTCTACGTCCAGGGTCGCTACGCTTACGTGGCAGATAACAGTGGGAGCGCCGCACTGGAGGTAATAGACATCTCCAACCCCGCCAGCCCGTCTCTCGTGAAGAGCGTCAACGGCAGTTCGCCCTTCGGCATCTATGTCCAGGGCCGCTATGCCTACGTGTCTAATCTCAGCAGTACCGGATTGCAAATCTATGATATCGGGGGCGAATACACCCAGCAGCTCCAGGCCGGCGGCACCGAAACCGGCACCCTTCAGGTTGACGGCAATACCAGTATCGGCGGCGATGCTAACATTCAGGGCGGCCTGGCTGTCGGTACAGATTTGCAGGTGGCCGGGTCCGAGGGGATTAACGGGAACTTAACGCTGGCGGCCGGCCCGCTTCTGACGGCGCCAGGTGCGCCGACGCTGACTTCGTCCGGTACCGGCGGCAGCCTGGCTGCCGGAACCTATTACTATGAGCTGGCGGCCGTTAATGGGACCGGCACGACTGCGGCGGTAGCTTCCAGCCCGGCCAGCGTTACTACTACCGGCAGCACGAGCTCCGACACGCTTTCGTGGACGGCGGTCAGCGGGGCGACCGGATACGTCATTTATCGCAGCACGGACGGTACCACCTGGTACGCCAATAGCGTAGGCAACGTTACTTCTTTCGCCGATAACGGCTCGACCTATGCCTGGACTGCTTCGGCCACCTTGCCGACTGCCGAAACCACCTCCGGCAACCTGACTGTCGGCGGCACCGCCCTGTTCCAGAACGCCATAAACAGCACCACTGCCTTCCAAATACAGAACACTAGCGGCGCGAACATCATGACTGCCGACACCAGCGGCAACACCGTAACCTTCGGTAGCTCCAGCAACGTAGTAACCCTGTCCAGCCCGGGCGCAGGATTATATAGTGAGCATTTTGGGGCAGGCTCGTCGACGGGCTCAAGCTCAGATACTGCCGCATTGGCTATAGGTTATAACGCGACAGTTACCGGAAACACTGGTACAGCTATCGGTTATGGTGCGAAATCTGCTGGATCCGGCGTTGTAATAGGTAAGAGCGCCACTAGTGGCACGTATACCAGCGCTGTGGCCGTGGGGGCTGGCGCATCAACTACAGGAAATTTCGGAACGGCTCTAGGTGTATCTAGTAGTGCAGGCGCAAATGCTGCTGCAGTTGGAGCAAGTGCGATTGCCAGTAACTCTGGAAGCATTGCGCTTGGCGCTAGCGCAACTACTACGGCTGCCAACCAACTTGTTATAGGGTCTAATGGCTACCCAATCCAAAACGCCTACATCGGCAACGGTGTAACTAATGCTTCACCAACAGGCTTCACTCTCCAAGCCACCGGCGGCTCAGGCACGGACATACAAGGCGCTTCCCTCAGCCTGGCCGGCGGCGAGGGAACTGGCACCGGCAATGGCGGCAACCTCAACTTCCAGATTGCTGCTCCCAGCGCCACTAGCGGCTCTTCGCTTAATAGTCTCTCGACCGTAGAAAGCCTTTCCGGCACCAATGGCGCAACTACTTTCAAGAACACCGCCAACTCCACTACTGCCTTCCAGGTGCAGAATGCCAGCGGCACCGATGTGCTCAATGTGGATACCAGCAACCAGCGGCTGAGCGTTGGCAGCATCGGTACTCCAACCGGACAACTGTATGTCAGTGGCAACATACCGCTTACAGATTCAGACTACTCGCCAACCTCTGGCAACCCATGGGGCGTTTTTGTACAAGGCAGTTATGCGTATACCATCAATTCAACCACCGGTTTCCAGATCTTTGACATATCGAACCCCAGCAATATACCGAGCGCCCTATCCACGACTACCGTGCCGGGAGCTTCCAGCCTGAATAGTTTGTACGTGGTAGGCCACTACGCCTATCTGGTCGATGAGAACGTTCATGATATGTTTGTCTACGACATCAGCAATCCTTCCAGCCCGACCCTGGTCAGCACGTTTACGACCACCTATCTGACGTACAATATCACCGTGAGCGGCAGGTATGCCTACCTGACCGGCCCCTCAGGCCTGGAGATAGTCGATATCTCCAGCCCTGCACATCTCAGCGATGCCGGCACGCTCAGCTTGAGCGGCGGTGCCGCGGGTACCTACTTGAAAGGCAGCTACCTCTATGCGGGCGTAAACGACAAGCTGGACGTCATCAATGTTGCCAATCCGGCAAGCCCTAGCGTCGCTTCAACCAGCACCCAGACCAGCGTGTTCTATGTCTACGCCCAGGGTAAATACGCCTATACCTACGAAGGCACCACGCTGCAAATATTCGATGTGTCCAACCCGACGTCCACGCCAACTCTGGTTGGCTCTACGTCGGTTGGTTCCGGCGGTTCTGGTCCCAATGGTTTCCCGTACGGTATCTATGTCCAAGGCCGCTATGCGTACTCTGTGAACCTGGATGGCAACGTGTACGTCACGGATGTTTCGAACCCGGCTTCGCCGACGGTCGTAGGGTCGGTTAATTCCGGTTCGCAGCCAGTAGACCTGTTCGTCCAAGGCCGCTACCTGTTCACGACGGATTACGGGAACGACCGTCTGTATGCCTTCGACATGGGCGGCGAGTACGCCCAACAGCTGCAATCCGGCGGCTCTACCACCGGCACCCTGGACGTTACGAACAATGCTACGGTGCAAGCAACGCTGACAGTCGGTTCCGGCTTGAACGTTACCGGCAGCACCACCCTGAACGGAGATGTCGGTGTCAGCGGCACAGCAGCCATTTCCAATACAAGCAATAATGCCTTCCAGGTGCAGAATGTCAGCGGCACGGCTACCTTGAACGTAGACACTGTCAACAGTATTGTAAATGTCCAAGGCACGAATTCTGACGCTACTACTGGCACGGATCTCATGACCAGCGACACCAACTTCAGCTCAGGGTGGAGCGGTACTAACTGGACGTTTACAAGCAGTAATGCCTCACACACCGTAGGGAGTACAGCAGCTGCTACTTATAGCGGCTTTACGCCGGTTGCTGGCACAACTTACCAGATTACGTTTACGTTTTCCGGCGCGAGCGGCAACGGAACGGATAGCATTAAACCCGGAATTGGCGGTATAGGTGGCCAGCCTATCTATGCTGCCAGCGACACCAATGAAACCCAAGTCATTACAGCCTTTACCACTGGTCCTCTGAGATTTACTCCCAGCACGAATTGGAACGGCCAGATCACCAGCGTTACGGTTCAAGTTGTTACTGCCAGCAATGCCGCCCTGCAGGTCTTAAATAGCAGCGGGGGTACTGTTTTGCAAGTCCGCTCAGCGAATAACAGCAATACGTTCATCGGTATTTCGAGCGGCAAAGATAACACTACGGGCCACAATAATACCGCTCTCGGCGTCAGCGCTCTCCAGAACAACACGACTGGCCAGGACAATACCGCTCTCGGCGTCAGCGCTCTCCAGAATAACACGACTGGTTCGTATAACATCGCCAATGGCTACCAGGCGCTCCAGGACAACACGACTGGCCAGGACAATACCGCTCTCGGCGTCAGCGCTCTCCAGAATAACACGACTGGTTCGTATAACATC
>DAHUYJ010000032.1 GCA_027315225.1 Candidatus Saccharimonadota bacterium | reverse complement strand
TGATTTTACTGATCTCGGGCTTGCTGAGAGGTTCCAGCACCAACACGCGGGAGCGGGAGAGCAGGGGGTTAATGACTTCGAAGCTGGGATTCTCGGTGGTGGCGCCAATCAGGATGATGGTGCCACTCTCCACATGGGGCAGGAAAGCGTCCTGCTGGGCCTTGTTGAACCGGTGAATTTCGTCCACGAACAGGATGGTCTGCATCCCCAGGCGCCGGTTTTGCTCGGCGCGCTCGATCACTTTCATTACGTCGGCTTTGCCGGCAGTGACCGCGCTGAGTTCTACGAACTCGGCGCCTGTGTCATGGGCGATGATTCTGGCCAAGGTGGTTTTGCCGCTGCCCGGCGGGCCCCACAAAATTAATGAAGTCGGCTGCTGATGTTCAATAATTTCATGAATAATCTTACCGGCGCCGACCAAATGTTCCTGGCCGACGATATCGCTGAGATGTTCCGGCCGTAGCCGGTCTGCAAGTGGTCTCCCATCCATACCTTATATTGTACAGGTGCGCTATACTTGAGTGATATGCGGCGCTCTTTTTATCGAAACGTCCGGGCGCGGGACTATCTGGAAACTTTCTTGATCGCAGCGGTCAGCAGCTTGCTATTGCTCAGATTCGCCCTTTCTATAACCGGCTATCCGCAGATCAGCGGCCACGGTTTGCACATTGCACACATGCTCTTCGGCGGCCTGCTCATGATGACGGCTATCGTTATCGCCATATCGTTCCTGGGGGCGCGGGCCGACCGTTTGGCATCAATCGTCGGCGGCGCGGGTTTTGGTATCTTCATCGACGAGCTGGGCAAGTTCATTACCAAAGATAATAACTACTTCTTCCGCCCCACAATCGGCATTATCTACGCGATTTTCATTATCTTGTACCTGGCATTTAACTTTATCAGCCGCCCGCAAAAACTCAGTTCCGAGGAGTACCAGCTCAACGCCCTGCGCGAACTGGAGGAAGCCGTGCTTCATGACATGGACCAGTACGAAAAGGACGCCACCCGGCGGCTGCTGGAGCGCGCCGACCAGGGAAACATCATTACCAAGGAGCTGCTGAACCTGCTGGAACATATCAAGCCGGTTCCCGAGTCCAAGCCCAACCGGTTTCGGCAATGGCTAGCGGCCGCCGACCGGCAGTACGAACGGTTCTGGCGCCGCCGGTCTTCCCGCCGCCTGGTCGGCCTGTTGTTTGTGGTTGAGGCACTGGTCTTTTTGGCAGCGGTGCTGGGCACCATGTACAACAACTTCGATAACATCGGCGACCTGCTCAAGACCGGTGACTCATATGCCAACGCTCTCATTGTCGGCCAACTGTTGTCCTCCCTGGTAGCCGCCGCTTTCGCGGTTGCCGGCGCGTTGCGGCTCCTGACTTCCCGCGTTGAAGCGTTTGAGATGTTTCGCCGAGCCGTTCTGGTCAACTTGTTCCTGACAGAGTTCTTCATCTTTTCGCGCATCCAGCTCGGGGCGCTGCCGGGCTTCATCGTGAACCTGCTGCTGTTCTTCGCGCTGCGCTACGCGCTGCATGAGGAGCAGCGCGTCAGAACTGCCTGATATACTTTGGCTGATGAGCAAAGACTTTAGTTTTGAGGTCAAGACCGGACTTGGGAAGGGCAGCCTGGCCCGGACCGGCCGGATTCACACGCCGCACGGCGTCATCCAGACGCCGGCATTTGTAACGGTCGGCACCAACGCCACCGTCAAGGGCCTGACGCCGGATATGGTCAAGTCGGCGAACGCCCAGGCTGTGCTGGCCAATGCCTATCACCTATACCTGCGGCCTGGCCACCGGCTGATTGAGCAGGCCGGAGGATTAAGTAAGTTCATGAACTGGCCGGGGCCGACCTTCACGGACAGCGGCGGCTTCCAGGTGCTGAGCCTGGGCAGCGGCTACAAGAAAGTCATCGTAATGGATGCCCGCGAGAGTGAAGTCGAGACACCTGCGATATCCAAAAGCGGCGAGCGGCTGGCGCATGTCGATGACGAGGGCGTGACGTTCCGCTCGCATCTGGACGGCAGCGAACACCGGTTCACGCCGGAACTGTCGATGCAGATCCAGCACGCCATCGGCGCGGATATAATGTTTGCCTTTGATGAACTGACAGCCCTGGTCGATCCTTATGACTATCAGGTGAAATCGGTGGCCCGGACGGAGGCCTGGGCGCAGCGCTGTCTGGATGAGATGGGGCGCTTGCGCGCTCTGCATCCCGACCGGCCGTATCAGGCATTGTTCGGAGTGATCCAGGGGGCGCAGTACGAGGATTTGCGGCGCACGACGTCCCGGCACTTTGCGGGGCTGTCCTTTGACGGCTACGGTATCGGCGGCGCGATTGAGAAGGAGCGCCTGGGCGAAATCGTCCGCTGGGTTAATGAAGAGCTGCCGGCGGACAAGCCCAAGCATATGCTTGGCATCAGCGAACCCGACGATATCTTTGCCGCGATCGACAGCGGTATCGATACCTTTGACTGCGTTTCGCCGACCCGCGTAGGCCGCAACGGCTCATTTTATACCTACAAGGGCCGGCTCAATATCACGGTCGCGGCCAACCGGCAGGACTTCGGTCCGCTCATGGAAGGGTGCCAGTGCTATGTCTGTGCCCGCTACAGCCGGGCCTATCTACATCACTTAACCAAGGCCCGTGAGATGCTTGGCGCCACATTGCTGTCGCTGCATAATATTTACTTCATTATCAAGTTGGTGGATGATATCCGGGTCAGCATCGAGGACGGCAGTTTTAAGGAACTGCGGGCGGATTGGGCGAGGCGCTACTACGCTAAGTAGCCTTGCCCCACAAGCACGATCACCCCTGTTAATCGAGCGATTTATCCACGCCTCATCCACTTTGTTTCCACGACTTGGCACAAATATCGTTGACAAAGATTCGGCCCGGGCATATAGTGAGAATCAGCCACTGTGAGGTGGCTAGTAACCAAAGCTTCACCGCCGAGGTTACGAAAGAAAGGGAGCCTTCATCGGCCCCCTTTTCTTTTTGTCCCGGATTATTTTTTCTTGGAAGATTTTGCCGGCGAGCTTGATTTGGCGCCGCCATTTATGGCAATCTTCTTGGGTGCCGGCAGCTTCTTGAACGGTACCGTTACTTTGAGCACGCCGTTTTCCATATGGGCTTTGACGTTGCCGGTGTCAGCCTGCTCGGGCAGACGAACGCGACGATAAAAACTGCTGCTGCTCTCGCGAACCACGTACTTGCGTTTCTTGTCCTCTTCTTTTTCATGCTTCTGGGCCTGGATCTGCAGCACACCGTTATCGATGTCTACATTAATATCTTTTTCATCGAACTGTGGCAGATGTGCTTCCACCACTAATTGTCTATCGTCCTCGGTGTAGACATCGGTCGCCGCCAACTGCATGTGGGCCGGCAGGGCGCCGAATACATCGTCGCCGAAGAATTGTTTTTGTAAAGCTTGTAGTTCCGCGAACGGATCAAATCTTACTACATTAGGCATGGTTAGCCTCCTTTCATTAAATTTATGACTTAATGTTAGGTTATCCGAGGGTGTAACCCCTGTATAAAAAGCTATAATCCACGCCTGGCCGAAAGTCAACCTGAATTCTTGCTGGATTATTGTGATCTGGCAACTATTGCGCCAACGTGCTCCAACACGCCGGGTAATTATTAGATTCTTCTTAAATTTTAGGCGCTTTCATGTTTATATAATTAAGTAAGAATATGAACTTGCTATGAGCGCGACCCCTTATATTCGTCAATATCATGGTGCAGAGCGGCTTACCCGCGAGGAGGCCTTTGGCAGGGAGCAGCTTGAAGCCGATCTCGGACACATGGCTACTGATGCTGTCACGGAAATGTTTGTCAATATTATCAGCGGACTGTGTGCGGGCCCCCAGGGCACCGGGACGCCTGGCGTATTTGAGTACCGGTTCCTGCCCCGTGCCCAAGGGCCGCAGCGTCCACGGCTGAGCATCACCACGAACCCCCAGGGCTTGCCCGGTCTCGGGCTCAGCCGGGCGGAGCAAGGGGTGGCGGCTGTTCAAAACGTGTACACGAGGCGCGGACTGATGAAGCCAGCGCATTTGGCACCGGGCTTTTATGCCGTCAGTGACAGCGTATTTGTTGATCACCGGGACGGCCTCGCAAAAGTCGAGCGGACAATCTTACCGCGCGTCGTGTTGGGCCAACCGGTGGAGCTGTCGGCTATCAAAGGCGCCACCGAGGAAGAAGTCGCTGGCGCCATGGACGTTATCTGGGCCGCGGTAACGCTGGAAGAGCACCAGGCCGGCGCTGACGCGCTGCCTGTGCCGACCGCCGGGCCGTGATTATCACGCTACCTGTACTTACCGGCGGCGTTTTGACATAGGAGTATTTATACATTATTGTATGACTGTTATGTCGATGGGTATGGGATTTTCTCAGAGAGATTGGGAGCTGGCGCCCCAGTACAAAAGCCCTGTGAGCAAGCCGGGCGTAGTAGTTGTGGATTTTGAGGCCTTGAGCGATATGGCCAAGCAGGAGCAGGCAGACGGCGCGTTCCGCCAAACCTCGGACGGCACGTTCGCCGTGGCGCCGCTCTATGTAGATGATTTACCGGCCGCCTTTTACAGGATTAATACTTCGTATCCCCAGTTTACCCCAAACCACAACACATCCAGGAGAGAAACGCTAGTAATAGTAGGCGGCGTGCTCAAACTGGCCCTCAACGATGTGCTCCGGGACGAGGAGAGCGACCGAAGCTTGAACGACACGTTTTATACCGGGCAGGTGGTCGAACTGGAAGACCGGCCCGTGTCCATGCAGGCCATCGGCCTGGTTGACCCGGCCAGTTGCCTGGCCCTGGCGCTCTACCGTGACCGCGACGTGCAGGTTATGACAACATTGGATCTGTAGAGGCCTTTGTACGGCTTCGCGTTCCAAAGCAGAGATAAAAGTGCTATTCTGCGGTTAATGAACGCTAAACCAAATCCAGACGATAGACTTACCGGGAACCTGGAAGCTGAGGCTGCCGCCGAAGCTGGCGCTCGCTCGGTTGGTGATGTTGAGGTAGAGGTCAAGATCAAACCGCCGCCCAAGTTCGTGCACACCGTCCGCGAGCTGATCTACTGGGAATACGCCAAGCTGATCGCCAAGGGCGCGGGCTTTGACGGCAACTATGGCTTCACGACCAAAAAGTTTAATGAACTACGTGACGGCAAGATCAAGATGTCGGGAATTGATGCCGACAACCGCAAACAAATGAGCCGTGAGCGCAAGTGTGAATATTGCGGCGCCACGGGTGTGCCGCTTACCGAGGACCACTTGATCCCGATGGTCAAGCTGGTGCATGACGGCACCGACAATATTGTCCTGGCCTGCAAGCCCTGCAACTCGTCCAAAGGCGACCGCGACATCTTCGACTGGTACTACAACGTCCGTCACGAAACCGAGATCCCCAAAATGGTCTGGAGCAAATACCTCAAGCTGGTCCTTGCTTTCCACACGGCGTTCCGCACGCTCGACAAGACCGACATCACCGGCGACGGCGTCCTGAATATTCTCGACCTCGGCGCGATTTTCCGGAAGTATCCGAGGTAAACTTCTTAGCCAACTAGGAAGAAGCGTATTTTTTCTAATGTCTTTTCACGAGCCTTTTTATTTAACTCATGCTCCCAAACGCGCATTACTTGCCAACCATCATCTTTTAACCGCTTACGGAACTCACGGTCACGCTTAACATTCCTAATAATTTTTTGGCTCCAATACATAGGAAGGTCATTTTTGCGCCGTTCTAATGTATAGCCATGCCAAAATTCGCCGTCAATGAATACAGCCCTCTTTTTACGGGGCAGGGCTATATCAGGCGAGCCAATCACCCTGGTGTAATGCTTTTGGAAGTATACGTTTTGTTGGCGCAAATAACGGAAAACCAACTTCTCTGGTGAAGTATCCTTTCCCTTAATGCTCGCCATGATCTTGCTGCGTGTCCCTTTGTCAAATTTATCAGTCACTCCTTAATTATAATTTAATATGGCGTGATTGCTCCATAAGTTGTAAAATTTCAACCATGGCCTTACTGCCCTTTATTGCAGATGACGATCTCTATAACGCAAGCCGTACACTGATAGAGGCCGCCGAGAAAGTGGCGGGAAAGGTTGAGGCAAACCCATACAGGAATGTAATAGATCCATTCTCAGCTTTAGTCGACGCTGCGCGACAAAAAATATCTTTGCAAGAATGGATGAAGCAGGAAAAATCTCGACAAACACAAAAAGGGTTCCAAAATGCGTTAGGAGACTTCCACCAGGATATTCTGGGTTATATGCCGGGGTGGGAAAACATGGGACGCGGTGGCAATATGGACATTCGTAATAAGAAGAAAAAGATCATAGCCGAAGTTAAAAACAAATACAATACTATGAATGCACGAAGTGCGATCAACGTTTACGACAACTTAGCGGGTTACATTGATTTCAATGACAAGAACCTTAAGGCCTATGTTGTCGAGATCATCCCAAAGAATCCAAAACCGTATGAGGTGCCTTTTACCCCTTCAGAACGGGGGACTCGCAGGCCAATCAGAAAGAATCTTGTGAAGATAGATGGGAAAAGCTTCTATGCGCTGGCGTCGGGTGACCCTGATGCCTTAAGAAAACTCTATAACGTGCTGCCAAAAGTTTTAGGGGACATTATGAGCTTAAACCCAGACGCATTGTCAGCCTCCAAGGACTTTACAGAACTTTTCTTACGAGCATATATCTCCAAGTGACTTAATTAAACTTCATTAAATAACCTTTGCATTATGCAAAGGTTACTGTAGAATCATAAGCATGAAGGGTATGCTTACTATCAATGACGCCGCTGAAAGGATAGGGGTCTCAGCAGACACAATCCGTCGGTGGGAAAAGAAAGGCTTAATAAAGGCAAGCAGGGGTAAGAACAATTACAGGTTCTTCAATATTAAAGAGATCCAGAGACTACATAACAAAGTCAATGGTGCAGACAAGCACAGGAACCTTTATAGGATACTCAAGGCTCCGAAAACTAGCT
>DAHUYJ010000031.1 GCA_027315225.1 Candidatus Saccharimonadota bacterium | reverse complement strand
GCGGCGAAACTATCGCATCCGCCCCTAAGAGCTCGACCACAACTACGTACACTATAAGCTATGTAGTTGACGTTACCAGCCTGACACCGGGTGGACAGTACACCGGCAGCCAGGTTCTGGTGTGCACCGCCACATATTAATTATTAAATTCTTACGTAATTGTTGACTTTCTGGTAACGCTTATGGTATGCTTCGGCTGTACCTCTGGTAGTCAATACATGAATGTAACGACTATCTAAAAGAAAAACCAAAAATACAATATGGCACAGATACAGAGACGCATCTTCGCAGGTTTACTCAGCGCGGCATTGCTGGTTGGGTTGGTGTCGCAGGTATTCTTAACCGGAACTGCTTCTGCCTCACAGATAACGGGCCGCAGCCTGACATTGCAGGCCGGCGCTACGGATGGCGGCTCAAAGCCGGGCGGTGTCGTTAACCACTTGTTTACGTTCACCTTGCCTACAACAGGCACTACTATTTATTCAATCCAGTTCCAGTATTGCACCACGGCTGACGGAACCTGTGTAGAGCCTTCCGGCCTGGTCACCGCCAATGCCACCCTAGGCACCCAAACAGGCATGACTTTTGACAGCGTGGTCGCTAACCCAGCCGGCAGCCCCGCTGGCACGGAAGGGTCGCCTTATCTTACGAGCGCAGCAGGCATCAATGTCTCGACCGGCAACCAGAATGTCTCGTTCCAACTTAAAAACATTACTAACCCGGACGGCAGCAACTGTCCCGGTACAAGTGGTAGTTGTACGTTCTATGTCCGTATATCAACATACAGCGACCCTTCCGGCGCACCAAGCGGCTCCCCGGTAGATTCAGGTGTCGTAGCTGCCAGCACAGCCCAGCAGATCACGCTAAGCGGTACCATGCCCGAGTCCCTGGTCTTTTGCACCGGCGGTACTATTAGCGTCACCAACAGTGTTCCAGATTGCACCACGGCTACCAGCGGCGCCGTTAACTTCAATGCCGACTTTTCGCCGACCGCGACAGCTTGGGCTACCTCGCAAATGGCCGCCTCCACCAATGCCGGTTCTGGGTATGCCATAGATGTCGGCGGTTCAACATTAACGTCAGGAGCCAATACTATAACCGCTATTGGCGCTACACCGGATACCAGTAAACTCGGCAATAGCCAGTTCGGCACGGATCTGGTCCTTAATGACGGGAGTGCATATACCAACGCCCCCAATATTACCGGCAGCGCCGATGTCGCGCCCGCGCCTGATGGCGGTAACTACATGGGTACGCCGGCAACCAACTTTGATACTGCAGGATCATTCGCCTTCGACAATACAGCCCTTAACACTATCGCCAACAGCGATAATGGCACCGGTACTTCCGGCCCGACCGACGGCCAGATTTATACAAACTCGTACATCGTCAACGTTCCCGGTAACCAGCCTGCCGGTACATACACCACGACGCTGACATATATTTGTACGCCAACCTTTTAGCCGATTGCAGCCGGGTATATCTGGTTTACGGGGGTTCCCGGCTATTACTTAGAAAAAGTATTTTGACGCGATAAAACGCTCGTGGTAGTATTTGGTCATGACTGAGAGGGCCAAGCGGGTAGCTTTACTGGTTTTTAGCGTGTCCTTAATCGCCGGACTGGTCCCTCAGGTGTTTATGGCCGGCACCGTATCTGCCGCAGAAATAACAAGCCGCAGCTTGACGCTTCAGGCTGGCTCAGCTGCCGGCGGTTCAGAGCCCAGCGGCGTAGTTAACCACTTATTCGCGTTTACTATTCCGACCTCAGGCGATATCTCTTCCATATTATTCCAGTACTGCACGACTGCTGATGGTACCTGTACGACCCCTTCGGGCCTGAGTACCACCTCTGCCACCCTGGGCACACAGACGGGGGTTACTTTCACCAGCCTGGTAGACAATAACGGTTCGGGTGCCGGCTCCAACGGTGAGCCATACCTTACGGCTAGCTCACCTATAACTATCACTACGGGCACGAACAATACCGTGTCTTTCCAGCTGGATAGCGTGACCAACCCGGACGGGACCAACTGCTCCGGCACCAGTGGCAACTGTACGTTCTATGTCCGTATATCGACCTATGCTTCCACCGACACCAGCGGTTCGCCTATTGACAGCGGCGTGGTGGCTGCCAGTACGGCCCAGCAAATTACGTTGACCGGTACTATGCCAGAGTCTCTGATATTCTGCTCGGGTGGCACGGTTAGCACGGCCAATAACGTCCCGGATTGCACCACGGCTACCAGTGGCGCCGTCACTTTTAACCAGGACTTCTCGCCATCTTCTACGTCCTGGGCTACTTCTCAATTCGCTGCTTCTACCAATGCTTCAAACGGCTACGCTATTTCTGTCGGCGGAAAGAGCATGACTTCGGGGTCTAATACTATAACGGCCATTGGCTCTACGGCCGGCCAGAGCCAGTTCGGCTCCAGCCAGTTTGGCATGGATCTGGTTCTTAACGATGGGAGCGCGTATACCAACGCACCTAACATAACAAACAGCGCCAACGTTAACCCGGCTCCTGACGGTGGCAATTATATGGGTACGCCTACTGCCAATTTTGATACGGCCGGTTCGTTTGCTTTCGACGATACCGCTCCGAATACTATCGCCAAGAGCGATAATGGCACCGGCACCGCTGGTCCAACCGATGGACAGGTGTACACTGCCTCATACATTGTTAACGTTCCCGGCAACCTGCCCGCCGGTTCCTACACCACTACCCTAACTTACATCTGCACCCCCACGTTCTGATCACTATGAAGAGATTTACCGCATTAGCCACGATCGGGTTAGGCTTGGTGTATTTCCTGGGTATTATCGCCCCTGTCGCGGTTATGTTCGACTCGGAAATGGCTTTCGCGGCCGCACCCGCTCCGTCACCTGCAACTAGCGCCTCCGCAAGCGCCGGCAGCGGACAGGCGCTCGAGATAGCACCGCCGTTGATCACCTTGGACGCCAATCCCGGGCAAACTATCAAAACGCAAATCAAGCTACGCGATATCGCCAAAAGCAAACTGCTGGTTACAAACCAGATCAATGACTTCGTGGCCGCCGGCGAGGATGGTACGCCTAAGATAATTACCGGCAACGACCCCAACAATCCATATACTATCAAGAACTGGATACCGCCCCTTAAGAATCTCGTATTGTCACCGCAGCAAATAGAAACGCTGGATGTATCCATCAATATCCCGGCAAACGCGTCCCCAGGTGGACATTACGGCATTATTCGCTTCACCGGGACGCCGCCGCACATTAGCGGAACCGGGGTTTCACTCTCAGCCAGTCTAGGGGCATTAGTGCTGCTAACCGTCAACGGCAAGCTCACCCACGACCTATCGGTGAGCCAGTTCTCCGCCAGCAAGAACGGCAAGACCGGGTCGGTCTTTCAGTCAGCGCCCATTAATTTCGCCGTAAAGCTGAAAAACAACGGCAACGTCCAGGAGCTACCGACCGGCCATATCACGATTACCGATATGTTCGGCAAGAATATTTCTAATGATCTAGTCAACACGCCTCCCCATAACGTACTGCCCAGCAGCACCCGCAAGTTTAACGTTACACTTGGCAGCACTACAATTGGCAACAGGCGGCTGTTCGGACTTTACCACGCCGTCCTGCATATAGCCTACGGACCTAACAACGAAAAGACCCTAACTTCCAACCTGGCCTTCTGGGTGATACCGTATCGCCTGATTGCTGTCGTCATAGTAATCCTGATTATCGCCTTCTTCATACTGCGGTTCATACTGCGCCGCTACAACCGCCATATCCTCAACAAGGCCAAGAAAGAAGAGGCCAAGACAAAGCAACCGTCAGATAAAGATAGGCAAGTGTCAGAATCATTAGAAGAGTCAGTCAAAACAAAAAAGCCTGAGGAATCTGAGGAACCTGACCAGACCAAGGATAAACCAGAAGGTCCGGAAGAGCCCGGAGGATCAGAACAGCAGTAGTCTAGATCCTTAGGTAACACTACTATGGTGTTATAATAAGCACTGGATGCACAACCGGCTCAAAATAAGTCAACACAAACACAGCGGCCGTCTCCGGCCACACGAATATACATCATACGTCCCGTTATTCTTTTTGCTATTAATCGTAGGGGCTGTCCTGGCGGCTTTTTCCATCCCGGCACTGGCCAGCGGTTCCCCGCCACCGCAATCCGGGTCGGTCGGCCTCACCGGAACTATGCCCGGGACGCCGCCTAGTGTAGCGGCTCACATCAGCTCTCCGACCAACGGGCAGCACTTCAGCACGACACCGGTGACCGTCTCAGGTACCTGCAGCCCAGGTGTACTAGTCGAGGTCTACAAGAACGACATATTCGCCGGATCCAGCTTTTGCGATAAGAGCGGCGCCTTCTCCCTACAAGTCGACCTGTTGATAGGCCAAAACACGTTGGTGGCCCGCGTGTACAACGCGCTTAACCAGGTCGGGCCGGATTCCAACTCGGTTAGTGTGTTTTATGATGCCGTACCGCCTGTCACCAGCGCCCTGAGCGCGTTAGACTTCAGCAGTTCACAGCTGCTCCTTAACACTAATGCCGTGTACCGTGGTACGTTTCCTGGCCAAGCACTCAACGTGCCTATCAGCATCATCGGCGGCACGCCTCCTTTTGCCGTTAACGTACAGTGGGGAGACTCCGGCAATAGCGTCATACCTCGCGGCGACAACCTGGCCTTTAACGCCACCCACACCTACAAAACCGCGGGAACGTACGAAGTCACCATACAGGCCACCGACAGTCAGCAACGTGTTGCTTTTTTGACTGTAGCCGCTGTCGTAAACGGCCAACCGCCAGTGGCGGCCGCTTCCACTAACGCACCTAAGACCTCGGTGAATAAATTATTGGTGCTTTGGCCGTTGTACGCGATAATTACCACCTTGGTGGTCAGCTTCTGGATGGGTGAGCAGCGCGAAAAGCACATGCTAAACGCGGCGTCCGCTACACACTCCGCAATATAAATTATTTATGCGTTCCTAACTCCTTAAAAACACTTGCAAAAACAGATATAACGCCTATGATTAATAGGGATACATTAGCATTTTGTGTGGAGGTGAGTTGGCCCCGTGCGCGTTATGCGCGTGTATCTGTAATCAAAAGCGTAAAACGGCAGCAAAAGTTTTACAAAAATGACATTCTTGGGAATACAAAACGCACGTCGGTGGCTCTTACTGTGCATCAGCCTGGTTGGAGTAGTGTTCTTCTACCTTTTTTTTACCCCTGTTAAAGCCCACGCCGCGGCCGGTATCAACCAAGAAATCAACTTCCAGGGACGCCTGCTAAACTCCCAGGGCGCTACCGTACCGGACGGCACCTATAACATCGAGTTTAAAATTTATCAGGACGGCGACGGCCAAAGCGCCGGCGACACCACTGGTTCGCCGGCCGGGTCACTAAAGTGGGCAGAGGATTACCTCAATAACAATTCCCAGGGCGTTACCGTGAGAAACGGGTACTTTTCGGTCCAGCTGGGGTCAATCACCCCGTTCGGCTCCAACGTAGACTGGAACCAAGATACCCTGTGGCTCTCCATGAACGTGGCCGGGACAAACGCCACCTGTACACCCTTCTCCAGCTGTAGTCCTGACGGTGAGATGCTGCCCATGAAGCGCCTGACGTCTAACCCCTACGCGCTTGATTCGGGCCTCTTAGGCGGGCTTTCCAGCTCCCAGTTCATCCAGTTCGCTCAAGGGGTGCAAACCGATGCTTCCAACAATACGAGCGTTTACCTAAATAAAACCGGTACCGGCAACATCGTCGACCTGCAGTCCGGCGGTAACGACGCCTTCATCATAACCAACTCCGGTGACGAAACATTCGGGGCAAACGCCAACCATACCATATCGGTGGCTGCCGCGCCGGCTTCCACGGCCGGAATGTCGCTTACGGTGGCTGCCGGCGCCGCCGGCAGCGGCAGCAGCGCGTTGGCCGGAGGTGATCTGACGCTGACAGCCGGAGCCGGCGGCGGCACGAATGGCAATGGCGGCAATGTAATCATCGATGCCGGTCTTGCTAATGGCACCGGGACCAACGGCACGGTGTCCATAGGGGCTGCCACAGCTGCCGCCATACAGGTCGGCGACACCGCTGACGCTATCACCCAAAGTATTGGTATTGGTAACAATGCCGGCGGCGGAACTACGAACGTTACCATCGGCGCCGGCTCTCTGGCCGCCGCCGGAACCACCACCTTGCAAGCCAAAGGTGATGTTATATTTTCAACTAACGGGACCACTCGTGGTACATTTGACAGCAGCACTAACAGTTTCTACTTCGTCAATGGGTTGACTGCTGCAGCGCCGAACAACTTTACGGTAAGTGGAACCGGCAGCACGACAACTGCGTTCAACGGCGGTTCGTTAACCATCCAGGGCGGCGATGCGACAGTCGGTAACGCTAGCGGCGGTTCGCTAACGTTAGCAGGAGGTACGGGCATCGGTACCGGCGTAAATGGCCTTGTTGTCTTAAGCACACCGACATTCTCCACGGTTACCAATGACCCGAACTGTTACACGGGCGGGGCGCTGGTGCCCTCCAGTTGCACCATAGCAGCCTCCTCGGTCAACGATTACTCTGCCGCACTCATTGGATTTAGCGCGACAGGACAGACAGCAATCTTGCCTACGCCAACAGATACAACGCCAGGACGGGTGTTCTACATAGCCGCCGCGCCTGGATCGAGCGACTTTACGCTCTCAGTAAACGGCGGCGGCACCGGTAACGAAGTTGCCATGCGGCAGAATACCTCGGCCACCATGGTCTGGAACGGCACTGCCTGGGGCGCCGCCGGCGCTTCCAGCTCCACTGACTTACAGGCCGCCTATGATAACACCCTGCAAAGCGCCGGCGGCGCCGAACTTATTGTCAGCCACACTTCCAACACCAACGGCTTAACGATACGTGACAGCTTGGTAAACCCTGTAAACGGCCCGCTGGTTAGTATCCAGACAAACTCAGCAGCTACGCTGCTTTCCGTCAACAGCAATGTCACTGAGTATGCGTCTGACGCCGGTGCCGAGACAGCTGGCAGTAGTTCAAGTACCTTCCCCGCGAATACCTGGGGCAGCGTGGGCAGCGCCACAGTCAGCCGTTACGCTACGGTAGGCGACTACATTGCGACGGGGCAAGGGTCAGTATCAGTCGAGACGACGGCTACTGCCGGCGATGGCGTTAGCAATACTCTAGACACCGCCTTAACAGCGAACCAACATTACGACGTTTCGTTTGCGGGCCGGCTCTTGAGCGGAGCATTTACAGATATGAGCATCTACTACTCCGCCGATGGTACAACGAACTCAGTAGCGTGTACAACCAGCCAGCAGATCATTACCAGTAAGTGGACCAAGATAAACTGCTCATTCACCGCGCCTGCTTCGGGCATTACTTCAAGTAATGCAATCCTGATCGAGCAGAGTGGCGCCACGGCACGGACCATATACATCGACAACTTGAGTGTCACCATCGCCGCCGACTACAACTACGCAACAGACGGAGGCGTTGATGATGCCACTAACTTCACGACTAACTGGCCGGCGGTCGGTGGTGCTACGGTAACCCGCAGCACCACCGTCGGCAATGATGCCAGTGACAGCGCTCAGGTTGTCACTACCGGCAGCAACCAAGGTGTAAGCAACCTACTGTCGGTCGCCCCCTTGCAGAACTCCTTATATCGGGTAACTGTATACGCGGCCAGCACAACTTCCGGATTTAATAATTTTACCGTCACCTACACGCCAGACGGCGGCACCACTTCTATAGGTTGCGTAGACTACAACACCCAGACGGTTTCCTCATCAACCTCTTCTTTCACCGAGATAACCTGCTATATAAATACGGATGGCACCACTGTAACTTCGCCGTACGTTAACTTTACGCAAACTGATTCGTCGGCCCGCACGTTTTATGTGGATACATTTTCGATGACCCTGGCAACAGACACCACGCCAAACGTGCAAATCGGCGGCGGGGTTAACGGCGGGCCGACGACGCTCTTTACGCTGGATAGCGCCGCCTCTGCGCCGATCGCCAGTAACAACGAGTCGCTGCTCGGTTCGATGTATTACGATACGTCGCTTGGCAAGATACAGTGCTACGAAGCCGGCGGTTGGGGCTCCTGCGGTTCCTCGCCGGATACGATTGTAACTATTTCGCCGGAGTACACCAACGCCGTAATGCACGGAACTGGAGTGGGAACCATGACCTCCGACATCTGTTCAGACGTGCTTCACATCAATGACGGCA
>DAHUYJ010000030.1 GCA_027315225.1 Candidatus Saccharimonadota bacterium | reverse complement strand
TTGCCATGCAGCCAAGCAATACCTGGATAAAATCGGCGTCAAGTACACCGATAAAGACGTCGAAAAGGACCCGGCTTCGGGCTTGGAAGCGGTCAACAAGTCCGGCCAACGCGGCATTCCGGTACTCGACATTGGCGGTGACGTCATTATCGGCTTCGACCGTCCCAAGATTGACGCTGCGCTCAAAGCGCACCATATTACCGCGTAAATAGCCTTTAAATTATCGGCAAAGCATCCCATACTGTAGCCTATGACTTTTGAGGGTTTTGAGACCAAGGATTCGGTCGTGGTCGTTTATACCGGGGGCGGCAAGGGGAAGACCAGCGCTTCGCTTGGTTTGATGGTGCGCTCCCTGGGCAACCGTTCCAACGTGGCTTTTATTCAATTCATTAAATACTGGGGTGTCAGCGAGCATGTCTTTATCCGCGACATCCAAGCGTTGTACCGGGACCAGCTGTACTTCTACAAAGGCGGCAAGGGATTTTACAAGGCTGGCGACCTCAGCGAAGGGCACATTACCGACGAGCAGCACCAGCGGGCCGCTGCCCAAACCTTTAACGAGGCGCTTAAGGCGACTACCAGCGGCGAATACGACCTGGTAATTTGCGACGAAATTAATAACGCCGTGCACGACGGACTGCTTACCGGGAAGCAGCTGGAGAAATTAATTATCAGCCGCGCGTCCCGGACCAGCCTGTGCCTGACCGGCCGGAACTTTCCGCCCAAACTGCTGGAACACGTCGATATCGCGACGGACATGCACAAGATCAAGCATCATTTTGACGATAAATTTCTGGCAAACAAGGGGATCGACTTTTAATACGCCCCTGGTTCTCAGGCAAACCCAATCCTGACATGCTTTGCTACAATTATGGTCATGGTTAAGCCAACTTTATATCTCTTTATCGGCTATCCGGGCGCCGGCAAAACGGCAGTCGCTAAGGTTATAGCCGAAACAACCGGGGCAGTGCATCTGTGGGCTGACGTGGAGCGCCACAGGTTGTTCAAGCGCCCGACCCACTCGGAGGCGGAGAGCGTAGAACTGTACAGCCGCCTAAATCGGCAGGCCGGAGAGTTGTTGGCTAGCGGCAAAAACGTTATCTTCGACACTAATTTTAACTTCTTTGCCGACAGGCAGAAACTGCGTGGCATTGCCGAACGTCACGGTGCCAAAACGGTGCTTATCTGGATAACCGTACCGAAGCAGGTGGCCAAAAAGCGGGCCGTCCATACGCCCGCGGCACGTAACGGCTACCTCGTGAGCATGACCCAGGCTGAATTCGAGGCTATTACCGCAAAACTTGAGCCGCCAACCGAAAATGAAAACGTTGTTAAAATCGATGGCACAAGGCTTGACAAGCAAACGGTGATCAAGTTACTTAATTTGTAGTATGAGCTACAGCCCTGAAGGCCATGCGCGCCGCCGGAAACACGGGGTGTCACACACCTGGACCGTCGCGGGGTTATTCCTGCTGCTGGCCGTAGTTATGTGGCTGACTCTCGGTCCAATCGGCAACGACGGCGACAACCAGCCGGGATCGTACAGTATTAACCACTTTGTTGACGGGGATACTATCGCGGTCAATATGAACGGCCACGAAGAGGCAGTTCGGTTTATCGGCGTGGATACGCCGGAGACACACAAGCCGAACACACCGGTGCAATGTTACGGGTCGGAAGCCGCGGCGTTCACTAGGAAGCTCATCGGCAATAACAACGTCCGTTTGGTTTCCGACCCCCTGAGCACCGACAGGGACCGTTACGGCCGGTTACTCAGGTATGTCTACCTGCCCGACGGCACCGACGTTAATGAAGCCCTTATTAAGGGAGGCTACGGCTTCTATTACCCGTACTTTCCGTTCAGCAAAGCCAGCCGGTTTGCCGCCGACGAGCAAGTCGCTATCTCGGACCGGCAAGGTTTGTGGAGCGCCTGCCAACCCACGCCGACCGACGAAGGCGGTTACGTTTCCAACCCTGCCTAGACAATTCGCGATTTGCTAGACGATATTTATAGTCGGATCCACCCGTGAACGTCCGGACGATACCAGAAGCCTACTCCAGGAAAAAGCCCCCGTCTCGGGATCGCAGCCGCGATAAATCACGCGGGCCGGTACATACCCCGCCCAGCAGACAAACAATACGGGGTACATGTGGAACCGGCTGCGCAAACCATGTGCCGCATAAGTTTTGGGGCTGATCAGGGTATAGCGAAAATATGAACCGAAGTTGCTGTCAATTCGCCGGGAGGATACACCCGCAGGCAGCGTCTCGTCATACATTACTTTCAGGCCAGCTTCCTGCAGGTGGATACTTAAGTCAAAATCTTCGTGCAGGTTGCGTCGGTTGCACACATTGTTGCGCACTCTCAGCCAACCCGCGCGCCGGACCGCCATATTAGCACCCCACAGAAAGTTGGTATCCTTGAGTTGACGCGCCAAGTGGGTCCGGAGATAGCCATCCAGACCATCGGCAAGATTACTCAACACAAAATCATAATAGTGCGCCGCGCCGGAGACCGCGCTCACCGAGCTGTCAGCAAAAATATGCTGAACTCGCTTGATCCAGTCCGACGGCAACTGTGTATCGGCATCGATGCGGCCGATAATATCACCTTTGGCAGCGTCAAAGCCGCGGTTGCGGGCGTGTACCACGCCTTGCCGCGGCTCGCGCAGCAGTTTGACGAACCCGTAGCGGCGGGTTACTTCCGCCGAGTCATCGTTAGAGTTATTATCGACTACGATAACTTCGAGAGGGCGAACGCTCTGTTTAGCAATAGCGCTCAGACAATCATCGAGCTGTTCAGCTTCGTTGTATACTGGGATGACAAGGCTTACTTGTAATGCTTTTTTCATAAATGCTGCGTTCTACTATTATATATGGCACATACTACAAACCGCGCATTATTTTACGCTAAACGGCTGGCAAAGAGCTTAAAAAAGTGGCCAGGACAGTATTGGCGCAGCGGACTGTGGCACAAGATCGTGACTATCGTCGTGGTGATCATATTCATGATGCTCTGCGCAATGTACGGCATCGCGCAGTGGTACATCCATTCCGAGGCCGGCAAGCCGCTGCATCTCGGCGTCACATTTATCCCCGACTACGCCCAGAGCCTCGGCCTCAACCCCGAGAAGACCATGGACGCGCTGCTGGGCATCGGCGTAAAGCAGTTCCGGCTGGTGAGTTATTGGGACGACGTCGAGCCGTCGCCGGGACATTATGACTTCAGCCAGCTGGACTGGGAATTTCAAAAGGCCGAGCAAGCACACGCCAAGATAATCCTGACGGTGGGCTTGCGCCAGCCGCGCTGGCCGGAATGCCACGCGCCGTCCTGGGTCAACACGACCGCGCCGGACGGCCAGTGGGAACCGCAACTGGAAGCCTATATGACGAAGGTCATCAAGCGGTACAAGAACTCGCCGAGCCTGGAAAGCTATCAGGTTGAGAACGAGTATTTCCTCAAGGGCTTCGGCAATTGCCAGAACTTCGACCGGCAGCGTCTTGTCAGCGAGTACAACCTAGTCAAGCGGCTCGATCCGAACCATCCGGTGATCATCAGCCGCAGCAACAACGCTATAGGCTTTCCGACCGGCCAGCCGCGTCCGGACGAGTTCGGCATCTCCGTATATAAACGCGTCTGGGACGCTAACTTCAGCCACCGCTACCTGGAATATCCGTACCCGGCCTGGTACTACGGCTTTTTGGCCGGAGTGCAAAAGATTTTCCTGCACCGCGACATGATGATCGACGAACTACAGGCCGAAGCCTGGCCGCCGGACGGTAAGACCATCCAACAGACAAGTCTGGCCGAGCAAAACAAGTCAATCAACGCGCACAGGCTGCGCGACCGGTTTGAATATGGCAAGGCCACTGGCATGAAGAGCATCGACCTCTGGGGAGCAGAATACTGGTACTACCGCAAAGTCATACTACACGACCCCTCGCTCTGGAATGTAGCCAAGCAGGAGTTCCAAAGCTCAAGCTCGTAGACCGCTACGTAACAAACCTACTCGTGCTCGACCAAGCCGTCGCGTACCATAGCAGCGTGCATATAGACGTTGTCGCCACTGGCATGCCCATGCATAAGGTTGCCCTTGTAATGAACCAGCCGTATAGCCTGCTCGGTCTCAGGGCTTAGGCTACTCGGATCAAACAGCGAGCTGCCCTCTATGAACCCAACCTTAACAGCGTGCTTGCCAAGTTGGCGGATAGCTCCCTGAACAAGCCCCTCGGCTGAGCCGGTCATCGTTTGGGCCATATCTTTGGCCCAGCCGCGTTGGCTTACTAAACCGAACTTCGTGAGGTCGACGGCCAGTCGGCGAGGACTCATTGCCTCGGCCAGGGCATTGATGCAAGCATCTCTAACAGCGGCACGCAGTGCACCGAGTCCGCCGGACTCCATGAAAGCTTTCTGCAGCGCCTTGGCGTCACGGCCAGTCTCGCTCGGAACCTCATCGGCGTTGACCTTTGCAACATCAATTTTGTCAGAACCGATGCTCGCAATACCAAGTACGTTGGTGGCACCTTGCGAATAGCCGGTTAGCCATGCAGTTTTAATATCTAAACGCTCCAGGGCTTTCATTTGTTGCTCGGAGAGGGGGGCAATATCACCATGTTTGAGTTTTTGTTGCTCGGTGTCTGTAAAACTGTACGACTGATGGCCAAAACTACTGTTGGGTAGGACGATAACCCTGGAGTTGGGAGCCACTATGTGCTGTAGCGCTTTGGCCCGAATGTAATGGTGCGGCGTCCAACCATTCAGATAGGGTTCGGCCAGTACCAGATCATCCTGCTCGTCGCGGTCTTCGCCCGAATCCGGATCGACCACGGCAACTTCCACGGTACGGCCATCATATATCCCTATCCTTTGGGCATCCGGCATCTCTTGCTCAACCTCTGCCAGATTCATCCCATAGAAGTGATGCTGCGACCGGCCCAGCTCGGACTGGATCCGGACATACAGCTCCTGGCCATGGATACTTTCTGCGCTCATAAAGATTAATTTATATCACGGATTGTAAAATAAGTCAACCTACTGCATAATCAAGCTATGGCCAAGAAGAAGTCGCACCAGACCAAACGCATCGTCAACCGCCGCGCCCGACATGATTATGAGCTCGGCGATTCTCTCGTGGTGGGCCTGGAACTGACCGGCGCCGAGACCAAGGCTTTACGCATGGGCCACGGCCACCTGCGCGGCGCCTACGTAACCATCAAGAACGGCGAGTTATACCTGATCAACGCCACCATCGCCGGCGCCAGCGGTATTCCCATCAGCGAATCCGACCAGACCCGCGCCCGCCGCCTACTGGCCAAACGCCGCGAGATCGACGCCCTGGTTGCCGGCAAACAACAGGGCAGGACCATCGTACCGCTGGAGATCCTGACAGGCGGCCGCTACATCAAGCTCCGCCTGGCCGTAGGCCGCGGCCTGAGGCGCTACGACAAGCGCCAAACCCTCAAAGCCCGCGACGACGCCCGACGCGCACAGGCCGAGCTTAAAAAATCACATTGACATGACCTGGCAAGGTGTATAATGCGCCTGCAAAGCCTAAAAAAAGGGGGGTATAGTGAGCGATAATCCGGTGGTACACTTCGAGATGCCATACAAGGACGCGGAGCGTGTAGCCAGCTTTTATAAGTCCGCGTTCGGCTGGGATATGAACAACTTGGGCAGTCAGATGGGCGATTACATAACCGCCGGCACGGCCGACACCGACTCAGACCATATGATTAAAGAGCCGGGCAGTATCAATGGCGGCTTTTACAAGCGCGGCGAATCGTCACAGTACCAGGACACGTCGGTGGTCATAGGCGTCAAGGACATCAAAAAGGCCATGGATGACATCGACCGGGTGGGCGGCGAGCTAATCCAGAATAAACCCATAGAAATACCAGGCATCGGACTTTACGTGTCGTTCAAGGACACCGAAGGTAACCGCGTCGGCGTCCTCCAGCCGAGCAGGAGAGACTGATGGCGCAAAGGATTACCCCTAATCTATGGTTCGACGGTTGCGCCCGGGAGGCGGTCGACTATTATGTGTCCGTATTTCCGGACAGCAAGATCTTGCATACGGCCCATTACCCCAAAAGCAAGGAAGAAGGACTGGCCGATTTCCAAGCAAACCTGGCGGGCAAGCCGCTGGTGATCGAGTTTGAGCTGGCAGGACAACGCTTTATCGCTATTAACGCCGGACCGGAATTTAAGTTCAACGAAGCCGTGTCGTTCGCCGTCTCTTGCAGGGACCAAGAAGAGATCGACTACTTCTGGGAGAAGCTCTCCAGCGTACCGTCAGCCGAGCAATGCGGCTGGTGCAAAGACCGCTTCGGCCTAAGCTGGCAGATCGTACCCCACGACATGGGCGAGCTCATGAAGCGCCCAGACGCCTACGCCCGCATGATGAAAATGAAGAAAATAATCATCAGCGATTTCTAACCGGCGCCAGACTCAACGAGCTCGCACACCCAACTAAGCAAAAAGCCAATCTCAAACTCCACAACCGGCTGCATTTACAATCTGCTCATAAGCCGTTAGAATATATCAGTCCAATATTCCGGGGTAGCTCAGCGGTAGAGCGGGGCGCTGTTAACGCCTAGGTCGCTGGTTCGAATCCAGTCCCCGGAGCCAGACCAAGCACCAACAGAGGTAGACCGGGTTCCTTGACCCGGTTTTCCTATTTTAGTCAATCTACTTCTTATCTGTTGGTTGGTTCGAGTCCAGCTTCCCTAATCTTAAGCTAAGTTATGCAGTCGTTGGAACCAGGGAAAGATCCCGAGAACACTTGTTAGTCTCTGTTATTTGGTTTCAGAAGCGACCAGTTAGTCCTATGGTAGCTGAGCAGCCAGAAAGCCGAGCGGGTTCCTTGACCGGCTACTCTATTCCTAGAGGTTTTACTATTTTTATGAACATTGCCTTTAGCGCTGATACATCGAGTTCTTCGGCTGCAAGTCTTGATGCTTCATCGTTTTCGTCGCCGATAACTTCGTCCCACTTAATTTCATAGCCTGCATCACGTGCGACTCGCGTCCAGAAAATTCGCTGTGTACGACCGTTGCCTTCACGAAATGGGTGGATATAGTTGAGCTGGTCGTAAAAGTATGCGAGTCGTTCAGTGAATAGATCTACAGATAAACCCATCAGATTATGTTCCTTTGCAAGCTCGCCAAATACGTAGCTTGCAGCATCGGCTATCTTGCTGACGATTAAGAAATACTCGCTATCATTTTCGTTCTTCTTAATATCTACTGTTCGTACTTTGCCTGCCCAGTCGTATACGCCCTTAAACAATTGAGCGTGAATAGCTAGCAGTTCGGCTAAATCGTTTGTGCGTGGTATATTTATTGACTCAAGTTCAAGTTCGTTGGCAAAGACAATCTGTGGCTCAAGCTTGCGTAATTCCTCCGGGGACTTTGCTCCGAGGAGGTTGCGTAAGGTGCCTAGGGAATCGTCGAAGTAAGGATCGACGAAGTCTGGCACTACAAGACTCCGTAACGTGCTCGTATCTTCTTGGCAGCTTGTTTGGCAGAAGCTTTGCCAGCTATATAGCTATCGGCAATCTTAAGTGAATCTTTGGACACTTTAAGTCCTTCGAGTCGTTCATTTGCGACAGCTCGACGAACGTTTTTTGTGCGTTTTAGTGATTGCTTATTCATAACTTATATTATACCTTAGCGCGAGGAATATAACCAGAGTAAATTTGACAATTTACAGAGGTAAGCTAAAGTAAAGCGAGCCTAAAATTTAGGTGGTAGAAGCGTCTGGTTCGAATCCAGTCCCCGGAGCCAAGTAGTTTATCAACAGAGGTAGCTCGAACTTATTTTGAGCTATTTTTATTTTGCATAAAATCGGCTTATCTGACAGAAGGTTCGAGTCTGTTATGGGTTAAACAAGATTATCTCTGTTATCATTAGTTCATGAACCAACAGTATGCTGCATCAATCGCAAGAGCCAAAGATTTATATAGCAGTTTTTATGATGTTATTCACGACTGGTCACACTCAGAGCGTGTTGCTGTAAATGCACGCTTGATAGCTAATGCGATAGGCTATGAAGGCGACAAAGAGTTTCTTGAACTTTGTGCATTATGGCACGATGCCGCAAGAACAAAGGGAGTTGTTGAGGGGCATGAAGAAGAAGGTGCGGTCATGGCAAGAGATGACCTTATTCAGCACGGCGTAGAGCGGCAGATTGCTGACAGTGCATACACTGCCATTCGTTTTCATAAAAGTAGCTCTAGCCCCACAACAGTTGAAGGTAAAATCATCCGAGATGCAGATAAGTTGGATATTTTTAC
>DAHUYJ010000002.1 GCA_027315225.1 Candidatus Saccharimonadota bacterium | reverse complement strand
CTCCCAGAACGTAACCTGGCTGCTATTTATGACCATTTGGTCGTACGGCCGGTGTAGTTCGCAACCGAGTTTTACCAATGTTACGTTGCTGTTCGAGCTGGAACTTGAGCTGGAACTGCCGCTGTTTGTGGTTTGCAGGTAAAAGATATTAGTAAGGACGAAGTAATTACTGTTAAGAGCCTTGACGTTCCCGAAGTAGACTTGCCCGGTATTCAAAAATACGGCCTGAAGCTTACTAGTGTCTACGTACTTGCTTTCACTTTTGACTCCGCCAAAGGTCAGGAGAACGATCGAGGCTATCAACAGCACAACGATCGCCGCACCCAGTACCACGAGGCCAACACGGCCCCACTTTCCTTTGTCTGAACCGGATTTATTTTTTTTGCTGAAGTTACTGCCGAAGTTATTATTGCTACCGCCACTACCGCTGCCGCTGTTGTTGGAGTTGCCGCCAAAAGCAGCGTGCGTGTTCGGAGCTGTAGATTGCGGCTGCGTGTTTCGGTTAGAAAAGTCCATAATCTTCCCCATCCACCCTTTGCTTATTACTTTTATGCTTACCGCACCAGTGTAATACAATCCGCTAGAGTATTGCAACCTAAAAATGCTTACGCGTTAAACAGAGGTCATAAAGCAGCATGGGGCGTCATAAACAGGATGTACCGGCATGCCTATTTAGGGTCAAGGGGTTGACAAACAAAATACCCCCAGAGTATGTTAGGGGTACATTACTAATGGTAAGAGAGGGAGAAGTCAGCAATGGCATACAAGCACACTAACTCCAAAGGTGTAACGTATTACCTAAATTCTAAGGACGTTGTCCTCCGCGGTGGCAAAAAACAAACTATTTACTACTTCAGCAAAGACCAGCGGCCCGAAGCTACTGATCTGCCATCCGGCATGGAAGTAAACGAAAACCCGCGCAACGGCTTCCTGACCGTTAAGCGCAGCCGCTAAAACGGCTTCACTCTTTAGGCGCCCGGCTTCCTCATGCAGAGGGTTGGGCGCCTATAATTTTGATACAAAACAAGTACCATACCACAGCCAAAGTTGCTATAGTGAGAGCCAATGACTGACGCTATCCTCAAAGTAAAAAACCTTAAGAAGGTCTACGACAACAAGCCGGCTGTTGACGGTATTTCATTCGAAGTAAAAAAGGGCGAAATATTCGGTATCCTGGGGCCAAACGGCGCCGGCAAGACCACGACGCTCGAAATGATCGAGACGCTTAGGGAGGTAGACGGGGGAAGCATCCTGGTAAACGGTATTAATGTGGCCGAGCGTCCTAACGAAGTAAAGCAGATCATCGGCGTGCAACCGCAAACCGCTGCCTTCCAGGACAAGCAGAAACTGTCTGAGATCATTGAGATGTTCGCTGCCGCCTACGGCGAGAAGGTGAACGTCCAGGAGTTTCTGGACGACGTGCAGCTGGGCGACAAAATAAACAACTATGCCGAGCAACTTTCCGGAGGCCAACGCCAGCGTCTCAGCATTGCTGCCGCACTGGTGCACAGCCCTAAGGTGTTCTTCCTGGACGAGCCTACTACCGGACTCGACCCCCAAGCCCGGCGCAACCTGTGGGACTTGGTCCGCTTTATCCGCGACCGGGGCGTTACCGTTATTTTGACGACGCACTACATGGACGAAGCCGAGCTGCTTTGCGACCGCGTCGCCATAATGGACAACGGCAAGATCATCTCTCTCGATAAACCCAGCAATCTTATTAAACAACTGCTTGGACGCGGGTTCAAGAAGGAACAAAAAGTGGAGCAGGCCAACCTTGAGGACGTCTTTATCGATTTGACCGGAAAGGGACTTAGGGATTGATATGAAGAATCAGCTTCGCACGGTCCTGGTCTTTACCAAGCTCAATACCCGGCGGTTTTTTCGCGACCGTCTGGCACAGTTCTTTGCCGTTTTGTTCCCGCTCATATTCCTGTTCGTGTTCGGAAGCCTTTCTAACAGCGGCAGCGTCAGCTTCAAAGTCGCGCTCCTGAACGAATCATCCACGGCCTTTTCCAAAAAGTTCGTCAAGGAGCTTGATAGCAGCAAGACGTTCAAGGTCGATACTTCGATTACTACCCTCAGCGCCGCCAAGGATAACTTAAGCAAAAGCCAGATCGACGGTATTATCGTTTTGCCACGCAACTTTGGCGCCATCAAGACTGGGCAAATGTATCCGTCGGGCCAGGCCAAGATCCTGTACACGCAGAGCAGCTCCGGAACCGGCCAAACCTTGGTTTCTGTACTGCAAGGTACTTTCAAAGAAATCAATGCCCGGTTCGTGACCCAGCAGCCGCCATTCTCAGTGGCCGGCCAGCCGGTTAACGAAAAGAGCCTGACGTCATTTGATTATACTTTCTCAGGACTGCTCGGGTTCTCGATAATCGGTCTCGGGATCTTCGGTCCGGTTAACGTCTTTCCGGAACTCAAGAAGCAGGGTATCCTACGCCGTTTGCACACCACTCCGCTCAGGGTCTGGCAATATTTCCTGGCAACCATGTTCAGCCAGGCGGCAACCGGCATCATCTCGATTGCTATCCAGTTCGCCCTTGCTATAAGCGTCTTCCATCTCAAAGTTGACGGCAACTACATAGAAATAATCCTATTTACGATCCTGAGCATCTTTATGATTCTCGGTCTGGGCCTGGCGATTGGCGGCTGGGCCAAAAACGAACGTCAAGCCGCGCCGCTCAGCAATATCGTGGTGTTCCCGATGCTGTTTTTGTCGGGCACGTTTTTCCCGCGCTTTGACATGCCGCACTGGCTGCAGGGCATTACAACGTACCTGCCGCTGACCCCGGTTATTGACGGCCTGCGGCAGCTCACTACCGAGGGCAAACATCTCTGGCAGATCGGACCCCAGCTCGGGCTTATTGCCATCTGGTTCGTCATCATTTACGCCATCGCCTTCCGCGTTTTCAAGTGGGAATAGAGGGGCTGGCCCCCCTTGTCCTGTTTGTATAAAAATGGTAATGTCTGCCTGTGAGTACTTATAGTGATTACGTGAAAGCCATAACGGCTGAACTGGCCAGGGGCTCAGACGGTGAGCTACTGGAAGACCTTGGATACCGTGATCCAGAGCCAGAAACACCGACAGACGAGTCTATAGCAGTCACCGGCGCAGTAGCTGGGGATATCCTGACCGCAACTGTCGTAAACGAGAGAGAATTGCCAGAAGTGGAGGACGGCCTTAGCACCAACGGTCTAGCCAAAGCGGCTGCCGCCAAAAAACATCGGGCGAGCCACCGCCTTTCCCCGCGTCAGCAAGCGATAGCTCAAGGCAGGGGGCCGAGCGACGACCCTAACGTTTGGTGACGTTAGGCTGTACCAGGATTTCCGCTACAGTAGAAGCATGAGTTATCTGAGTAAGTTACCAAAACCGTTCTTTGTGTTGGCGCCCATGGATGACGTCACGGACACGGTGTTTCGCCAAATTGTGGCTGGCTGTGCGCCGCCGGACCTGAATTTTACAGAGTTTGTGAATGCCGACGGATTGCAAAGCCCCGGCCGCCTCAAGCTGCTTAAAAAGCTGAGGTTTACCCCGGGCGAGCGGCCACTGATAGCGCAAATCTGGGGTAAAGAACCAGAAAATTTTTATAAAACCGCCCGAGAACTTGCTGACGGCACATTCGCCCGTGAGCTGGGCCTGCCGGTTGGGGTGAACTTTGCAGGAGTCGACCTCAACATGGGCTGTCCGCAAAAGTCCGAGGTCAATAACGGCACCTGCTCAGCGCTTATTAATGATCGCCCGCGGGCGTGCGGAATCATCGAGGCCACACGCCAAGGCCTAGCCGACATGTTGCCGCTGAGCGTCAAAACGCGCACCGGATTTAATGAAGTGGACATGACCTGGATTGAGTTTTTACTCGGCCAAGGCCTACAAATGCTGACACTCCACGGCCGGACCAAGCGCCAGATGAGCAAAGTTCCCGCTGATTGGGGCATAATCGGCCAGGCCCGAGAACTGCGCGATCGCTTGGCGCCGGACACATTGATTGTCGGCAACGGCGACGTACAGAGCCGCCGGCAAGGCCTGGAACTGGCCGAGCGGTACAGGCTGGACGGCGTTATGATCGGCCGCGGCGTGTTCCAGGATCCGTTTATATTTGCCGGCAATAGCCCATGGCCGGACCATTCGGCCGACAAGCGGATTGCACTGTACCGCAAACAAGTCCAGCTGTTCACCAAAACTTGGCAGGACGGGGAACGGCCCATCCACACCCTTAACAAATTTTGCAAGATTTATATAAACGGCTTCGATGGTGCCAAGGAGCTGCGCGAACGGCTGATGAAGGCCCGCGACACCGAAGAGCTTACCAGACTCGTGGCGGAGACTCAACAGGCCCACTATCAGGCCTGAAGACATACGCGCCGGACTCGTCCATCTTAAAGCCGGCAATTTCCAAAACCGCTGGGTCGGCAACCTGGACGTCTTCGCTAAGCACACCTATTGAGCGCTTCCCGACCTTCATAGCTACTGACAGGGCTCCTTTCAGTAATTCCGGATCGGGGTCTATATCCGTGGTCGTAATACCCTCAGCACTTTCAGGCTCGGATTGATGGAGACGAGTTCCTAGGTCGATCACCGTTTTTGAGTCATCATCCCTCAAGGCTATGACTATTTCTTCTGTACCAACCTCCGGGATTCGCCGGGTAGCTATATACGCTTGAGTGTTTGACGAAGCCAGGATGCTTTTTTCAGGAAGCACACCCTGCTCCAAAATGCCCACGCTCCCTAAGAATTCGTGGCTATCCTTGTCATAATGGTTTATCCTGCCCATGTATTCGCCTGGCTGGGCCGCCAGTGCAGTATCCCCGCTCATTTTGTTTTTCCTTATTATTAAATTGTTAATGAAATTGTAAGAGAAAGAAGAAGTTAATTATTATTTAATCCATATGTAATTATAACGCCGCTTGTCAAATAGGTTAAGCTAAATATTTTACAGATACAATCGTTCTTTAACCCCTTGAGCGACAAATTGCCCCTGTTAACGGAGGCAAAAAATAATTACAAGGAAATTAAGTTTTTTAATTTTTCTCACGTACGTAATCAAGACATTTTCATTAACAAGCGTGGTGGGGGTGGTTGGAATCGAACCAACTACCAAGCGGTTATGAGCCGCCTGCTCTAACCGATGAGCTACACCCCCGGCTGCGATACGTGCTTTGCGATAGCTGCATTATGCACGGTAACAGATGAGAGTATAGCAGAATATGGACGAAACTTATATAATGCTACAGGCGGTTTATGCAAACAAAAAAATATTATCTGGATAAGGCGACGCTCTTTATCAGGCGCCTCAATGACGTCCGCTTCGCCGGACAGGTGATCTTTGTGGTTATCGTCTTGCTTATCAGTTGGAGCGGGGTCAAAGCTATCCAGTTGAATTACAGCTTGCAAAAACAAATTGCGGCTATAAAGCAGCAAAACGCCATCCAAAAACTTCAGAACGACAACCTCGCGCTGCAGAACCAATACTATAAGAGCAACCAGTACCTGGAGCTCTCGGCCCGACAAAATTTCGGCCTGGCAGCGCCTGGAGAGAAAGAAATCCTGGTACCCAGACAGGTAGCACTGTCCTACACTGTCGCAATGCCCGGCCAATCTAAAACGGCAAGCGCACAGATTAAGCAATCCGCCTACCAGAATAACTTCCGGTCCTGGGTTGATTTCTTCTTGCACCGGCAAAGCACAGCTACCAGCAATTGATCCAGTTGGCCCGGCGATTGACAAAATTACCTCTGTTCGATACAATAGCCAGACTATCGACGCGGGGTGGAGCAGCGGCAGCTCGCGTGGCTCATAACCACGAGGTCGCAGGTTCGAGTCCTGCCCCCGCAACCAAAACAAGAGCCCGACGTTAGTCGGGTTTTTGTTTGTTCTGTGGCATATATGCTTTAGTTTTTCGGATGCTACACTAGCCTCATGGTTACGCTGGCAGTATTGTTTGGCTTGTTGTCCATGTCTGGATACGCGGTCTCTAATGTTTCCGCCCAACCTTTGGCAAGAAAATTCGGAAACGCACAACTCATATTCTTAAGAGGGTTGACGGTTATCACGCTGCTCGCCGTGGCGTCTGTCTACGACCTCAACCGTCTGCATGACCTGCATTATGTTTTCTATGCTTTGCTTCTCGGAGCATTCGGTTACTTGCCGGCATTGGCATTTACGCACGGCATAAAGATAAGCAGGGTCGGAATAGTCTCGCCAATTGCCAGCTGCTCACCGTTGGTTGCTGTACTCTTGTCATTCTTTATTCTGGAAACGCCCATTAGTATGCTCCGATGGTTTGCGGTAGCCCTTATAGTCGTGGCGAACATAGGCGCTTCGGTTAATCCCAAAAGCCTTAAGGGCTCCAAACTTGTCAGCCTTGCTGGCGGAGTGCCGTATGCGCTTCTCGCTGCGGCGGGCTGGGGTGTGTTTTACTTTGCGCTAGTGTATCCTACGCGGGCTCTAGGTCCGTGGCTATCAGCTTTTCTGGCAGAACTCGGCGTAACGGCTGCAGCGGGGGTGCACTTATTAGTTGGTCGCCAGCGCATACCGTATGACCAGGCTTTCAGCCCAAAAGTAATTGGCAATGGGGTAGCTATTGTTATTGGGACTGTTGCGTTCACAGTAGGTGTAAGCAAATTTAATGTCGGCATTGTTGCGGCTTTGAGCAACTCAGTGGCACTACTGTCGTTACTGCTGGCCGCCTACTTCTTCAGAGAGAAACTGAATCGCCTTGAAGCAGTCGCTGCGCTGCTCATGATAGTTGGCGTAGTGTTACTCTCGATCCCGTCTGCCTAAGTAGCGACTAAGCGTGTCCAACTAAATCCGTGTCCAGCTGAAACACAATCCCTTTGTGGTCGCTGGCACCACTTGGCTCGTCAATCACGTGGTAGCTGATGATCGCCGTGGCAAGAGGTTTGCTCACCCAAAACTGGTCAATCCGATCGTCGGACGCTGTTCGCTCCAGCAACTTTTCGTCACCGGTTTTTTCGAACAAGCGGTACGCAACGTCAACAAAGCCGGACTGCTCCAGCTTCCAGGCTTGTCGCCGATCCGGGGTGCGCGGTTCGTTTTTGCTCGGGTCGGCGAGCAGAGTCCGGGCGGCCAAGTTGTACGGCTTCATAACACTATAATTCGGCTCCGGCCCGCGGCCGGGCGGATAGTTGCAATCACCACCGATGATGGCGAGAGGGCTGTATTTATAAGCGCGTGTGGTGATCAATCCGGCTTCCTGCAGTGCCATGTCAGAGCTAAAAGGGATAGTGTGCGCCGATACGACATCAAGCAGATGAGACAGGCCGACATCAAAAGCGGCTACGCCGAATCCGTGTAGCGTCGGTTCGCTGTGGTCAGTGTTCCAGCGTTTCCAATGCCCTACGGTTGAAGACCGATACAATAGCGCTGTCCCGTTACCCGAATTGGCCGGCGGCAGCGGCAATGCTTCCATTCCGAGATCGCTCACCGCTTGGGCCAAGTACTTGTGACCGAATTTATTCCAGTTCCAGGTTTCCTGCAGCAGCAGGAAGTCGGGAGCCGGCGAAACGCTTTTTATCCTTTCAACGAGCAGCGGCCAGCGGTTCTCTGGATTACCGTCGCCATCGCTTCGGCCGGCATACTGTAGGTTTTGTGAGACGAACGTCAAAAGCATATATCAAGTATACTAACATCCATGTATATTGGCATTGACATCGGGGGCACGAACATCAGGGTCGCTTCATCCGAATCATCCAAAAGTCCCAAACTTGTAGAGAAAAGGGTATTGCCGAATAGTCAGGACTACGCAGTAAACGAGACTGCCATAATCCGTGCCATACAAGACCTTAGCCGACAGATAGAGGGAATCGGTATCGGCATGATGGGCCGTCTCAATGCCCAAAAAACCGGAATCAGCGCTTCGCGCAGCGCCCCCCAATGGATCGATCAGCCGATTGGTACCAAACTGGCTGACACTTTTCGTTGCCAGGTAGCCGTCAACGGCGACCAGTACTGCGGTGCTCTCAGCGAGGCGCTTGTCGGCGGGCAAAAGAATGACTTCTTTTACATTACATGCGGCACAGGGATTGGCGCGGCACGGGTGGCCTACCTGCAGGATGGACCGGCCGTGCAGAAGATCAGCGACGCCGAACACGCCGCGTATTGCCAGCAGTGGCAGCAGGATTGCGGCGGCAAATGGGTCGCAAAAACTTTTGGCAAACCCATGGCTGATTTTTCTGAGACAGAGTGGGCAATGGTCATGAAGGATTTTTATGACCACCTCCTCAAGTTTATTATAGGGCTAGAGCCGCCGCGCCTGGTATTAGGTGGCGGCGTCGCTGTCAAGCAGTGGCCCCGTCTCAAGCAAGTCTTTACTGAACTCAAGTCCGATCACCCAAATTTCCGGCGTCTCGACATATGTCAGGCCGAATACGGGGAAGAGGCCGGACTTTATGGTGCACTGTACCTGATAAGTTTGGGCGAGCCCTCTCAATAGCCATTTTGGTTATGCTTGCAAAACTTGGGTCAAAAAGTATAGTAGTTACACTAAGTGAATAATGTATGATGAACACACTCGAACAGCTGGAACCGTATTACATGGCAGCCAGGCTCGAGGCCGGGGCTTATGAACAAGATACGCCGCTCCAAGATTTGGAGTGGATGATTGCCGAACTACCCGACGGCCGTTCCGGCTTCGCGGATGCTCTGACGGCCGAAGACGGCGTGGCTGTTATAGCCGAGCACAAACGCAAATCTCCGAGTGAGGGCCAGATTGGACCTGGGCTTGGCGTGACTTGGACAGTCGAACAGTACCAAAAGGGCGGTGCTGCCGCCGTTTCTATCTTAACTCAGAGGATTCATTTTGGCGGCAGCATAGAAGACCTGGTTGAGGCCAGGCAAGCCGTGGACCTGCCAATCCTGCGCAAAGACTTTATCGACAGGGAGTACCAGCTTTATCAGGCCAAAGCCTTCGGCGCGGACGCCGCATTATTAATAGCGGGCGGGCTCTCCGACGATAAGCTTAAGGACCTGCACGAAGAGGCTGAAGCCATAGGCCTGGATTGTCTGGTAGAGGTTCATAACGAGGCAGAGCTGTGCCGGGCCCTGGAAATCGGCACGCGGTTGCTCGGTATCAACAACCGTGATCTTAGTACCATGCGAGTTGACACGGATACTGCCCGTGGGCTTATAGGGATGGTGCCGAAAGACGTTACCGTAGTGGCCGAGAGTGGCTACAGCGTAAGGGAGCCGCGGCACATGGGCATGCTCCGGGAACTGGCGGTTGATGCCGTACTTATAGGCACGTCACTGGTGCGCGAAGAGAATCCGGCCCAGGCATTAAGCGCGTGGCAAAGCGCGGTTATATTAGAGTAATAGCAGACAAGCTGGACAACCCCCTAATCGATGTGCGTTTTGGGCGGATTGCTTTACAATAGACGGGAATGCCCAACGATTCGCTTAGCGCTACAACCAGTTCAGGCTCCCAAACGGTAACGCAGGATCCGCAGACAGCTTCACAGCCACCAGCAACAGCCGGTTCCGCTAACCAAAGCAATGTACAGCCGGGCACGGCCACTGCGCTATTGAATAGCGGACAGGGCCAAACGCTGCACAATACACCGTTGTCGACAGTTAACCTGAACTCTGTGGCCGCGACAACACCGGCTACTTCGGCCGACCTGACTATTCCCTCTAAGCATCATATTAACCCGGTACTTCTCGGGTTCTCGGGGCTGCTTCTTGTAGTCGCTGTAGTATTGGTTTGGACGACCAGCCGATCTGTAAAAAGCACAACGTAATCCGTGATTTATAACATTGCCAGCAGATAAACATAAAAGGTATCATGATAAGCGAGGTCGTACGAAACAGATCGCGTACACGTTTTGACAAAATAACAAAATTGTGTATAATGAGAACTGTTTCGTGATCACAAACAAAAACCTTTACAAATATAAAAACAAGGAGCCACTTACGGCATGAAAGCCACCAGCGGCTTGGCGTTTGAGCTTGTCAATACGGCCGACCACAGTCTTTTCATCAAGATTGATCGGCTGCTCAAAAAGCTCTAACGCCAAAGACTCAAAAAAGACCCGGTTTTGCGAGAGGCCGGGTCCTTTAGTTACGCCAGCTAATTACGCCGCTAACCTGGCGGCCAGGACACCCAACTGCGGAGCCATCTCCGGAATTTCCCTAGGGCCGAAGTGCGCCAGGGAATTTTTGCTTAGGTCTTGCGGGTCTACAGTCATCACCAGGACATTCGTGTCGCCCATACCGGGGTTACCTATGAGTTCTTCAAATGCTTCGTCGAATGCGGCCCGGTGCTCGTTGCTGAGGCGCTTGATGCCGTTCGTTGCCAGTCCAAGAGAATCAACTATGGTGGTTGAGGTTAGCTTACCAAAGGCGTAGTGGGCTACATCGTCTTCTTCTCCAACCGCCACTACAAGCAGCCCGGTTTCAGGGGCGCATTCGGTTTGGAGTTTTTCAGTAAAAGCCCGTTCGAACGGTATTGGCCAACAGAAAGCAGGGAGAGGTGTACCGTCAGCGAGCCTCAGCCATGAGGCGCGAATCGATCGTGCCCTTTGGCCTTGTCCCGAATGTTGCTCTACCGCACTCACGCTCATTCCAAGCTCACTTTATAATACAAACAACAAATGTGCAACAAACTTGGTAGCGGCGAGTGGACTTGAACCACTGACCCCAGGCTTATGAGTCCTGTGCTCTAACCAGCTGAGCTACGCCGCCGTAATGACACAAACCTACGTTTGCATGCCGATAGACAAAGTGTAATATAGCATGATTCGTATCTGTTGGCTAGCTACTCGGCGAGCCATTCGCAGAGTTCGTGCCAGGCGTTAGTGCGGGCGGCGACCGCTGAACGCTTGCCGCCGTCCTCTTCCTCGGCCACACTGTGCTTGCCGCCGTCGAACGAGACCACGGCAAAATGAGGGATGACTGACTTGCCGCGGGGCCCCTTGAGCAGTACGCCGTCAATGTCGGCGACAAACAGTTTCTCAACGTCAGTGTCTTTATACGCAATAATCTGCCGCATGGTCATGCGCCGGTCATCGAGATGCCTGGTCAGGCGCACAAAATCTTCGGGCTCGAACCATTGGTTCACGTACTTCATGTACGGACCGGGAAAGCCGTTGAGCCCGTGTATAATCCAGCTGTCATCAGTGATTACAACGGGTTCACGAAGCGCCTCGTAGGCTTGCCGGGCCTTATCCAGGGCGATGGCTTCTCCATCGGCTTGGATCTCGACAAGATCCATATGCTTGTGCCGGAACGTCATGCCAAGCGGCTCGCAAACTGTCCTGGCAGTCAGGATCTTGTGGCTGTTGCTGGTGACGAACGTAAAGCGGGCCATTGCTACAATAGTAAGACATATGGATGTAGAATTGCCAAAAGCAGGGAAGTACGTGGTTGCCGTCAGTGGCGGCGTTGACTCCATGGCTCTACTGCATATGGTATCCCGGCGAAAGGGCTTGGACCTGGTGGTGGCGCACCTTGACCATGGCATCCGTCCGGACTCGTCCAAGGACCGCAAGCTGGTACAGGCTGTGGCGAAAAAATACGGCCTGCCGTTTGTCTACGAAGAAGCCCGCCTGGGGCCTGGCGCCAGCGAGGCCACGGCCAGGACAGCCCGCTATGACTTTTTGCGTAGAGTCCGGGAACAACAAAAAGCCCCGGCTATTATCACGGCGCATCACCAGGATGACGTGCTTGAGACGGCCATCATAAATCTGTTGCGGGGCACCGGGCGCAAAGGGCTCACGGCGCTCAAAAGCCGCCCGGGCGTAGCCCGGCCGCTGCTTGATGTCCCCAAAGCCCGGCTTCGGGCTTACGCCAAAGATAATGATTTGTCATGGAGCGAAGACCCCACCAACGAGAACATTGACTATTTGCGCAACTACGTACGGCATAAGCTGCTGCCGCGGTTCGGCCGCGCCGACAGGGAACGGATGCTTGGTATCCTGACTGATATGGCCGCGACAAACGAAAAACTGGACGCCGCGCTGGAAGAGTTGTTGAAGCCTCAAGTGGAAGGTGTGCTGAACCGCCAATGGTTCAGCCAGCTGCCTCACACCGTAGCCCGGGAAGTGATAGCTGCCTGGTTGCGGGCACATAAGCTGCGCGAATTCGATAAAAAAACCCTGGAGCGGCTGGTTGTCGCCGGCAAAACGGCGGCTCCCGGCAAAGTTTTTCCGGTCCTGTCAGGGGCTTATATGAGGGTCCAAACAGATAACTTGGCACTCGAAGTACCAGAGCGCTAGGCAAAACGTTTTCGCCGGAGTATAATAAAAACCTACAATATGGATAAGAGACCACATCGTTCTAATCGCTCAGGGGGCAACAACCGCCGCAACATGAAGAATTTTGGCTTCGTGGCGCTGCTGATATTGTTCGGCCTTATCCTTGTCGCGGCCTTTAACCAGCCTAGCTCACTGAAAGAGATTCCGGCGACCACCGCTATCCATGACACGAACGCCGGCGATTACAGTTCCATTACCGTTACTAATAACGAACTGGATATTACGCCCAAGGGGAAAAGCCACCCCACGCTTAAGACGTACGTAGACAGTAACTCCAGCCTCAAGCAACAGGGTTTTAATACCGACAAAGTATCCATAACCTATAAGCCGACCAGCAGTAGCAGCTCGACCCTGCTCAATCTGGCAGGTTCAATAATTCCGGTGCTAATTATTGCCGGTCTGCTGTACTTCATGCTGCGAAGTGCCCAGGGACAGGGTAACCAGGCGCTGAGTTTTGGTAAAAGCCGGGCCCGGCTGTACGGTAATGAGAAGGACAAAGCGCTTTTTAAGGACATCGCGGGCAGCGCGGAAGCCAAGCAGGATCTTGAAGAAGTCGTCGAGTTTCTCAAATTTCCCAAGAAATTCGCTGGTATGGGGGCACGTATCCCGAAGGGCGTCTTGTTGGTAGGTCCTCCAGGAACAGGTAAGACCTTGCTGGCCCGGGCCGTAGCAGGCGAAGCCAACGTCCCGTTCTTCAGCATCTCCGGTTCGGAATTCGTCGAAATGTTTGTAGGCGTCGGCGCCTCGCGGGTTCGTGACCTGTTCGCCAAGGCCAAGAAGAACTCCCCGTGCATTATCTTTGTCGATGAAATCGATGCCGTCGGGCGCCGACGCGGCAGTGGCATGGGCGGCGGCCATGACGAACGCGAGCAAACCCTGAACCAGATCCTGGTTGAGATGGACGGCTTTGAGCAGGGACAGAACGTTATCGTCTTGGCAGCTACCAACCGGGCCGATGTTCTTGATCCGGCATTGCTCCGTCCCGGTCGGTTCGACCGCCGCGTCAACATCGGTCTTCCGGACCGCAAGGACCGGGAAGCTATCCTGAAGGTCCACTTCGCCAAGAAGCCGCTGGCCAAGAACGTTGACCTTGATACATTGGCAGCCAAGGCTGCCGGCAGCTCGGGCGCCGACCTGGCTAACATTGCCAACGAGGCCGCCATTGTCGCTGCCAGGAATTCGCACAGCGAAATAAGTGAAAAAGACGTGACTGAAGCCTTCGAACGCGTTGCTATAGGCCCGGAGCGAAAGAGCAAGATCATGACAGAGGCTGACAAAGTTACAACCGCCTACCACGAGGCCGGCCACGCACTTGTCGGCCACGTTCTGCCGGACAGCGACCCCGTACACAAAGTTACTATTATTCCGCGCGGCGGCGCGGGAGGTGTAACCTGGTTTATCCCGCCGGAAGACCGCGTCTTCGTTTCGTTGATACAATTCAAGGACATGCTGGCCCGGGGTCTGGGCGGCCGCGTCGCGGAAGAAATCATACTGGGCCGAGACCGCATTACTACTGGGGCCAGTAACGATTTGCAAAATGCCGCCGAGCTGGCGCGTGACATGGTTGTTAACCAGGGAATGGGCAAAAAGCTACGTGACCAGGTCTTCCATGTCGACGATGGCATGATGCTCGACCGCTTGGTGCACGAACGTGAATATTCTGACCAAACCGCCAAGGTTATTGACGATGAGGTAGAAAGCCTGATTAATGAGGCCGCCCACCGGGCCCGTATCATCATCAAGGCAAATCTCAGCAAGCTAGAAAACCTCAAAGACCGCCTGATCGAAAAAGAAACCGTCGATGCTGACGAAGTCGTAGAAGCCCTTAAAGGTGCCAAGTTCCCCGAAGCAGCAGCTTTGTACTAAAAAAGGAGCAAATCTACTGGGATACATGGGGCTCCTGCTTTATACTGTAGGGTAGCTTTTGAACGAAGTATGAATACTGCATGAGTCCTACTGCTCCTTCTCCGCCAACCAAAAAGAAACCGCGACTTAGCATCGGTAATGTTGCCGCATTGCTGGTGGCCATGTCGTTTACCGGCCAATTATTGGGATTTTTGCGCACCAAGCTGGTTAACGCCAATTTCCCGACAGTCGGGCCGCATAGCACAGATGCGTACTTTGCAGCCTTCAATATTCCTGACTTCTTCTTCTTCACATTGGCTGCAGGCGCGCTCGGCGTAGCCTTTATGCCGGTGCTGGCGGACCGCTTTGTCAAAGGCGACCGCAAGGGCATATGGGACTTATCGGCATCGCTCATGAACCTGTTGACTATTATCATGGCCGTCGTGGCAGTTATAATATTGCTGTTTGCCAAACCGCTTATCAGTCATGTCGTGGCACCCGGCCTATCGCCGGCGCAGCTCAACACGGCAGCCACGATTATGCGTTTCCTGGCGCTTAATCCCCTGCTGTTTACTATTTCGGGCATTCTTACAAGCGTGCAGCAGACCATGGGCCGCTTCTTCTTTTACGCGATCGCGCCCTTGTTTTACAACGCCTCAATCATTGTCAGTATCTTTGTCTTCAAGAACAACATCGGTCTGGTGGGCTTGGGCATAGGCGCACTGATTGGGGGCGTACTCCAGCTGCTTATTGTCATTATCGGCTTATGGAAGACGAGCTTTCATTGGCGGCCGCGGATCATCTGGAAGAGCTCGGACTTCCATACCGTGCTGCGCAATCTCCCGCCGCGTTCGCTGGACCAGGGAGTTGACCAGGTTGAAAGCATTGTCGAGACGCATATTGCCAGCGGCCTGGGCACTGGTGCCATCACGTTTTATAATAATGCCTTCATTCTCAGCACGGCGCCGATTCTGCTGATTGGCACAGCTATTTCAACGGCTGCTTTTCCACGCCTGAACACCAGGCTGAGCCAAAACCGGCCTGACCTGTTTCGCAGGGACTTCTTGACTGTACTCAGGGCCATGATTTGGATAGCCGCCCCAATTGTGGTGGTTTGTTATTTTGCCCGGGGGTACTTGGCGCGCTTGATTTATTCCAACGGCAGTCCGCAAATCGCTACGATCTTCGGCTTTTTGACGCTGGCTATCTTTTTCCGTATCCAATACGCTATTATTTCACGCTGGTTCTATGCCCAGAAAGACACCAAAACGCCGCTCTTCGTATCGATCTTCACGATCGCGCTCAACATTTTTTTGGCTATTACGCTGGCGCGGCCGGCTCCTGAAGGCTACGGCGTGGCCGGCTTGGCACTTGCCCAATCTATCGTTGCCATGGTCGAAGTATTTATACTGTCCGGCATTATGCTCAGGCGGGACCATAAACTTTTTGATGCCAAGTTCTGGGGTGGCGTTTGGCGGATAATTTCAGTCTCTGGTTTCAGCGTGGTAGCCGGTTTCATCATGATTTCATTGTACCCGCTGGGCATTAATGACCGCGGAGTTTTGACGCTTGGCAGCAAACTGGGGTTTATAACTATAGTAGTCTTCGGAGTGCACCTGGCTGTTTCGGCACTCTTCGGGCTGGAAGAAGCGCGCCCGGTCTTCAACCGCCTGCGCAAACTTATCCTGAAGCCGGTCAGATTGGACTTTTAGCGGCCGTAAAAGCTGTAATTTTGTAGTAGTTAAGAAGTTTTTAATATTATTTTTTGGTCGGCGCGATATAATTGAAGCATGTCAGACGTTTTGGCCCCGCCTCGTACCGTAGGCTCGTACCGGCTGAGAGATCGGGATTTAGTATTTACCGACGATTCCCGGCCTGATTATGTTTTGCGGGTTAGGGATATGCCTGATGCGGACCGCCCGCGCGAGCGTCTGCTGGATACCGGTCCAGGCAGCCTATCGGTTGCCGAACTGGTTGCTATCCTCTGGGGCGTTGGCACGACAAGAGAAGACGTTCTGGCGATGGCCCGACGCACGCTTAAAGAATATGGCGAGAAGGCGGTCAGTAACGAGTCAGACCCCCGGCGTCTGGCTGACACAGCCAACATTCCGATCACTAAGGCCTGCCAGATAGTCGCCGGGTTTGAGCTAGGACGGCGTTTTTATGCTACCCAGGCAGGTCGCCCAGCACAAGTGCGCAATGCCAAACAGGCACACCGTTACTTTAAGGACATGGGCTCTAGCCAAAAGGAGCAGCTTCGCGGCCTGTACCTTAATAGCCGCTACCAGGTTATCCATGATGAAGTCATTTCCGTCGGCAGCCTGACTGCTAACATTGTGCATCCGCGCGAAGTCTTCCGTCCGGCGATTGAACGCGGCGCCGTGGCGGTCATTCTGGCACACAATCATCCTTCCGGACGGCTGGAGGCAACCATGGCCGACCTTGAGGTAACTGATCAACTGATACAAGCTGGCAAGGTGCTTGGCATCGAGCTGCTTGACCACTTGATCATCACATCCAATCGTTACAGCAGTTTGATGGAATGCGTTGGCCGCAAACGCGATAATTGATCCGCGTCCACCATGTAAACCTAATGCCTCAACCTTTTAGCCCACCTCTGTTATAATATCTCTTACGTGAACCAGCAGCAGATCAGGAATTTTTGTATTATCGCCCACATCGACCACGGTAAGTCCACGCTGGCTGACCGGTTGCTGGAGTTGACCGGTACGGTCGAAAAGCGCGACATGAAAGCGCAGCTGCTCGATAAAATGGACCTGGAGCGGGAAAAGGGCATCACCATCAAGTTGGCTCCAGTACGGATGTCATACAAAGATTATGAGCTGAACCTGATTGATACGCCGGGCCACGTGGACTTCAGCTATGAAGTTTCGCGCAGCCTGCAGGCCTGCGAAGGAGCCCTGCTGGTGGTGGACGCGACACAAGGCATCCAGGCCCAGACGCTGGCTAACGTCTACCTGGCTATTGCTGCGGAGCTGACAATTATCCCTGTTTTGAACAAGATCGACCTGCCGGCCGCTGATACCGAAAGCGTCAGCGCCGAAATAGTTAGTCTTCTGGGCTGCAAGCCGGAGGATATCCTGCACATTTCGGCCAAGACCGGGCAGGGCGTTGACGAGGTTCTGGATGCGTTGGTTAAGCACGTGCCGGCCCCCCGCAGCTCACAAGCGCCGGAGACCAGGGCGCTTATTTTTGACAGTTATTACGACGATTATCGCGGGGTGATTCTTTACGTGCGCGTCTTTGACGGCAAGATTGGGAAGAACGCCGGCATCACCATGATGGCTGCCAAGGCGTCCGGCCTGGTTCTGGAAGTCGGCGCGCTTAATCCCGGCATGACGCCCGGTTCGGGACTGGAAGCCGGTGAGATCGGCTATATAGTCACCAACCTCAAAACCACGCACCAGGCCAAAGTCGGGGATACTGTTACGCTGTCGAGCCAACCGGCCTCTGAGCCGTTGCCCGGATACCGCAACGTTCAACCTTTTGTGTACGCCGGTTTCTTTCCGGAAAGCAACGAGTTCTATCAGGAGCTCAAAGATGCGATAGAAAAGTTGAGCCTCAGCGACTCGGCCCTGCAATTCACGCCGGAAAACTCGCCGGTACTGGGGTTTGGGGTGCGCGTCGGGTTCTTGGGCCTGTTGCATATGGACATTGTCCGTGAACGCCTGGAGAGAGAATACGATCTTGACCTAGTCGTCACTAACCCCTCAACCGATTATCAAATTGCGCTAATAGACGGCCGGGTGCTGGATATTAAGAGCGCAACGGATCTGCCTGACCCCGCCGGCATCAAGGAGATCCGCGAACCGTGGATCAAAGGCGAAGTTGTCGCGCCGCAGGAGTACGTCGGCCCGATAATCCAGCTGATCTCCGGCAAACGGGGCTTGCAGAAGAATATTTCTTACGTTGATAAACGGGCGCTGATCAGCTTCGAGGCGCCGCTTGCCAATCTGCTGACTGATTTTTATGACCAGCTCAAGAGCCTGACCAGCGGCTACGGCTCGTTTAACTATGAACTCGATGACTACCGGGCAGGCGACCTGGTCAAACTGGACTTTTATGTCGCCGGCGAGCGTGTCGACGCGCTGAGCGTGATGGTCCATCGCAGCGAGGCTGACACCCTGGGCCACAGTGTCGTTGCCAAGCTCAAGGACGTTATTCCGCGCCAAAACTTTCAGGTCGCGCTGCAGGCGGCTATCGGCGGCAAGTTCATTGCGCGGGAGAACATCAGCGCTTACCGCAAGGATGTAACGACCGGTCTCTACGGAGGTGATGTTTCCCGTAAAAAGAAAGTGTTGGCCAAACAAGCCAAGGGCAAAAAACGCCTCAAGCGTTTCGGCAAAGTTGATATTCCATCGGAGGCGTTCACCGTCATGCTTAAAAAAGACTAAGCACCTGGCACGGCTACCATAAGAGCCATGAAGTTTGGTCTTTGAACCCCTATTTGCTATAAATAAACCCAATGAATTCATCCCTTGCCGATAAGCTGGCCACCTACCAACCGAGTGTCGCAACGACAGAATTGATCAAGAAGACCCCGATATTGCTGCTGGTGGGGCCGACTGGCGCCGGCAAGGACTCTCTAAAAGAAAAGCTCATGAAAACCGGCGGGTATCATCACATCATTTCGCACACCACCCGGCCGCCGCGCATTAACCAGGGCGTTGCCGAGCAGGATGGCCGCGAATACCACTTTATCGATAAGGTTGCGGCCGAGCGAATGCTTGATGACCAGGCTTTTGTGGAAGCCAAAATCTACAGCGGCAACCTCTACGGCACCAGCGAGGCCGAGATCAGGACTGCGCACGAAGACGGCAAAATCGCCATGACTGACATAGAAGTACAGGGCGTGGCAGAGTACAAAGCGCTTGATCCCGGCGCAAAGGCAATCTTTCTTTTGCCGCCAAACTTCAAAACCTGGCAAGCGCGCTTGCGCCGTCGTTACGGGGACGTGGTTGACGCCGCCGATACCCACCGCCGTATGCAGACCGCGCTGGAGGAGATCGAGCAGCTCCTTAACACCAACTACTACATAGCAATTATCAACGATGACCTGGATGAAACCTTCCAAGCGGTCCAGGCGATTACTCAGTCCAAAGAGCACAAAGAGGTTGATGATTCCGCTGCCCGCGAAGTTGCCAGACAGCTGGCCGCCGACATCCAGGAGCATCTTGGTGCTGTTGAGGTTTCCGAATAGCGGCCGGCCCAGTATTCCAGTGCCCCTGTAGTCACTAGACAAGTCTGCATTTTTGTGTTAAATTGTTTTTGAATAGCTACTAAGGATTCTAAGAAGGCAAGTTTTAGGGGTGGGGTTTTCACAATGAAGGCATTATCACCTCGGCAGAAAAATAAGCTGGTTTTGGTAGGCGGCGAAACCCACCCGCAGCTTTCCGCTGATATAGCTAAGAGAATGGGCTTGGAATTGGGAAAAATCACCCTTCGGACCCACCCCAACACTGAGCTTTATGCCAGATATGACGAGTCAATAAGAGGAAAACACGTCATTATCATGCAGCCTCACGCGCCAAACGAGGGCCGCTCAGTCAGTGACTCGCTGCACCAACACCTGGAAATGATCTATGCTGCCAAGCTGGCATCAGCCAGCCAGATAACGGCCGTTTCCCCTAATCTAGCCGGAACGCGGCAAGACAGGAAGGCCAAAGGCCGGGAGTCGATTTCGGCAGCGCTAAATATAAAGATGCTTGAAATGGCAGGAGCCTCACGGATAGTAACGGTTGACCTGCACGCGCCTCAAACCCAGGCGATTTTTGACAAGCCGTTTGATCACATAACCGCCCAGCCGCTGCTAAGGGCTGCGATGAAAAGGAAGATGACAGGCGACATACAGGACTACGTGGTGGTATCGCCAGACGTTGGCCATTCCAAGATATCACAAGAGCACGCTAAGAAACTTGGGGTAGCAGTACTTCACCTGGACAAAATGAGAGATCCGAGCGACCCGACCAAAGTCAGTCATGACTCGCACGTCGAGGGAGTCGAGGGTAAAACGTGTCTTATATTTGACGACATGATCGATACTGCCGGCACGATTACGTCCGCGGCGCAGTCGGTGCACACCTCGGGCGCGGCTGATGTCCTTGTTGCAGCAACACATGCTTGGTTTTCCGGCCCCGCGGTAGATCGCATCAAGGACTCGCCCATTAGCCAGACTATCGTAACCGATACTATCCCAGTGGACAGGCCAAAAGCCGAACTGGGGGACGCCCTGCATGTAGTAACGGTTGCGGACATAGTTGCCCGCACCCTTTACGAAATAGTCACTGAAGGATCGGTGTCAGAAGTCTTCCACGAAGAAAATTATATATAGGCATGCCTCTTGGCACTCTTGACTGCTGAGTGCTAAAGGTTATATAATGCCAGACAAGTGACAATTTGGGAATATTCGTAATGACAGATCGCCAGCAGAAAATTTTAAGCGCCATAATTGAGCAATACGCCGAGGTGGCAAGCCCGGTCGGCAGTACGCTGCTGGCCAAGCTCTTCGACGTGAGCTCGGCGACTATCCGGGCCGAAATGGCGGAGCTTGAACACCTTGGCTACATAATGCAGCCGCATACCAGCGCAGGCAGGGTACCAACTGATAAAGGATATCGGCTGTACGTCAACAACCTGGTTGAAACCAACGAAAGTGAAACAGCGCCTGTCTTGGAAGGGCGGGCCGAAAAAGCCCTGGCTGCCCGCGTACAACACGCCGGTGCCCCGGAACGCATGATCCGTAACGCTGTTGATACCCTCGTGGAGCTAACCCATAACCTCGGCCTGGCGACCATCGGCAACCAGCTGTATATGAGCGGTTTGAGCAACCTGTTCGGCCAGCCGGAATTTATTAACGGAGAGCAAGTCCAACAGGTCGCCCGCCTGCTGGATAACCTGGAGCCGTGGCTGCGTGAGGCGGCGCCAAATAAGCCGCTGAGCGTGTATATCGGCAGCGAGAACCCTATCGGCCGCACCGCCGGCGTCAGCCTAATTATCAGCCGTTTTCACAGCCCGTTTTCTGACCGGAGCTATATAGGTACGCTTGGCCCAACCCGCCAAAGTTACCGCGACGTCATGACGCTCGTCGCCCGCGCCGGCCGAGAGCTGGAAGAGGTTCTATATGCCTAACCAGGAACCTTTGCGCAGTACAGCCGCAGGCACATATGCATATAGTAGGTTGTTTGACGCCTTCGCCGATTATGTATGTCCCCGTACAGGAACGCTTGACCTTGCTAGAGGCGCGCAAACCATTGATCCGGTTCATCACAGTTTAAGGGAGTTGGGCATACCGGATGATCATACGAAAGTCTTGGCCGCCTACGCCTTACTTGATGTTATAGATATGAAGAAGCAGTTTGCAGGACTGACACCGGAGCACTTCAGTGTCTAAAGACCATAGTGAACCGTCAAGCCGGAAGCCTAAAAAGGCCACCGCCAAGCTTGACAAGCAGCAAGAAGAGCTAAAAGAGCAGCTGACAAAGCTCACCGCTGCCTTACAGCAGGAGCGCGCTGATGCTATTAATCTTCGCCGTCGACACGAGGAAGAAATTGCCAGCCTGCGCACCCGGCTCAAAGCCGACGTTGTGCGCGATCTGTTGCCGGTTATTGATAACTTTGAGCGGGCCATTAGGCACCATCCCAAGCCAGAACTTGAAAGTCTAAGCGGAGAAGGTGACAAGACAACCGAGTGGATACGAGGGGTTAGTAAAACTCACCAGCTGTTCGAAAAAACATTGGCGGATATGGGAGTGGAGCGCATCAAGACCGTTGGCGAACGCTTTGACCCGCACTTGCACGAAGCGATCAGTATGGAAGAGGGCGATGGCGACGATGAAATCGTCAGCGAAGAACTCCAGGCCGGTTACAAAATTGGCAGCGACATCATCCGCCACGCTATAGTCAGAGTCAGCCTGAAAAAATAACTACCCGTTGGCACTCTTGACATGAGAGTGCTAATTGTCTACACTGGCAGTAGCATTATAAGACTGCTAATTTAGGAGAAAGGCTTACTACAAAACATGAGCAAGATTATCGGTATAGACCTCGGAACTACTAACTCAGCCATGGCCGTTATGCAAAGCGGTAAGTCAGAAATTATCGCCAACAGCGAAGGGAACCGTACGACACCGTCAGTCGTAGCGGTTAACAAGAACGGTGAACGCCTGGTCGGCCAGGTAGCCCGCCGTCAGCAGGTTACCAACTCTAAAAATACGATTTATGAGGTCAAGCGTCTCATCGGACGTAAATTCAGTGACGAGGAAGTCCAGCGTGACCTCAAGCTTATGGGTTATGAAATTATCAAAAGCGGCGCCGGCGTCAAGGTCAAAATGGGCGACAAAGAATACAGTCCGGAAGAGGTCAGCGCCATGGTGCTCGGCAAACTCAAGAGCGACGCCGAGGCATTTCTGGGCGACAAAGTCACCGAAGCGGTTATTACCGTCCCAGCTTACTTTGACGACAGTCAACGGCAGGCTACCAAGGATGCCGGCAAGATCGCAGGTCTAGAAGTCAAGCGCATCATCAACGAGCCCACCGCGGCGGCTTTGGCTTACGGCCTGGACAAGGGCGAGAAGAAAGACGAAAAGATCGCTGTCTACGACCTAGGTGGCGGTACATTCGACGTGTCTATTCTGGAATTGGGTGACGGTGTGTTTGAAGTCAAGTCCACTAACGGCGATACCCACCTCGGCGGCGCGGACTTCGACCGCGTGATCATCAACTATTTTGCAGACGAATTCAAAAAAGAGCATGGCATCGATATCCGAGAGGACAAGGCCGCTATGCAACGTTTGCGCGACGAGGCCGAGAAAGCTAAGATCGAGCTATCAACCGCGCAAGAGGTTGACGTTAACCTGCCGTTCTTGACTGCTGACGCCGAAGGGCCCAAACACTTCGAGCACAAGCTGACCCGGGCCAAGCTCGAAAGTCTGGTCTCCGACCTGATTGATAAGACAAAAGTGCCCTGCGAAAAGGCGCTCAAAGACGCCAAGGTCAAGGCTTCCGAAATTGATGCCGTGGTACTGGTCGGCGGCATGACGCGTATGCCGGCGGTTCAGGAGAAGGTCAAGCAGATCTTTGGAAAAGAGCCTATGAAAGGTGTTAATCCTGACGAAGTTGTCGCTATCGGCGCAGCCATCCAGGGCGGCGTTCTGCAGGGTGACGTCAAAGACGTGTTGCTGCTTGATGTTACGCCGCTGAGCTTGGGTATCGAAACCATGGGCGGCGTGATGACCAAGCTGATCGAGCGCAATACTACTATACCAACCAGCAAGTCCGAAATCTTCTCTACGGCGGCCGACAGCCAGCCGCAGGTGGAAATCCACGTGGCCCAAGGCGAACGCGAGATGATCGCCGACAATAAAAGTCTGGGCCGGTTCACCCTGGATGGGATCGCGCCGGCACCACGCGGCATCCCTCAAATCGAAGTTACGTTCAACATAGACGCCAACGGGATTCTCAACGTGACCGCCAAGGACAAAGGTACCGGCAAAGAGCAAAGCATTACCATCAGCGGCTCCGGCAACCTCGACAAGAACGAGGTCGAGAAAATGGCCAAAGAAGCCGAAGCCCATGCCGAAGAGGACAAGGCCAAGAAAGAGCTAGTCGAGTCTCGCAACCTGCTGGACAGCGCCGTCTATCAGGCCGAAAAACTCAAAAAGGATAACGGCGACAAATTGTCTGACGATGATGCCAAGACCCTGAACGAGGCCATCGACTCGGCCAAAAAGATAGTCGGCGACGAAAAAGCTACCAAAGAATCCCTGGAGAACGCCGCCAAAGAACTCAACGATAAGATTATGCCTATTGGCGCCAAGATGTACGAGCAAGCCAGCGCTGCCAATTCCGAAACTCCCGAAGAGGATAAGGCCTCCGACAGCCCCAAGGACGCCAAGGACAAAGAGCCTGGCTCGAAAGACGAGCCGCTGGAAGGCGAAGTCGTCGACGACAAAGACAAGAAAGAGTAAATATCACCTATGGCTGCCGCGATACTCTCGAAACGGCAGAGTCAGTTAAAGGCTGGTAGAATGTAACGATGAGTAGTGAACGAGATATCGCGCAAGAGAGAATGTGGGACGCCGTCGGTCCGGAGGCCCGCCAAGACTGGGCTGTCCAGGAAGCCGCAGGTGACCCGAAAATCCTGGCAACCATAGAGCTTCTCGTGGCTCTCGAGATCGACAAGGCAACAGAAGACCTTATCAAGGATCACTTGGAGGACTCGATCGTTGTCGGATATGGCATACCACGGGACCGCAGTGAAGAAGTGTTCAGGTTGGCCGAAGCAAGAATTTGGCAAGGAATGGAGGCCTCGTTAGGGCTGGGAGACACCGATGGCGAAGCGTGACTATTACGATGTTTTGGGAGTCGGCAAAGACGCCTCCGCGGACGAGATCAAGAAGGCGTTCCGGCGGGCGGCAGTAGAACACCACCCGGATCGCGGCGGCGACGAAGCCAAGTTCAAAGAAATTAACGAAGCCTACGAAGTCCTGAAGGACACCGACAAGCGCAAACGCTATGACCAATTCGGCCATGCCGGGGTGGGGAATGGCGGCGCCGGTGGTGGCAATCCCTTTGCCGGCTTTGGCGGCGCCGGGGGCCAGAACGTCAACTTTGACTTCGGCGATCTGGGGCTGGGCGATATATTCAGCAGCTTCTTTGGCGAAGGTTTTGGCGGTGGCGGCCGGCGCAGCGGATCCCGGCAAGCTCGTGGCCGTGACGTACAGGCCGGCGTGGAAATAAGCTTCGAACAAGCTGTCTTCGGCACCGAAGCCGACTTGCATCTGGAACTGGACGATACCTGCGAGCACTGTAAAGGCACTACCGTCGAGCCCGGTTACGAGCTCAAAACTTGTGACCAGTGCCATGGTTCCGGACAGGTCGTGACAGCCACGCGTACTATTTTCGGTAATATCCAGCAGGCCAGCGTCTGCCCCAAGTGCCATGGCACCGGCAAAGTTCCTGAGAAGGCCTGCTCCGTATGCCGCGGCAGAGGCACGCAGCCCAAAAAACAAACCGTACAGCTCAAAATCCCGCCAGGTATTGACGATGGCGCCACGATCCGCTTGCGCGAGCACGGCGAAGCCATCGCCAACGGGCCGAAAGGCGATCTCTACGTCAACGTCCGCGTCAAGCCGCACAAGAAATTCACCCGCGAAGGTGACCTCATCCTTAGCGAGGAACATGTCGATATGGTGGGCGCTGCGCTCGGCACCGAGATTGAGGTGGAGACCGTAGACGGCCCAATCCGAATGAAAGTACCGGCCGGCACCCAATCAGGCTCGGACTTCAAGTTATCCAACCACGGCGTGCCGCATCTGCGCGGCAACAGCCGCGGCGCGCATATCGTTACCCTAACCGTTGACACGCCGACCAAATTAACAAAGAAGCAGCAGGAGCTACTGAAAGATTTTGGCAGCGAATATAAGAGAGGAGGGCTCTTCGGCCGCTAAATATATAAAGGCTGAACTGGTACAATTTGATTTTTCCCGGGCACCTGCTTGGCTTCAGTCAATTTTTCGCTCAGTTGCTCCATGAGGCCGTCCAAAGGCATGCCCTGCCTAAACGCGGTATAGGCTACGGTAAGGCCAAGTGGTTTGCCGGCAGGATGAACGGCATTAACAGACTTTTGCATATTTTGGCTCACAGTAAGTGCACCCTCTTGATCCGTATCGGTAAGCAGGGCCACAAATTCTTCGCCCCCAAATCTGGCAACAACATCACTTTCCTGGCGCACAGTCCGTCTGAACACATCTGCAACCGGCAGCAAAGCCACCTTATCTGTTACCGGCAAGGTGAGCAGAGTGTTCAAAGCTTTAAAATCATCAATGTCTGCCAGCAGCAGCCCGTGCTTCCGATTAACATCTGCCGAACGTTGGGTGCTACCAGTGCGTTTCTTAAACTCCTCTTCAAAGGAGGGATAGTTTAATAATCCGGTCTTTGCGTCTAGCCGTCGTTTTTGCTCGCTAATCTTTAGGCGGTCTTCTAGCGCATGCTTTCGCCGGTTTGACCACAGAGCTATGCCTCCCAAGGTTACACCGGCAGCACCAACCGCGTAGCTTACTACCTCGGGAATCGTCGCTGCAAGCTCAAAGTATACAGTCTCAGCCATATGAGGTTAATTATATCATATTATATGATTATATACAACTTTTATATGTATAAAGGTTGCTAAAATCCGTACTTAGCTTAATAATTATGCTTACATGAAGCCAAAACAGCTTAACCAGAATGGCCTCATTCCTTTACTGATAGTGATTCTCCTGATAGTCTTGGCCATCGTGTACGCGGCCTATAACCGGGTTCTACATGCACAGAAGCTACACATCTAACACTTGATTAATTAGCTGGTATATTATACAATTCTACTCTTAAATAATTTTTTGGGATGAAATTTACCTGGACATCATTCAAGAAAGTCGAGCCCGCCAAGACGGTTGGTAGAACGCTGCAAGTAAACCTGCCGCTCTTGGGAATCGAGGCGTTGCCTGCCAAGGTCGACACCGGCGCCTTTAATGGCTCCCTGCACGCCAATAGGATTCGTGAAGTTACCGACAAACAGGGAGTAAAACACCTGAGGTTTTCTCCGCTCGGCAGCCGGGGCCACACTATTGAGATTGATTCGTACCATAAAAGGCGCGTTAAAAGCTCCAACGGCCTGGCCGACATTCGTTACGCTATCGATACCGATGTCGAAATGATGGGGCAGAGTTATCCGATAACTCTGACCCTGACGAACCGCAGTTTTATGAAGTATCAGATGCTGGTCGGGCGCAACTTTTTGCGGCTGCACGGATTTTTGGTTGACGTAAGCCATGGCAGGCAGTAAGGTGCAGCTATGAACATCGCGATTTTATCGAGAGAGTCCGACAATTACTCAACCAAGCGGCTCAAAGAAGAAGCCTTGAACCGGGGGCACAAAGTACAAGTTATCGATTATTCCAAGTGTTATATAACCGTCGAACGCGATAACCCAGTCGTACGCTACAAAGGAAAAGAAGTACGGGACATCAACGTTATCATACCCCGCGTTTCAGCCAGCCTGACCAATTACGGCAGCTCAATCACCCGCCAGTTCGAGATGCAGAACGTACCCAGTACAACCAGCTCGATCGCCCTAGTGCGTTCGCGTGATAAATTGCGCAGCATGCAACTATTGGCCAAAGCCGGTGTTGGCATACCCAAGACGGTGGTGGTACGCGAAACGGCCGATTTCGATGACGTGCTCAAACAGGTCGGCGGCGCCCCGGCAATTATCAAAGTAGCGCGGGGAACCCACGGGAACGGCGTAGTGCTGGCCGAAACCCCCAAGGCGGCGTTGGCCGTGATGCAGGCGTTTTATGTCGAGGGCGTGAACTTCCTGGTGCAGGAATTCGTAGCCGAAAGCGCCGGCGTTGATATCCGGTCTGTGGTGGTTAACGGCAAGGTCGTGGCCAGCATGCTCAGGCAAAGCTTGGATGACGACTTTCGTTCCAACTTACACCAAGGCGGGGAGGGCATAACTGTAAAACTTACTGATGAGGAACGTAAAACTGTACGGAAGGCCGCCAAATCTATGGGACTGTCAGTGGCCGGTGTGGATATGATTCGAAGCAACCAAGGGCCGCTGGTTCTGGAAGTTAATGCCAGCCCGGGATTCAGCATAGAGAAAGTAACCGGCCGCAACGTGGCCACCAAGGTTATAGAGTACGCCGAAGTGCTGGCCCGGGCCGGCCGACGCAAGGATAAGGTCGGCGCGTAATAGGTCTCCGCGCGCAAACCGCTCATGGTATAGTATTGATACCATGACCCCAGCCATTACGCTAGCCGCCATCATATTGGTACCAGTCCTAGTCTTGTTGTTTCTACGGATTAACGCCGTACTGGTTTTTTTGAGCCTTTGTCTGGGGGACGTGCTGGTGCAGTTTGTTGCTCCGGATGCCAACACCTTCTTGACACTGTTTTCTGCGCATGTACCGAAGGGCGTGGATACCGGCAACGACACCATCAAGTTGTTGCTTTTATTGCTGCCAGTAATTTTAACGGCTGTTTTTATGATCCGGACAGTCCATGGATATGGCCGCTTAACGCTTAACGCGCTGCCGGCGGTGGGAGTCGGACTGCTTGGTTCACTGTTGGTGGTGCCGCTGCTGCCGCCGGGACTGAGCCACAACATCGTCGATTCATCGCTCTGGTCACAGATTCAGCGGGCGCAAGACCTCATCGTCGGCAGCAGCGCGCTGGCCTGTCTGCTAGTGCTCTGGCTGCAACGTCCCAAAACTGGCCATCCCCACAAACACAAGCACGGTAAAGATTGAGCTTCATCATTTTGTGAAAGCCACGGAATCCCCAGGCGTAAAGCCCGATTCATCGGGAGTTTTTGGTGCGGCCGCCGCGTTGCAGCAAAGATTGCAGCGCAATGACCATAACAGGAATGCTCAAGATGCCGGTCAGGTACTGAGGAAGCGTGGTGACTTCGCCTGGCTTAAAAATGTCATGAAAGAATAGCAAGTCAATAAACAGAAAGCCGAGGATCAGTGTGATACTTAGCAATCTCTTCATAACTGTATTATACCGCATGGGCAGTAAATAAATATAAGCTACAATAGGGAGGCGGTGAAAAAATCAAAACCCAAAACCGGTGCGGCGACCACAGGACTTGTAGCTGCCAATGTCCTGTCGGGTATCTATACGCCACTTATCAAATACTCTTTGCGGTTTATGCCGCTGTATAACTTTGCATTGCTGCGTCACGCCGGTCCAGCGATCCTGATGGCGCCATTTATGGTCAAGCGATGGAAGCCTATCGGAAGAAGAGACTTGCTGCTATCGATGTTGTGCGGGCTAATCTTATATTGTGGTACCAATTTGCTTATATACTTGGGCCTCAAACGCACCAGCAGCATTGACGTGGCGCTTATTCTTATGCTCGAACCGCTGTTGCTGTTTGTATTTTCTGTAGAACTTATGCGCGAACGGTTCAAAAAGAAGGTACTGCTCGGGATCATGGTTGCTTTCCTTGGGGTAGCGACCATTATTCTAGGGCCAACGACAGGTACCAATTCACTATCGGCAGGGGGTCTTATCGGCAACCTCTTAGTGCTGTTAGCGGTGTGTTGCTCTGTTATAGGCGTATGGATTGTAAAGTATCTCAGCAAGCGTGTGCCGACTTTGCAGGTACTCTTTATAGGATTGGTTACGGCGGCTACCGTGTACCTAATGTTGGCTTTCCCGACCATAACCAACATGGTTGCGTTGAGCAACCATGTTGTGTTCCTCAGCGTCCTATACGGCATAATCGGCGTAGGCATAGCAAGTTATGGCCTCAGTTTCTGGTCCCTCAAAACTCTTGGAGGTCAGGACTACGGCCTCATTACATACGTTGAACCTACCGTCACTGCACTGGTGGCATTCATATTCTTCAAAGAATCGGCCAACAGCCTGACATTCGCCGGCATAGCAGTAGTGTTCATCGGTATTTGGCTGGCCGAAGTTAGAGCTCACAGTCACGGATTTCTGCACAAAAGGTAAGGCGGTCTTTTTGTTGCCAACGTGTTAGCAAGCGCTTAGTGCAACAACTCCTTAACGCTTATTCTTCGTCCGTATTCCATTGCGCCGTACCGGAAAGCCTTCATGGCGAACATAATTGCGACCACCGCACTTAATGCCACCACCGCTAGAGCTACCAGCGCTTCGCTGACAGAAATAGTACCGATCGCATTGCGAATCAGTAGGGTGGTTGGCGCGGTTAGCGGAAAGAAGGTGAATAGGTTCACGATTAGCATATGCGTTGAGTTGAGTATGTATCCTATTGCATAAATGGGTAAGAAAGCCGAGATTATAGCCAACCCCAAATAGCGTCCGGCTTCTTGTGCGCTCGGGAACAGTGAGCCAAACCCTACTAAAAAGCCTGTAAACACTACGGCTCCTCCAACAAAGAATAGTGCGCCGAATACAATAGTCTTAGGGTCAAGCGGTATGCGGCTGAGTGTTACGCCTCCTGGCAGCGTAATGTGCTGCCTGAACAGCCCATACGCTATCAAAAGCGGCACGATGATTACTAGCAATTGCACTAAGCCTAATATGAATAAGGAAAGGATCTTTCCGGTTATCAGGCTGCGGGATTTTATAGAAGTAAGTAACATCTCGGCGGTCCGGTTTTCTTTCTCCTCCGTCGTGCTGGTGATCATGAGGTATGCTTGAAGCACAACCAATGCCAGGAAAGCGACAAGAAATATGCCAGGCGCGATAATATCTGCTTCGTCATTTGTTTGGCTGCCATTTTTGTAAGTCGTAGAAGTCACGGTTGGTTCATTCTCTAACAGTTGTACGATTTGCGAGTTACGAATAGCGGCAACAGCCCTGGCTTTAGCGCTATCTACGAGGAGCGCAGCAGCCAAGCTGTTATATGGCGTAGGGTTGCTAATGCCCCGGTCTTGCGCATAGAGCTGGATGCCTGTCTCGGTCACATTCTTGGGGTAGTAGATGAATGCGCTCAAGCTGCCGTTCTTCACCGCTGCGATACCTGCTTGCGCGGTAGGCTCAGAAATGAGCTGTTCTTTAATCAACGTCTTTTTACTAATGACCCCGGTCTCGTCAAGCACCGCTATTTTAGAGTCTTTAGTAACAGCTGCCGCCTGCTGCTGAGAAGCTTGATTGGCGCTACGGCTTGACGCATGGGTTATGCCGATAATCGCCAATATAAGGATAGGCGGGGCTATAGAGGCGAACCAGAAAGTTTTCTTTCTGAGATTACGCAAAACCTCAAAACTAATCACGTTGCGAACATTAGCCATCGCCAGCCCCCTGGTCTTTATAGAGCTCGAGGAAAATATCGTTTAGGGTAGGCCTCCTGACTTCGAAGGAGGTTATATGTACAGCTTTATCGGTTGCCAAAAAGCCGAATACTTCGTCGGTGGATATGCCTTCGCGCCAGTGCAGTTCGGCATAGTGAGGCAACTGCTTGGTTATCTTATACAGTTTATCGTTACCCGGAAGCCTGCCTGTGTAATCAAGAGCTATAACTCGAGAACCAAAACTGTCCTTGACTTCACCAACCGTCCCATATAAAGCCGCCTTGCCGTCTTTCAAAAGTAAAATGCGGTCGCACAATTGCTCTACCTCCTCCATGCGGTGGGTAACCAGCATAACCGTAGCGCCCTTTGATCGCCTTTCGCTTATGATGTCCATGAGCAGTGACCTATTTACGGGGTCGAGGGCCTCGGTAGGCTCGTCCAGTACCATTAACTCAGGTTCATGGAGGATAGTTACGCCAAGCTGTATCTTCTGCTGCTGTCCGCCAGATAGGTTCACCAGGCGTTCATTAGCCTTGCCAGTTAACCCTACGCGCCGTAAGTAGGATAGGGCCCGGCTCCTCGCCTGGTTCTTATCAAGACCGTGCAGCACGGCAAAGTAAACCATAGTCTCTATCACGGGTTCGTTGCGGTAAAGTCCGCGCTCCTCGGGCAGATAGCCAACAACACGTGACATGTCGGAGCTGTATCGCTGTCCGTTGATGAGCAGCTTGCCACGGGTCGGTTCATATAAACCTAATAAAGTGCGGATGGTGGTAGTTTTGCCTGCACCGTTTGCGCCTAGAAAGCCAAAGACCTCACCCTTGTTAACCGTAAAAATTAAGTCTTTGATGACCTCTTTGGAGCCGAAGTTCATGCCAAATGATTCGACATCAACAACTGACGGAGTATCGTGAACCATACGCACACATTATATAGCCCTTAAGCTTTACTTACTAACTAACTTTGAGGTTATGCGGATTATGTTTCGCAAGGGGCTCAGAACCCCGATACCACAAAAGCGTCCGAAGACGCTTAATGAGCTTATTTGACCTAAAGCCATAACAACAACTGCCCATCCATCACTACGAGTAATCAATAGTACATCTTTATCATCAATAACACGGTCGAAATAAGACTTGGCATCTTTGCGAAATTTTGAGATGGATGCAACACTCATAGTACTTTTAGCTGTACTCTGGGTAATATAGTACGTCAAGCGTGATGAAGTTACTGTAGTTGTATATTACCAAATTGGAGGGCCCGGAGGGACTCGAACCCTCGACACCCTGCTTAAAAGGCAGGTGCTCTAACCGGCTGAGCTACGGGCCCGCATTGGCGGTCAGCTAAAGCTGAAATAACTCCTTATATTATCGGCATTTTGACCCGAAAGTCAATTGACGTAAGTGAGCCTGGATACTAAAACACAAGAGTTCATTAACTCTCTGTTAAATCCGGCTGTCAAAGGCAAGCAAGCCTGTTAAGATTGCCTTGGTGAGACAACGACTGAGGAGTTTGAGCCGGTACCGGTTCCGGCGCACGACATTGATACTCGTGCTGTGCCTGTCATTTCTGGCCGGAGTAGGGCTGGCCCGTATCGGATCGCTGGGCGTCATATGGTGCGCTGGCCTGGGGTTGCCTTTAGCGCTTGGTTGGCGTCGCCAGACGATTATGATCGTGTTGCTGGCCGCGGCATTCGGCCTTAACCTGGGGTGGTGGCGGGGTTCGGTGTACATGCAGAAGCTGGCAACTTACCAGTCATTCATTCACCAAAAGGTCACCATCCGCGCGCGGGCTACAGAGGACGCGGTGTACGGCAGGAAGTCACAACTCACGTTCATAGCCGACAATGTTCGCGTGAACGATATGCCGTTGACGGGCAAGATTGAACTCAGCGGTTTCGGCGCGAACAGCGTTCTCCAAGGTGACGAAGTAGTGACGGACGGCTCGTTATACCCAGGATACGGAGCTTACCAGGGGCAGATGAGCTTCGCTAAGCTGCAAGTGGTTGCCCATAACCCTTCAATGGTTAACAGCATAAGGCGGCGCTTTACGGCCGGCATGCAGACGGCTCTGCCGGAGCCGCTGGCGCCGTTCGCCATGGGCCTGCTAATCGGCCAGCGGGCTACGTTGCCGGATAGTGTCAAGCAGGACCTGTTAATGGTGGGGTTGACGCATATTATCGCTGTTTCAGGCTACAACCTGACAATTATTTTGCGGGCCAGCCGACGGCTTCTGGCGGGACAATCCAAACGGCTGTCGACCATGTTGTCGCTAGGCCTGATCGGTGTGTTCCTGCTGCTGGCCGGAACGAGCGCGTCTATCGTGCGGGCGGCAATAGTTAGCATGTTAAGTATCTTTGCCGGATACTATGGCCGCAACTTTCGGCCGCTGAATCTGCTGGCGTTGGCGGCAGCCACCACCGTTTGGGCTAATCCGTTTTACCTTTGGAGCGACGTGAGCTGGTACTTGAGCTTTCTGGCGTTCTTTGGCGTCATGGTGCTATCGCCTTTGGTTCAAACCCGCTGGCCCGGGCACTGGCACCAGACGATTATCGGCGGCGTGGCGCTGGAAAGCGTGTGCGCGGAGGCTATGAGCGAACCGTTCATCCTGTATATATTCGGCCAGATGTCGTTCATCGGCCTGCCGGCCAACGTGCTGGTAACGACGTTGGTGCCGCTTGCCATGCTGCTCGTGACGGTGGCGGGCCTGGCAGGCATGTTTGCCGCGCCGATCGCCGGCTGGTTGTCCTGGCCGGCGACAGGACTGCTCAACTACATGCTGGACGCCGCCCATCTTATGGCCCGGGTTCCGCGTATTTTCATACAAAACTACGGACTGCCGCTATGGATTATGCTTGGACTTTATGCCGCCGTGCTCGGCCTGACTTTTGTGCTGTGGCGCAAGACAAGACCCCCGAAACCTGCTACAATAACAGATATGAATGAACCAAAAGCAGGAGGCTTGACAGCGTGAGCGGCCACAGCAAGTGGTCTACGATCAAACGGCAAAAGGGCGCCAAGGACGCGGCTCGCGGCGCTTTGTTTACCAAATTGGGCAACGCCATCGCTATCGCGGCCCGCGGCGGCACTGATCCCGAGACGAACTTTGCCTTGCGCATGGCGATTGATAAAGCCAAGGCCGCAAACATGCCGGCAAACAACATTCAGCGTTCCATTGATCGCATCAAAGACAAGAACGCCGCGCAATTGCAGGAAGTACTTTACGAGGGCTACGGCCCGGGCGGCGTGGCCATTTTGGTAGAATGCGCCACCGACAATATCAACCGCACCTATCCTGACGTTAAGACCGCATTTTCTAAACACGGCGGCAATATCGCCGAGAAAGGCGCAGTGGCATTCCAGTTCGACCGCCGGGGAATAATCCGGTTGCGGGGCACCGGCGACGACGTCCTGATGCAGGCTCTGGAAGCCGGTGCCGAGGACGTACAAGAGGAAGACGGCGAGTCGGTGGTATACACTGACCCCAAAGAGCTGGCCCAGGTCCGCGAGTCCCTGGATAAAGCCGAGTTATTCGTTACCGAAGCCGAGCTGACTTATGTACCGAACAATACTATCGAGATTACCGACGCCACCACCGCCAGCAAGGTTATGCGCATGATGGACGCGCTCGAAGACCTCGACGACGTCGCAAATACACACGTCAATTTTGACATTCCTGAGGAACTAGCGGAGAGCTTATGACCTACGACAAAGAGCTTGCCTTTGCCAAGGCTCTGGCGCTTGAGGCTGGGGGCCTGATGCTGCGTTACTTCCGGGCCGAAGACATCGCTACCGAATGGAAAGAGGACAACACGCCGCTTACCATAGCCGATACAACTATTAACCGGTTAGTCATTGAACAAGTGAAAGCAGCGTTCCCAGGTCACGGTGTTTTGGGTGAAGAAGAAAGCTTCAAACCGGAACGGGAAATTATATGGGTGGTCGATCCGATTGACGGAACCGTACCATTCTCTCTGGGTATACCGATGAGCACGTTCTCTATAGCACTGGTTAACCGCAAGGATGGCCAGCCTGTGGTAGCTGTCACTTATGACCCGTGGCTTGATGAGTTGTTTATAGCTACCAAAGGTGGCGGCGCTTTTCTGAATGACAAACCAATCGCGGCATCACGGGCTGCTGGCCTTGGCCGGGGATACGTGTTTGTTGGTTTGCAGGATGCGAATGGGCAGGGTGTAACATATAAGCCGTCCCTAGCCGCTGTACAGCTGCGAGACAAAGGGGCTAAAATCTTGAGCATTCCATCCGGTGTTTATTTGGGGAACCGGATAGCTACCGGACAATTCATAGGCGGCATCATCGGCAATCCTCGCTCCTGGGATGTGGCTGCTAGCGCGCTCTTAATCGAAGAGGCCGGTGGTGTAGTAACCGATCTGGAAGGCAAGAAACGCCATTATGACCATGATGGGCTGCTTGGTTGCGTACTAGCGGCCAACCAGGCAATCTTCGAAGAATTGATGGAGATAGTAAGGACATCCAAGTGAGGATTCTTGGCATTGATCCCGGTACCGGTATTCTCGGATTTGGTGTTATTGAAGCCAGTAATAACAAAGCACAGCTGGTTGATGCAGGCGTGATCCGGACGCCGCCAAAGCAGGACGCCGCCATCCGGCTGCAAACCATCTTCGAAGAAATGACAGATATCATCGTCCAGTCCAAGCCGACGGACATGGCGGTCGAAAAGCTGTTCTTTGCCCAAAACGTAACCACTGCCATGACCGTATCGCAGGCTCGTGGTGTGGTGCTGTTGGCCGGCCAGCAGGCCGGACTAAGTATCGCCGAGTACACACCGCTGCAAATCAAACAGGCGCTGACCGGATATGGCCGAGCAGAAAAAAAACAAATCCAGGAAATGGTACGGGTCATTCTGGGTCTTGACAAGGCGCCGACGCCTGATGACTGTGCCGATGCCCTGGCGGCAGCTATTACCCATAGCATGACTGTGCGATAATAGGCCTATGATCGCGACTTTGGAAGGTGTGGTAAGCGAAAAGCTGGCCGACCAAGTTATTCTTGATATTAAAGGTGTTGGTTACGGAATTTTCGTGACTGCCGAAGACCATGGTCTCCTTAAGGCCGGCGAAAAATCCAAAGTCTACGTATACGACTATGTCCGAGAACAGGCGCACGATCTCTTCGGCTTTCTGACACGCGACACCAAGGATCTCTTCGAGCAACTGCTCGCGGTCAGCGGCGTCGGCCCTAAGATGGCCCTTAACGTGTTAAGTATTGGTTCACTTGCTGACGTGCGGTCTGCCCTTGCTGAAGGCAATATAAAATTCATCCAGCAGGCTAACGGTGTTGGCCGTCGACTGGCGGAACGCCTGGTGGTCGAGCTGAAGGACAAAGTCGGGTTAAACGGAGCTGACCTGGAATCCGCGGGACTGCTGCGGAGCGAAGCCAAGCTGCTCGGGGACGAAGCCGTCCAAGCGCTGGTGGCACTCGGTTACTCCTCAAGTGACGCCGCCGCGGCGTTGCAAGAAGTCGACCCCGAGTTGCCGACCGAAGACCGCGTCAAGCAAGCGTTGATCGGAGGTAAAAAGTGAGCATACCTGACATCAAGATGAGCGGTGGCCATAAGATTCCGCAAGTGGGGTTGGGCTTATGGAAAGTTAAAGAGGCGGACGAGTTCAGGACAGCTTTTGGTGCCGCCATACAGGCAGGGTACCGGCACTTCGACAGCGCCCAGGCGTACGGTAACGAACACCTTCTGGGAGAGGCCTGGAAGAACTCCGGACTTAAGCGCGAGGAGCTATTTCTTACTACCAAAATCGCCGTCCAACACTTCGGGTATAGCAAGGCCCACAGCACGTTCGAAGAATCGCTGAAGAAACTGCAAACTGACTACGTTGATTTGCTGTTGCTGCACTTTCCGGTGCCGCTGCTGCGCAAAAAGTCCTGGCAGGCTCTGGAAGAAATTCAAAAGGACGGCGGCGCCAAATCAATCGGCGTTAGCAACTACACCATCCGCCACTTGGAAGAAATGAAGGACTATGCCAAAGTGACACCGGCCGTCAACCAAATTGAGCTGCACGTCTTCCTGCAACAGCCTGAACTAATTAAGTACTGCCAGAAGCGTAACATCGTCGTGGAGGCATACTCGCCGATTGCCCATGCCAGGGCCATGGACAATGAGGTGATAGCCGGCATTGCCAAGAAGCACGGTAGGACCTACGCGCAAGTCATGTTGCGCTGGTGCATAGAGCGCGACCTGATCGTATTGCCCAAGTCCGTCACACCGTCCCGCATCAAAGAGAATATCGATATTTTTGACTTTCAGCTGGATGACAAAGACATGGAAGCTATTGCCGGACAGGACCAGGACCTAAGGACGGCCTGGAGCCCGGTTCACGTCCCGTAAAGCCTGCTTAGGTTATACTAGTCATATGATTGATCGGATTGTAAACCCGTCGGCAGAAAACGAAGAGTCACGGGATATAGAGCTTGAAGTGACGCTGCGACCGCGGGACTTTTCGAGCTATATCGGACAGGAACGGTTGAAGAAGAACATCAAGCTGGCCATTGACGCCGCCAAGAAACGCGGCGAACCGTTGGACCACGTGTTGCTACACGGGCCGCCCGGACTTGGCAAGACGACCATGGCTAGCGTCATCGCGAATGAAATGAACGCGCAGATTCGAATAACCAGCGGCCCGGCCGTGGAACGTGCTGGCGATCTTGCCAGCCTGCTGACCAACCTGCAGGACGGCGACATCCTGTTCATAGATGAAATCCACCGCTTGAACCGGTCGGTTGAGGAGGTTCTGTACAGCGCCATGGAGGACTTCAAGCTCGACATTATGCTCGGCAAAGGCCCGTCGGCGCGCAGCCTACGGCTGGACCTGCCCAAGTTCACGATCATCGGTGCGACTACCAAGACCGGAAGCCTGGCGGCACCGCTGCGTGACCGGTTCGGCATTATCCACAGGCTTGATTTCTACTCGCCAGAGGAGATCCAACAGATCATCCAACGCGCTGCCAAGATTCTCAACGTTAAGATCGACAAGCTGGCTGCCGCCGAACTGGCTCGGCGGGCACGCCTGACGCCTCGGGTTGCCAACCGGCTGCTGAAACGGGTGCGCGACTACGCCGACGTTAATGGCGACGGCATAATCGATACGGCGTTAAGCCATCGGGCATTGAAGCTGTTGGATATTGATGAGCTTGGTCTCGACGCCGCTGACCGGTCCCTGCTGGCCGCCATTATCGAAAACTATAGCGGCGGACCGGTAGGCGTCGAAACGCTGGCTGCTATCACGGCTGAAGAGCGCGGCACCATAGAGGATTTTTACGAGCCTTACCTCATGCAGGTCGGCCTGTTGGAACGAACGCCCCGCGGGCGTAAAGCCACATCCAAGGCCTACCGTCACATGGGTAAAAACCCGCCTCGCTCCGAAACAACGAGAACGGGCCAATCATCGCTGCTGTAGCTGGATGCCTGCCCCGAGGCCGACAGCTTGCTGGCCTTATGGCTTACTCTGAAAAGGGTTGCTTCGGGCTTTGTTGAAGAGACTCTGTACGTTCACGCTATTATTACGGAGAGATCTCAGCCGCTCTATGACCGACTGGTCGACATGGGGTAGTTTTGCTGCTTGAATCTGACTGGTGACAGCATCCTCCGAGGGTTGGGCGTTCATAAGGCTGTCGATGCGCAGCAGCAAGAAACCGTAGAGCAGTACAATGAATAACAAGAAAGCAAACAACCGGTACGGTCGTAGCCTATGGCCCAGCTCGCTTAGTTTAGGGGCTAGGGACTTGAGGTTGATGGAGGGCTGCTTGTCACTCATGGTTTTATGTACTCGTTAAGAATTATTGTAAATCCCAGTAGGCTGGGATCCTGAGAAGACGGTTGCAGGACTACGGAATTGATTAAGGCGGTTCGGCGGTTATGCTCGAGAGCACTCAAGAAGCCGATGATCTGGTCGTATTTGGCAGGGCTGTTAGTGTCACTTGTAACGGTGATAGTCAACTGATACACGCCAGGAATGCCCGTAGCCGGCGTCAGCTGGGATAGTTGCGATGACGTCCCGGTTATCCTGGGGCCTGCCGAAGCTGGTGCACCGCTGGCGGTACCCTCACCGCCGAGCGTTGAAGTCGGGAAGGTTATAGAACCCAGCACGACGTTGTTTTTTGTAGCGAGATTAACGATTTCTCTAACGGCTTCAGCCTGATTTTTGTCTTGTGGCACCACGGTCTGGGCAATCTGTGCCAAGCCGGCGTATTCCTCGATGTCTTTCTTGGCTCGGATAAGACTACGCTGCTCTTGAGCAAGCGCCTGACTCTTGGCTTTGAGGCTGGTCAGCGTAGTGGCCTGCGCCGTGAACAGTTTATTGGCACCATATGTCCCTGCCAGTAGGCCAATAAGAAGCAGGATGATGAGACCGGACATCACAAAGTACACACGTTTACTGGTCATGACGGGCCTTTACCATTGATGAAGAGGAACGGGTTATTTTGGGCAAACAGGGCCCTGATAATGACCACGCAGGGGTATGCTTTGTTAGCAGTACCGGTACTTTGGCATGTGATGCTTTCAAGGTCGGCGCTGCTGAATATCTTGTTGGCTGGATCCGATAAATTGACCTCGACCTGACTGGCGGTCTTATAGTCCGTGGCATCAGCAGTAATGCTTAAACCCCCTTGGACTTGATTAATATTCAGTCCTGTCAGGTTGGCGTCATTGGGCATGCTGGCACCGATTTGTTTTATCAGCTCGGAGAATAACACTTCTTTGCTCAAAACCATTACCGCCAGCTTGAGGCTGTCGCTGATATCCTGCACCTGTTTCTGGGTACCGGCAAAGCTCTCTTTTTTGAACAGTTGCTTGGTCATGCTGATCTGTTGCTGGTAATCCGTGGTTGATTGGTGCAACCTTAACAGCCCGTAGGTAGTCAGCCCGCCCAAGCCGACCAGGGTCATCAGACATATAACTACCCATAGGCGTAATCGGGTATTGCGCCGGGCATATTTGTAGTTGTTCTTGATTTCAGGGGGCAGTAAGTTAATCATACGGGAAAAACCTCCTCGGGCCGAGCCAGGCTAAGGCCGGCAGCGGTAGCGTACATAGGCTTATCGGCCGGGCTGGGCGGCTGCAGGTCTTTGCAGTCAAGATAATCCCATGGGTCACTATGGCGAACCGCTAAACGCATGGCCTCTGTCAGATATTCACTCAGGCCTGGCATGTTCGCGCCGCCCCCCAGCGCTACGATTTGCCCAATAGGATGGTCTGAACCATAGTGTTCTTCGTAGTAGCGGATCATACGCTGTATTTCTTTAATAATCTGTTGCAGCGTTGGACCGAGGGTCTCCCGTATAACGGCTTGCTTCTTGCTAAGGCTCAAACCGTAGCGGGTCTTAATAAGGCCGGCTTCTTTTAGGCTGACCCCTAGTTTGTCTTTGATCAGGTTCGTGAAACTCTCGCCGCCGCCCTGGACCGTGCCGGTAACCAGAATGTGCTTGTCGAAGATGCTTATATCCGAAGACAGGGAGCCGAAGTCAATGATAATACTGGCCACGTCGCTCTGCGCATCGGCCTTGAACAACCGGCCTGATGAACTTAGCGTCGGTTCAATTAACACGGTCTCCAGTCCCATAATCCTGGCCAGATCTAGGTAAGAATCAACGATTGCTTTCGGCACGGCTACCAGCAACAGCTCAGTACCTTCAGGGGATTGTTTGACAACGTCATAGTCCAGATACAGTTCTTCCAAGGGCACCGGTATGTACTGTTCTGCCTCCAGCTGGACGGCTTCTTTTAGTTCCTTTCCTTGTAACTTAGGCAAACTGACTGACCGCGTGAAGGTTCGGTAAGCGGGAATCGCTAATGCCACTCGTTTGGTCGTGATGTCCCCTATCAAATTATCTTTGAATAACGCCTGCGCCGCTTGCGCGATAGCCTCGGGCCGTACGACCACCCCGTCTTCCTGCGCTACTTTGTCGAAAGTGGCGAAGCCGTAACCGATAACCCGTGGACGGTAATCCTTGGGCATTTTATCGGGCAGTTCGGCGAGCTGCATGACCTTTAGCGAACCGTGTCCGATGTCCAGGCCAAACAACGGCTTATCGTGAAAGAATTTTGGTACGTTCGTATTTTTCATCATTGCCCACCCAATGGACTATTCTTGACTTCCTTCAAGTATACCAGACCGAACACCCTCACTGTCTTCGATAACCCTTTATCACCCAGGTAGTGCTGCTAGTTCCGTTAGCAGGTGCTCCAAACGTTATGGCACTTGCATTGGAAAGCCGCACTGTCTGTCCGATAACCGCTCCGATAGCGCCGCTATTTGATAACTGCACCTGTGTCCAATACGCATAAAAGATGGTGTTTGGAGCAGAGGAATTATTACTGATGTTGATGGTGCTGACCGCCCGGGAATTTGCCAGGTCCGTACCGGTGACGCTGGTACAATCCGGCGAACAACTGGCAGTGCTGTAAAATGTGTAGAACTCAGCGCCAGTGCCATCGGAGTTAGACGCAACCTGGGAACCGTTTGACAAGTTCACTCCCGAAGCGCCGTCCACCATTATATTGGGTCGTGTGGATCCTACGGAGTCGTCCACTGCAAGGCTGGAGCTATTACTCACATTGAGTGATCCTGTAATCCAAATATCGCCCTGTATGATTGCCTTGCAGTCGTTCGATAGCGTAACATTACCGGTTATCTTGGTGTTGGCTGGCCAGGTGACAGTTTGATTGTTAGAGCAGGAAGCAGAACTGGCACTCATGGTGTTGGTTACAGCGCTCTCCTGGGCTGTACGGTCATATGTGGGTAGGGGCTGGGGGGCAGTACTGCCGCCCGCTACCAGGCCTGTGTTGCTCATGCCGCTACCGTCAGTCTGGTTCGTTGCTGTAACCTTGCCGTATATGTGGGCAGAGTTCGTAAGCGTTATAGGTTGACCGCTCTCGCCGCTGGCGCACACCTGCGGATACGTTGAGTCTGGCGGGTTGGGGCAGACGTCATCAGCCACCTGTACATTAACGGGATTGGTGCTAAGGCCGATCTGCGCCGAATTAGACATATGAATCTCTCCGTTAATAAGCACGTCGCCACCGACTATCTTAGAGTTGTTACTCATATACAGCCCGCCTGCTCCGGTGACGATGCTGTAGTTACCGGTGGTTACAGGGTATAAGCTTACGTAAATAGAGACGGTACGCGATGGAGTCGTAGCCGAAGCAGGCCAATAGGTCTTGCCTACAACGGCGATGGTTTTGGAGCTCGAATCACCGCTTACGCTGGACGAAAACGCGGTACGCATTTGGCTATTGCTAAGGAGTGTCACTTCGCTGCCGGTACCCGCCCAGCTGCTATTCTCGCTGAGCTGTTCTACTGAGTAGTCGGCTCCGGCATCGGCAGCCAACTGTGCCTCGGTATGCAGCTGGTCGAGCCGTCCAACCTGAAAGCTGGTAAGTGATAACGACATATAATGCATGGCCAATAGGATCAGAAAGGGCAAAGTGATCAGGAAAACGAGTAAGATTGAACCGCGCTGGTCACGTTGGTCAAGCTTTAGGATCCTTTTCATGTTAGAACCTGTTCCTTAGTGTCACGCGAGTAGTCGTAGTGAGGTTTAACGGCTCACCGGGCGCATTGCGCTGCATGTTAAGGGTTATTCCTATCGAACGCGCCAAGGCCGGATTGGTGGTTACAGCAGCGTCCTGGTCATAAAGCGTAAAAAGCATGGAGTTAACATAGTTAGCGAGTTGGGTATCAGACGGGCAACTGGAACTCTCCAGGCTCGGCGGACACGTAGTGACCATAGTGTCTCCAGTAGCATCGGGATTGGCTAGTTTGCGCTCCATTAGGGTCTCCCCGTCCTTGTAGTACACCAGTTCATTCATATAGGGGCTGCCGGTACTGGGGTCGATAATGTAGGCGTGCGATGATGTCTCGGCAGGGACTGCAATTATTATGACGAAGTTGCTGTCGCTGGTACTCCAGCCACCGGCTGGCGCGTTCGGGTCGTATACCTGGTTGGTTTGTTCCACACCGTCACCGAAACGTATGTTTTCAACGGTACTGCGAAGCAGGTTTTGCGAGTTAACGGTCATTGACGTTAACTCATTGTTTCGTACAATGACTACGAAGTAATTGACTATAATACCTAAGAACGTGACACCGATGATCGCTAGCACTGTCACGACGACTGTCATCTCCACCAGCGTGAAGCCGGCTTGTCGTTTGCAAGGTAACCTATTGTCCGACACCGAGTTCTCCTATGTAAGTCACATATTGGTATGATTCCGTTTGCCCTTGGTCGTTGTACGAGACGGTTATGGATACTTGTTTTAGGCCTGTCAAGGGACTGCTGACAGTCATAGAAGCACTGCGCTGCAGCGGCAACTGGGAGGGGAGTTCACTTGAGAGATTGGTTGTTCCTGTCGATAAACTGTTATAGCCTTCGTTGCGCAGCGTCTCAACCTTAGCCTCTGCATATGAATTTGCCAAGTTTAAGTACCTGCCGCGTTGGCTTAAGTGCAGGTAGGTAGTTACAACCTGACTTAATGAACTAATGACGATACCTGCTACGGCTATAGCAACCAACAGCTCCACAAGCGTTAGACCAGATTCATTGCGGCCGGCAGATGTTGCCCGTTGCTTATGAGTAACCCGAAGCAGGGAGCGAATTTTTGTATCCATGCTTATGCTTATTATATAACCTCTGGTCGTCTAGCCATAACCTAAAACCCCGGGTAGTCCCGGGGTTTTAGCAGGTAACCTGTTTTGGGGTTAATCCAGGTTCTTCAGGACATCCGTGCTCTGGCCATTAACCGTACCTTCATACTCGGCGGTCAATGTGTACTGCGCACAGGTAGTGTCGTTTGTCTCGCAGCTGGTAGTACCATCAGATTGCGTTGGCTGGTATGAGTACTGTTTAGCTGTCGGAGTTGATGCTAGTTGCGAACTGTTACTGGTGTTTGAAGGGTCAATAAGAGCGTTGGTGTCCAGGCTCTTCATGTTGGCAGCCAGCCAGGTGCTGCTGTTCATGTCAGTCAAACTTGGGTAGTAGCCGTTCTGGCTGAAGAACGCTTCCAGCTGTGTCTGTACTGACTTCATGTCGGTCTGGCGCTTGGCATTACGGGCTTTTGCCTGTATGCCGCTATAAGTGGTAATAACAATTAATGCCAAAATACCTATGACAACGATAACGATCAAAAGCTCAACGATCGTGAAACCGCGGTTACGTTTTTTAAGGGAGATCATTGGGTCCCACCCTCCTGATTATTTATTACTGTTTTATGTATGATCTTTGGACGCAAGTGCAGACACTCGCATTCAACTATCTGGCTATGATTATAACCATAAGCGTATCCTAGTCAACATATTTGTGGAAAAAACGCCGTTTTAGCTGCCGATACTCTTGGACAGATTAGCTATCGGACCCATAACGCTTGCCGCTATGAGACCAACACCGGCTCCCAGAAAAACTATCATAACAGGCTCGATTATGGCGGCCAACCCGTCAATAAGCACAGTCACCTCTTCTTCGTAAAAGTCAGCTATTTTGACCAGGACGGTGTCTATCTGCCCGGTTTCCTCGCCCACCATAAGCATTTGTGCCACTATAGGCGGAAAGTGTTCGCTCTGACTGAGGGGCTCACTTAATTGTTTGCCGTTCCTGACCTCTTTGGCGGCGGCTTTTAACTCGGCTTCTATTACTTTATTCCCAAGCGCCGCGCCGGTAACGTCCAACGCGTCGAGCACGCTTACCCCTGATACCATAAGCGAGGCAAAAGTCCTGGAAAACCGCGCGATAGCGACTTTGAGCACCACGATTTTCACGATGGGTATCTTAAGGAGCAAGGCATGGAACCTATACTTACCGGCCGGCGTATGAATATAGCGCACTGCAAAAACCGCAGCAATCACGACGACTATAGCTATAAGGAACAGGTTGGCAACATGCGGAACCACACTGGTATCCGAGAAGAAATGGCTTACCTTCAGCAGGATTACCGTATAAATCGGCAGCTTATAGTTCGGGCCGCCGACGTTAGCGAACACCTGCTCGAGCTTCGGCATGATAACCAGCATGATACCGAAGAAGGCCACGATGGTTATGCAGAGGATGACAATCGGGTACATCATGGCACTTTTGATCTTTTTGCGGATGCTGGCGTCCTGCTCCACCTGGGTGGCTAAGCGTTTGAGGATATCGTCAAGAATACCGCCTTCTTCGCCGGCCCGCACCATGTTGACATAGACCTCCGAAAAGACATGAGGGTATTTAGCAAAAGCATCACCTAGCGGCAAACCGCTTTCGACTTCCTTGGTAACCCCGCCCAGCACCTCGCGCATATACGGGTTCTCAGAGTCGCCTTGCAGTGCCGATAACGAACGCGCCAAGGGAACACCGGCCGATATCATAGTCGAAAGCTGCCGGGTAAATATGACTAGATCGCCCAACTTCACCCTCTTGCTGGGGCCGAAAATGTTATTTAACGACCGCCGCCGGCCTTTATCTACTTCTACGAGGACGGGACGGAGGTTCTGCCGGCGAAGCAGGGCCAGCAACGTTTGTTTATTCGCCGCTTCGGCACTGCCGGTTACGGTCCTGCCTTCGGGGTTGAGTGCTTTATAGGTGTATTGCATCTTAGGTAACTACTCCTGCTCGGTGACCCGTAGCACTTCTTCGATAGTGGTTTGTCCGCGCAGTGCCTTTATAAAGCCGTCAAGCTGCATAGTCAACATATGCTCCTCGCTTATGGCAGCATCTTCAATCGCTTCGGAAGTGTTGTTGCTGACAATCATTTTCTGAATAGAACCGGTATTATTCAGCACCTCATAAATACCGATCCGGCCCTTGTACCCGGTGTGGTTGCAGCTGTCACAGCCTTCTTCGTGGGCTTTCCAGAGGCGGGTAATAGTACTCGCGGTGGTGCTTGGCTGGTCGGTTTCTGTGTCCTTTTTGTTTCCGCTCGACTTGCCAATGCCGTCGCTCAGGGCCTTTACCTCAAGCTCGTGCATATGTTTTATGCCGCCGTTTTCATCAAGCCGGAAAGACTTGCTGAGCTGCTTTAGTATCGTAGAATCGGGCGCAAACACTTCCCGGCAATCGATACATAGCCGCCGCACCAGACGTTGCGCAATAACTACGTGGACCGTGCTGGCAATCAGGAACGGCTCCACGCCCATCTCCAGTAAGCGGGGCAGGCAGGTCGCGGCATTATTGGTGTGCAGCGTACTGAAAACCAGGTGGCCGGTCAATGCGGCTTGTACGGCCAGGTCGGCGGTTTCTACGTCCCGGATTTCGCCGACCATGATAATGTTGGGATCCTGCCTGAGCAGTGCCCGAAGGCCGTTGGCGAACGTCATGCCGGCTACCGAGTTAACCTGCGTTTGGTTAGCGCCGATAATATGATATTCCACCGGGTCTTCCACCGTAGAAATGTTTACGTTCGGCGTATTGAGAGCACTGAGCACGCTGAACAGCGTGGTTGACTTGCCGGAACCAGTCGGGCCGGTCAGTAGCACCATGCCGTGCGGCTGCACGATGGCGTGTTGCAGGTCGCTCAGGGCCGTTCCCCAGAATCCCAGCTCCGCAAAATCGGACGGCTTGCTCGATTCGTTAAGGATCCTCATAGCTACCTTTTCGCCGTCAATAATCGGCAGTGTCGAAACACGCAGCGCGTAGACCTGGCCGTTGACTTCGACTTTGAAACGGCCATCCTGCGGTGCACGGTGCTCGTCAATCTTCATATTGCTGAGAATCTTGATACGGCTGGTGAGCGCCCCTAGTAATTTGCGGGGTAGTTTATTGGTCTCCCTGAGCATGCCGTCTATCCGGTACCGCACCACTACGTCGTTTTCCCGCGGTTCAATATGGATGTCGCTGGCGCCGGCTTTGACGCCGTACTCGATAAGTATGTTGACGGTCTGGGCAATCGGCGAATCCTCTGCCAGGTCCGTCTCGTCGATTTCCTCATTCTCTTTGGCTTCGGCCTCATCGTCAGCGATAACCTTGGTAAGCTCACTGCTGATATTGCCCCTGTACTGGTCAAGTGCGGCCTGCAACAGGCTGCTGGTGGTTATATGGACCTTGAGGTCGCTGCCGAGCTGCTTATGCAGGAAGTTGAGCGCCTGGATATCATCAGGATCCTCCATTGCCACGTATCTTATACCCGCATCGTCAACATCGAAGACTACCGCGTTATATTGGCGGGCAATACGTTCCGGCAGTTGCTTTAGGACGTCATGCTTGATTTCGCGGGCGTTCAGTTCGACGAAGGGCACCTCGACTTCATCGGCATACAACTTGGTCAGGTCTTTTTCGCTGAGCAAATTGTTTCTTATAACCAGGTCCTGCAGCGGTTTTTTTTCGCTGATTTCCTGTTCACGCAAGCTGGCAAGCTGCTCTTTACTGAACGAACCACCTTTGTCCAACAATTTTTCAACCAGTGAGTCAGGTATGCGCATAGCTACATTCTTTTTGTATTACGAAAGTTCACCCATCCTGGCCCCATTTTAGCAAGCCGGGCCCAAAAGCAGAAGCGGTTACAGCAGTAGCAAACCTTAACTAAAAGTTAAATTCAAACACAAACTAAGCTGTAGCAGTTTTCATTACATCATCAATCCGCCTATAGTGCTAGAATAGTAATTAAGTACGGACAGTGACCTCAGGAGGGTAACAATGGCAGAAGCCAAAGCGGCAAAATCTACTAAGACAGCTAATAAAGCAACTAAGACGGCGGACGATACGGCTGATAATGCCGGTGCCGGCAAGGCTAAGGCGCTCGGACTTGCCCTGGAGACGATCGAAAAACAATTCGGCAAGGGTTCGATCATGAAACTCGGCGAGAACCACACGGTAGCTGTAGAGACCATACCGACTGGCGCGCTGAGCCTGGATATAGCACTTGGCGGCGGTATCCCGAGGGGCCGCGTCATAGAGATATATGGTCCGGAAAGCTCCGGAAAGACTACCCTAAGCCTCCATGCTATAGCCGGAGTGCAACGGGCCGGCGGAACGGCGGCATTCATTGATGCCGAGCATGCTCTCGATCCGGCCTACGCAAAGCGGATTGGCGTCGATGTCGAGAACCTGCTCTTAAGCCAACCCGATAACGGTGAACAGGCTCTTGAGATTACCGAGACGCTGGTGCGGTCCAATGCCGTGGACCTGATCGTGGTTGACTCAGTCGCGGCCCTGGTACCGCGGGCTGAGATAGAAGGGGATATGGGCGATAGCTTGCCCGGCCTGCAGGCCCGGCTGATGAGCCAGGCCCTACGCAAGCTGACCGGTGTCATCAGCCGCAGCAAAGCTACCGTTATCTTCATCAACCAGATACGCATGAAGATCGGCGTTATGTTCGGCAACCCAGAGACCACCACAGGCGGCAACGCGCTCAAGTTTTACTCGTCAGTCCGTATGGATATCCGGCGCATCGGCCAGATCAAACAGGGCGAAGAGATTATAGGCAACCGAACCAGGGTTAAGGTCGTCAAGAACAAGGTTGCGCCGCCGTTTAGGCAGGCTGAGTTTGACATTATGTATAACGAAGGTATCAGTGCTTCGGGGGACATCTTGGACTTGGCCGCAGCTGCAGGCATTGTTGAGAAGGCCGGCGCCTGGTATGCCTACGAGGGCGAAAAGATCGGCCAGGGCCGCGAAGCCGCCAAGCAGCATGTGCAGAAGAATCCCAAACTCATGACCGAACTAGCTGCCAAGGTTACCCAAACCACCAAGGAGTAAAGGCCGAGCGGTTACCGGCAATGAAGATCACGACAATTAAGCAGCAGGCCAAACGATCTGACCGCTACTCGATCTTCGTAGACGGAAAGTACGCGTTTTCTCTGAGCGAGAGCGCATTGCTGGAAAGCAAACTGTCCTCCAGACAGGATCTGACAGAGGGGCAGTTAAGGGAATTCAAGCAAGTATCAGCGGACGACAAGCTGAACCAACAAACGCTTCGCTACGCTGCCCTGCGCCCCAGGTCCAAGTGGGAAGTTGAATTTTACCTAAGCAGAAAGCAGGCCTCCCCTTCCCTCGCCGAATCAATACTTAACAAGTTAAGTAAAATCGGACTGGTTGATGACAGAAAATTTGCCGAGGCTTTCGTACACGACCGCCGCCTGCTCCGCCCTGCCTCACGGCGCAAACTAATCAATGAGTTGCGTAAAAAACACCTCGACGATGAGACTATCCAGGAAGCGGTAGGGAACGACTCTAGGGACGAACAAGCCGTCCTTAGGGAGGTCATTACGCGGAAACGCCGGCAAAGCAAATACCACGATATCGACAAGCTCATGCAGTATCTGGCTCGGCAGGGGTTCAACTACGGAGATATAAAAGCCGTTCTCGGCGAAGAGGGCGGGCTTGACTAAGCGGCAACCGCTGGTGCGGCGGCCGGTGCTTTTTTGGCGAGTTCGCTGATAATAATGCGACGCGGCGTGACCTCCTGGATTTGGCTACGGTCGATGCTTAGTGCTCCGCCGGCCAAGTCCTTAATAATGGAGCGCGAAACGTATAGTTTCTGAATGTACATAGTGCCGGTTTCCGCGGCATAATCGCTGACTTTGCCGACTTTTTCTTTATTGACGGTCACCACTTGCTTGCCCAATAGCTCGAAGTCCAGCTTCATAACATCTTGCAGACGAACCAGCTCGTCGGGCTCAACAAGCACCTCATGGTCATTAACGACGTATCCTTGCGGTAAGACGTCGCGGATATCCTGGTAAAGGAGAACCAGCTGCTTTTTATCAAAGCGGTCCTGGCAGTAAAAACCCTCGATCTTCAAGTTGTCAGGGTTAATGATAGGGCTGGTAATTGTTGCAATAGGCGTGCCGGTACGCAGCGACAGGACGGATTTATTATTGAGCAGACGACCGCTTAACTGTAGCATCTTTTAAGTATAGCGCGGCTCTTGTGTAGTCCGCCAGTCCACATATATTAACTGTATTTAACGTCCCGGGTACTTCCAAAACGCTGGTGCTTGTGATGAGCCGAATAGGTCTCTACAATCCCATCACCATGCGGCGGATACAGGCAATACTTCGGGCTGGAAACGTGGGCGCCATAGCGCTCAGTCTGCTCTTGGCCGGATTGCCCCAACCCGTCCAGGCAGATGTGGCTAATGTCTCCTCCCTCATCATTAGCCAGGCTAAAGTTACCAGCAGTAACGGCCAGTTCATCACACTTTATAACGCCAGCGGCCAGGCGTTAGAGATGGATCGGTACCGGCTGGAGTATTTCAATAACTACAACCTCAGCGAGGCCACCAGCAGCAAACTGGTCAGCCTGTCAGGGGTTGTACCGCCGCATGGGTACTTTATGATCGTCGACGGCCCGGTCGCGCTATGCTATCAGGCGACAGTTGACTCAGTATCATTGGGGTTCTCAAGCCTGGCAGGGCTGGTTGAGGTCCTGGCTTTTAACCAAACCACCCCGGGTAGTCCGGTCACGCCTGTCCTGCAGGATTCCATTAGCTGGTCAAAAACGACCATGGCCGGTATACAGACCCTACCCGGCAATGACAACGCTTTTTTGAGACGTCAACCGCTTGACGTGACGGGCAATCCTGCCATCAATGCACCCGGGTCAGGTACGTGGCAAACTATTCAGCCGGATCCCGATGACCCGTGCAAGCTCTACAGCGCCTCCGGCTCGCTGGCGAATATCCAACCCGCATCTGACCAGCTCTTGCCGCCAGTCGAACCGCCGGCCACCATCGTCTCGACCACTGACGAGCCTGCCAACGCCCCGCCTGGACTACCTCCAGGCGATTCAGGCCTCAAGTCACCACAAATAACCGAGATCCTTCCCAACCCCAACGGTACAGGCAATGACGGCACCGACGAGTTCGTAGAACTTTACAATCCGAATAAGACTAGCTTCGACCTGAGCAACTTCAGTTTACAGTCCGGCACCAAAAGCCTTCATCACTTTGCTTTTCCGTCCGGCATGCAGCTTGCTCCTGGCGCCTTCACGAGTTTTTATTCTGCCAAGACCGGCCTGAGCCTTAGCAACAGCGGCGGCCAGGTAAAATTACTGGACCCTTACGGCAACGCAATTGCTGCAACCGGAGTGTACGGCGATGCCAAAGACGGCTTGTCCTGGGCATTGGCAAAAGGCCAGTGGTACTGGACGTTAGATCCGACCCCCGGAAAAGCTAACGTTATTAAGCAACCAGCTTCCGCGAGCAAAAAATCTTCCTCCAAAAAGAACAGCGCCAGGTCCCAAGCAGGCACCGTCGCTGCAAAAACGGGTACGGGCTCCGGTGCTTCCGGCGGGGTCTCTAACGCCGCAGAGATTACACCTATACATACGTGGACGCTTGCCGTTGTTGCCGGCCTCGCGCTACTATACGGGGCATATGAGTACCGGGCGGACATGGCAAACCGAATCTACCAGCTCAGATGCTACCTTAAAGCTCGCCGTGCAGGTCGGGCGTAATATGCGGGGCGGCGAAGTCATCGAGCTGGTCAGCGACCTAGGCGGCGGCAAGACAACGTTTGTCCGCGGACTGGCTCGTGGCATGGGCAGCCAAGATCCGGTGCGCAGTCCCAGCTTCACGCTAAGTCACCAGTACCGTGCGCCAAAATTGACGCTTCATCACTTCGACTTTTATCGGCTGGAAGACCCGGGCATTATGGGCCAGGCCTTGGCCGAAGTACTCAATGACCCGGAATCATCGGTTGCGATTGAGTGGGCCGAGTCCGCGGGCGTTGCCTTACCGCCGGAGCGGCTAACGATTCAGATAAAACCTACCGGAGAAGACAGCCGCCAGCTTACTTTTACATACCCCAAGAAATTGAACTATTTACTACCCCAAGAAACGGAGCGTTAAGGCATGTTGACACTCACTGTCCGCACTGATAAACCGGAGGCTGAGATCGGCCTGTTTGACGGCGACACCAAACTGGCCTACTCAGTCTGGACGGCTCATCGCCAACTGGCCGAAACGATTCATACTAAGATAAAGGAGTTGCTGGAGTCCCAGGAACGTACACTTGAGGATCTTGGCGGCATCGTAGCTTTTAAAGGACCGGGCAGCTTCACGGGTCTGCGCATCGGGCTGAGCGCCGCAAACGCCCTGGCGTATGGCTTGCAAATCCCGATCGTCGGTGAACAGGGGGATGAGGATGACGACTGGATCAAAAAAGGCCTTCAAAGAATCGGTAAAGCTGGCAAGGATCAAGTTATTGTACCTGAATACGGCGCGCCGCCGCACATAACGCCGCCACAAAAGTAGTACGGTGTAGTTTGACAACCAAGACCAGTGCGCTACAATCGTAAGCGGAATAGCAAAACTCAAATAGCAAATCAAAAAACAAAAGGACTGCTGAAAATGATTCTCAAAAGGCTTTTGCAGCTCGGCGCGGCCTCTGTGCTGAGCTTGTCTTCATTATTAAGTATTTATCTCCCGACAGCCCACGCGGCAGCAGCCACGTACACCTGGACCGATGCCTATAGCAGTACGGGCGGCGGCAGTGGCTGTACGTCTAACTGCTGGAGCGTGCCTGGTAACTGGGACGTAGGCAACACCGCAGCAACTCAGCCACCCGCAAATGACGACCTACTCGTCTTTCCTAGCGCCTCCGGTACTACTGACGACGATATGACTGGTCTTGTAGTAGGTGGCATGACGTTTACGGGTTCCTATGACGTAACGGGTAATCCCTTTGTACTTGACGGCAATATAACAGTAGGCAGCAGCTCCAATACGAAAATAAGCACCAATATTACGCTGAATACCGCAGTAACTATTAATGGTAACATAACCGGGGGCTCATCAAACATCATCAACTTAGAGAATGCAGTCTTAAATACCAACGGCAACAGCCTTACTATAAGTGGAACCGGCGACTTGGAGGCCTATATTGGTGACCAGATCACAGGAGCTGGGGACATAAGTGTAGGGGATATATCTGCAAGTGATACTACAACCGCTTACCTGACTAATTCTAGCAACAGCTTTTCTGGTAATATCACCATAGATAGCGGCGGTGAACTAAGTGCCCAGTCTAGTACTCTAGGAGCTGCCGGCACTATTACCATAGATAGCGGCGGTACATTTAGCCCCACCGGCACCGTTACTCAAGACATTAACATGGCCGGTACCGGAGTAAATGGTTCCGAAGGGGCAATAATCTCAGGTGTCACATTCTCCGGTACCATTAGCTTAACTGGAAATACAACTGTTTATAGCCCAAACTCGATGATCTTCGAAAACCTTATCCCATCTGGCTATACCCTTTCTAAATATTCGGGCATGACCAGCCAGCTAAGTGTAACCATACCCTCTTCTGCAAGCTCATCACAAGCACTAACCGTAAATGATCAAGAGACCTATCTTGTGGATGGTGTCATGGGCGACACGACCGTTAATAGTGGCGGTACGTTGAAGGGCAACGGCACGGTCGGTACACTAACATTGAACAACGGCGGTAGGACTGCACCTGGTCATAGCCCAGGCTGCCTGACAGTTAGCGGCGATTACAATGATGCCGGAGTCTATCAAGAGGATATACAAAGTCCTGGCAACACGGCTTGTACGGACTACAGCCAGCTTGTCGTTAAGGGAAACGTTAATCTTAACGGCGGCTCGTTGGATGTTAACCTCCTAAGCAACTTTTCACCAAGCCCAGGTCAGACTTTTGACATACTAAAGAACGAGAGCGGTAGCCCCATTAATGGTGCGTTTAGCGGGTTAAGCGAAGGCGCAGTGTTTGAAGTGGGTACTACTAAATTCGAAATTACCTATAAAGGCGGCACCAGCGGCAATGATGTTGTGTTGACTGTGGCTAAACCAACTGCCACTGTCACCGCTAGCGCAAGTAACACCAAGGCTCCTGGCACTCCGGACACCGGCTTTGGTTTGGTCGCTGCTCATCCCCGGGAAACACTGACCGCTTCCATCATTGCTGCCTTCAGCCTGGTCGTTATCGCCCGCCGGCTGAAACCGGTCAAGCGTTAACTGGCAGACATTAAAAAAGAAAAATATGAGGTTGTATGGCCGAATCGGCGCATATCGGTCTGGATAATCCCGCATTTAACGGGCGTTTGCGACGACCGCTGTTCTATCAGCGGTCGTTTGCTGCCGGACACGTGCGCCGTCCGGCACGCACCAGGACCCGTTACTTCGATCAACAGGTCAGACAACGCCAACCAGGTGCCTCTCCTTCGTCGCCCGAAAAGCTTGTGCCGATCTGGATGCAACCTCTTCCGGAGTCGCCACGAGCAGAGCCCACGTCTCCAAACTTTGAAACCCCCCAACCCCAGGAACCACAGCAAATGCAGTCCCAAGCTATGCCGCCCGTATCTTCTATAGCCCTGGTGGAACCACAACCTTTCGCCACGCCAGCCGAACTCCGCCCGCAGCGCTCCCGCGTACTTAACCGGCAATCTGTCCGCTCTCCGTTCAGGAAGCACCGCTCACTACTTCGCCAGACGCGCTACACCAAGGTGCAGTTGGCGCTTGTGGGTATGGCCTGCCTGATTTTTGTGGCTGGCTTGGCCGTAACCTTCCAGACAGAACAAACTGACCACAATGCTGCCGTCCAAGTCGCGGCGCTTGCCAAAAAAGCAAACAACTCGCAAGGGAACAGTCAAAACAGCCCGGTGCCGAGCACTACCAAACCGAGTGCCAACGCCTTCAACGAATACACCGTGGCCCCTAATCTGCCGCGGTACATAAAAATACCCAAGCTCGGCGTCTATGCCCGGGTCTTGCAGGTGGGGGTGACCAAGTCAGGCGCTCTCGGGACGCCGGACAATGTGTTTGATACAGCCTGGTACACCGGCAGCGCCAAACCCGGCCAGCCGGGTGCTACGCTCATTGATGGCCACGTTTCCAGCTGGACGGCCCATGGCGTGTTCTATGGCCTGCATACCCTGATACCCGGCGACAAAATACAGATCGTACGCGGCGACGGAACCGTACTCAATTACAAGGTCGTCAAAAAACAAATTTATAACACCAACAATGTCGACATGAAAGCCGCCATGACCCCAGTTACTCCCGGCAAGTCCGGGCTGAACCTTATTACCTGTACCGGACAGGTCATCCACGGGACCAGCGAGTTCAACGAGCGGGTGATAGTGTTCGCCCAGCAGGTTTGAACCTTATCCACTGCCCGGAGTTGACCAGCCGGCGCGGCGTGGCGTATATTTGGGGCAGGAATTGCCACGTTTGAGACATTGTCTGAAAAGCGCAGCAGATTCTGGAATTCTAAATCATTTATTTTACTTTGGCTTTCAGATTAGTTTTTTCGGACTAGAGAAGTGATAGCGATTGTCTGATCAGACTTTTCTGCGCACAGAAAGGAAACAACATGTTAGCAATAGTGCTCGCTATAGTGGGGCTGGTTGTTGGCTTTGGTGCCAATGCGGTTATCAACAAACAACGCGTAGGCTCCGCGGAGGAACAGACAAAAAGAGAACTTCAAAAAGCTAAAAAAGAGGCCGAGAAGCTCGTCGAGCAGGCCCGAGAGGAAGCGAACAAGTCCGTAGATGACGCCCGCAAGGAGGAACAAACTCGCCGCCGCGAACTGAAGGAGCTGGAGCAACGCCTGATCACGCGTGAGGAAAATCTGGACAAGAAACTCGATGACCTGGACAAGCGCAACCAGGACCTTCGTAAGAATGAAGACGAAATCGAGCAGCTCAAAAACGAAATCCGGGAAATTCGCTCCAAGCAGCAGGACAAGCTGGAAAAAATCGCCAAGCTCAGTAAAGCTGATGCCACGGAAAAGCTCATGCAAATGACCGAGCGCGATGTCCGGGATGACCTGGTTAACCTGGTCAACAAGTTGCAAAACGAAGCCCGGGATAACGCTGAAGAGCAAGCCGCGCTGATTATAACCACGGCCATGGAGCGCATGGCTAGTGAAGTTACGGCGGAGCGGACCATCACCAGCGTCAAGCTGGAAGACGAAGAGATGAAAGGACGCATCATCGGCAAAGAAGGCCGCAATATCCAAGCCCTGCAGCGGGCTACAGGTGTTGACATCATGGTCGACGATACCCCTGGCTACGTTGTGCTCAGCAGCTTTGATCCGGTTCGTCGCGAGGTCGCGCGCCAGTCCATGGAAATGCTGATGAAAGACGGCCGCATTCACCCCGGACGTATTGAAGAGGTTGTCGCCAAAGCCCAGAAGAACGTTGAGAAAGACGTCATCCGGGCTGGCGAGGACGCCGCCCGCGAAGTCGGCATCGTCGGCATCCCTAAGGAGATCCTGCACCTGCTTGGAGAGCTCAAGTACCGCACTAGTTACGGCCAGAATGTCCTTAAGCATTCTACCGAGATGGCTCATATGGCTGCGGTGATCGCCGAAGAGGTTGGCGCTGACGTCAAGACCGCCAAATATGCCGCGTTGGTTCATGATATCGGCAAGGCCCTGACGCACAAGATGGAAGGCAAGCACCACCACATCAGCGGTGAGGTCTTGCGCAAATACGGTGCGCCGGAGGAAGTCGCTCTGGCTGCTGAGCAGCATCATGACGATGTCGAAGCGACCACCGTTGAAGCACTGATCATCCGGACCGTTGACGCTATCAGCGCAGCCCGCCCAGGCGCACGCAATATCAGTGCTGAAAACTTTGTTGAGCGCATGAAAGACCTGGAAAACGTTGCCAACAGCTTCAAGGGCATCGAAAAGTCCTACGCTATCAGCGCCGGCCGCGAAGTCCGGGTGTTCGTTAAACCGCAGTCTGTCGATGACCTGAGCGCTATCAAGCTGGCCCGCGATATTGCCACCAAGATCGAGTCAACCATGCAGTACCCAGGCACAATCAAGGTTAACGTCATCCGCGAAACCCGCGCAGTAGAATTCGCCAAGTAAGCCGCGGCCGCGGTACAATAGATACCATGAAACGGGCTGTTATTTTGCATGGCACAGGTGCCGACCACACCAGCAACTGGTTCCCGTGGATCAGGGCGGAGCTGGAAAGCCGCGGCTATACGGTCTGGGTACCAGACCTGCCGGGAGCCGATCGGCCGAATATCGAGCGGTATAACGAGCTTCTGCTTGGCGGCGACTGGGACTTCACGGACAATCTGGTTATCGGCCACTCTTCGGGTTCGGTTGCTATCCTCGGATTGCTGCAAGCGCTGCCTCAGGATACCAAAATCGGCACTGCGATCCTGGCCGGTGCCTTCACCAAGCGCTTGAGCGAAAGTCCCAGCTGGGGAATGCTCAGGGAACTGTTCGACAAGCCGTTTGATTTTGAAGCTATCAAGCAAAAAGCCCGCAAATTTATTTTCGTGCACTCCAAAGACGACCCTATTTGCCCGATCGAGGAAGCCCGGCATTTATGCGAACAACTGGACGGGGAATTCGTGACGTTTGACGGCATGAAGCATTTCTCCCTAGGGCTTGATAAACGCTTTACCAAGTTCCCTGAGCTGCTTGAAATCATCGACCAGCGAGTAGCATGAACCTACTCTACGTCGGCGACGTGATGGGGGCTGTAGGCCTGGAAGTGATTGAGCGGGAACTGCCTGGGCTGTGCAAGGAACGCTCTGTCGATCTGGTAATTGCCCAGGCCGAGAACGTCAGCGACGGCAAGGGAACGACCCCGGCGGACTTCAAGCGTATGCAGGCGGCCGGCGTGGACTTTTGTACCGGCGGCAATTGGAGTTTGCACCGCCAAGAAATTATCCCTGCTCTAAGCGATCCGGCCCAGCCGATCATCAGGCCGGCCAACTATCCGTCGGGCACGCCAGGACTCGGCTGGAAATACATAAATGCAGGCGGCGGCCAGGTCCTGGTCGTCAGCCTGCTCGGACAAATTGTTGGCAAGGACGCCGATAAGCCAATGGACAATCCCTTGCATGTTATTGACCGCATCCTGGAGGACCAAAAAGATGTGCCGAAAGTCGCCACGGTAGTTAACTTTCATGGTGACTACTCCAGTGAGAAAGTTGTTATCGGCCATTATCTTGATGGTCGGGTAACGGCTGTAGTCGGTGACCATTGGCATGTGCCTACCGCTGACGCTCGGGTCCTGCCTGGAGACACGGCGCATATCACGGACGTCGGGATGTGCGGGGCGCTCGACGCTTCGCTAGGTGTTACCTACGGCAGCATCATTCCACGCTGGCATGATGGCAGACAGACACGAAACGAATTAGAGGCCACCGGGTGCCGTCAGTTCAACGCCGTCTTGGTACAATCCAACGAGCAAGGTCTCGCCGTTGCCGTAAAGTCGATCCGCCGGACGTGGTAATAACTATCCTGTTCAGCTATAATTCATGAATTCGGGGAGTGGCGCAGTCCGGTAGCGCACCGCGTTTGGGACGCGGGGGTCGCAGGTTCAAATCCTGTCTCCCCGACCATAGATGTTTTTGCTAAGGCTATGCTGTATACTTAAGGCGACCCCGTAAAATAAAACATGAATCCCAACGATAACACCTACCAACAACCGCCCCAAAATCCACCTCAGCCGCCTACACCACCCGGAAACATTCCGCAACAACCTGCTGCGCCCAACTGTTTTTTTATCAACCAGGAGTTTAAGTTTGGCCGGGAGAGTTTTGCCGTCACAGATGGGCAAAACCTCGTATGCGTAGCCAAGCTAAAAATGTTCACCATCAAGGAGCATATAGACGTTTACAGGGACGAAGCTGCCACGCAGCTTGTGTTCACCATCCAGCAGACCAAGGCGGTAGCCGTATCAAAAACCTACGAAGTAACCTCAGCCAATGGCCAAAAGATGGGTGGTTTCAAACTAGAGGCCATGCAGTCCATGGTGAAAGAGCACTGGGACATACTAGACACTAACGATAATCCGATAGGCGCCATAGACCAAAACACCATGACAGCAATGGCGGGCCGCTTTGGCGGCATGGGCGCTGTGCTGCCGCAGACGTTCGTGGCTACCATGAATGGCCAGCAGGTATGCGCATACCAGGAGCAGATGAATATCGGGGTCTTTTTCAAGATGGATATAGATTTTAGCGGTGATACTGCCGGTCTGTATGACCGGACACTCGGTATTGCCGGGGCGATCTTATTATCAAGCAAGCACATGCAAACAAGATGAGGCGCGACCATGCCTAACCAATTCACCAGCATAACAACCACCGGTTTCGGGAGCCGCATTATGGGTGCCATTGTTGGGGTGCCTATAGGCCTCCTGCTGATCTTTGGTTCGTGCATCATGCTGTATTGGAATGAAGGAAGGACGGATTATTCCAAGATTGCCCAAACCTCTGTACCTGTTCAGGCGGACCACGTTAGCCAATCGCAGAACGGCAAGTTCGTATCGGTCACCGGTAAGCTTACAGGACAAAACATAAGTGACGGAGCCTACTTGCGTTCCGGCTCATATGTGGCCGTACAGCGTACCGTTGAGGAGTATGCATGGGTGGAACAACAGCACACCCAATCTCACAATAATGTAGGCGGTTCGCAGACGAACACGACTACGTACACTTATACTGAGGAATGGGTTGACCAGCCGGCTGACTCGACTAGTTTCCAACATCCGCAAGGCCACCAGAACCCGCCCAAAGCACTTAATGATAAGTTAGTTAGCGCGACTTCTTCGACTGTCGGTGCTTATTCGTTTGACCCCCAGACTATCAAACTTCCAAGCCTACAGGATATAACACTTAGCTCCAGCAACACCAACCTGAATCCCATGGCATCGCCGGCCGCTCCAAATACTCTACAGAGTACAGACTCGGGTACATCAGCAAAAGCTACAAGTTCACCATTATCCAGTGTGCAGTTGGCCAGTACGCAATACTTATACGGGGGGTCGGGAAGCCTTGAATCGCCACGGCTCGGTGACATTCGAATCAGCTACAAAGCTTTGCCTTCAGGGCTTACCGGTACCGTGTTCGGACAGGTTAATAATGGTTCGCTTGCGGCGTACACAGATAAAAATAGCCACACCTTATACGACCTGTTTTTGGGCGACAGGCAGACCGCCATTGCTACACTACACTCCCAGTATGAAACCCTTACATGGATATTGAGAGGCGCGGGAATAGTTGCTATCTGGATAGGCTTAATGATGCTGCTCGCGCCGTTGGACACGCTATTAGATTTTATCCCGATAATGGGTGAAGTTGGAGGTGTGGTATCCTTGGTCATCACGTTCCCGATAGCACTACTGTTTGGGGGTACGGTTATAATAATCGGCTACACGATGCATCACATTGTGGCATTGCTAGTTGGTGTACCGTTGATATTCGCGGTATGGGTAGGGATATTTAAGCTGATAAAGCGCGGCCGCGGATTACAGAAGCGGGGTGCGGACAACATACCGCTGTCTAGCTCCCCTATGCCGCCAACAAGTCCATATAATCCTGCTGCTGTGAATAGCGGTTCGCTGTTTCCGAATAATAATGTAGTGTCTGTACAGCCCCAACCGTTGGTCCAGCCGCCAGTTCCGCCAGTTCCAATTACCGCGCCGCCTCCTGGACAGTACACGCCACCCGTGCCTGCTCAACCGCCACAACCGCCTGCCCCGCAGGACCCCTATGCACAGCCCCAACCGCAGCAGCCAAACGACCAAAGCCCCTACAATCCCGGCTCTGGCAATCCACAACAAACTTAGTTATAATCAACCCCTGTTATGCATTATCGGGGTGTGGCGCAGCTTGGTAGCGCGCAGCGTTCGGGACGCTGAGGTCGCTGGTTCAAATCCAGTCACCCCGACCAATCCCATTTTAGTCCGATTTAATTTTTCCTGTACAATCAAATCATGTTGATTACATTGACCGTCTTGGCGGTCTTAGCCTTACTTTTGATCAGTGAATTATGGCACCGGCGCCGCGGCCCGCACGGTGAGCTGACCCGTAAGTTCGTGCATATTACAGTCGGCAGTTTCGTGGCCTTCTGGCCGCATTATTTGACTGCCCATGACATACAAATGCTGAGCTTGGCTTTTTTGATCGGCGCTTTTTTGTCCAAATATTTCCATATCTTTCGCGCCATTCACAGCGTGCAGCGTCCAACTTGGGGAGAGGTATGGTTCGCGTTGGTGGTCGGACTGCTGTCGTTCACTATTTACCATCACCCGAAGGTTTATACTGCCGCACTTTTGGAGATGAGCCTGGCTGACGGGCTAGCGGCAGTAATCGGTACGCGTTTTGGCAACCGGCTTCGTTATTCGGTGTTCGGTTCGCCCAAGAGCGTGGTAGGGACCCTGACGTTCTTCATAGTGTCATGTCTGATACTGGCCCGCTATAGCGTTATGCTCATGAGCCCGCTGACATTTGCGTTCATTATATCGGTGTCGATAGTTGCGACCATACTGGAAAATATTGCTATCCGGGGACTAGACAACCTGGCTGTACCGCTATTCATAGCGGGAGCCCTGATTGTCTTTACGTAGTTTTCATGCTCTCAGCCGGCGTGATATGGGCCCGGAGCGCATTAAAGATCACTACTACGTCGACCACTTCTTGAACAATGGCCCCTGACAAAGGTGAAAATTTGCCGGTAGCGAAGACAAGCATCAGCAGCAGGCTCAGGCCTATACCGACCAGGATACTCTGCCTAGCGATGCGGAACGTGCGTTTGGCAATGGCCAGGGCAGTGGCAACATAGCTCAGGTCATCTAACATTATTACCATATCGGCCGACTCACTGGCTGCGGTTGAACCGCGTGCCCCGAGCGCAATGCCGACGTCGGCCGCGGTCAGGATCGGCGCGTCGTTAACGCCGTCGCCAACGAAGGCCAACGGCCGGGTTTTGACTTCTTCCAGGATATGCAGCTTATCTGCCGGCAGGGCTTCAGCATGGACATGTGAGATACCGAGCTGGTGCGCTATCGCCTGGGCAGCGGCCTGGTTGTCTCCGGTGACCATGATCATATCTTTCAAACCGAGGCCCTGGATGCGTTCAAGCGTTGCTTTGCTCTCCGGACGGGGCTGGTCTTTTAGCGTTATGATACCGGCAAGCGCTCCATCTAGCGCTACATAGACGGCTGTCTGTCTGATCTTGCCAGGGCTAAAGCCCTTCGGCAGTTGTACGTCGTACTCCTCGAGCAGGCTAAAACGTCCGATCAGGACTTCCTGGCCTTTTATATGGGCGCGCAAGCCGCGCCCGGCAATCTCTTGGATGTGCTTGGCTTTTACCAACTTTAGTTTTTTAGATTGGGCGGTTTTTACGATGGCCAGGGCCAGCACATGATTAGAGCTTTGCTCCAGACTGGCGGCCAGCCTCAACACTTCCTCTTCTTTGTTCGAACCGAAGACGGCAATCTTGCCCACCTGCAATATTCCGCTTGTCAGGGTTCCGGTTTTATCAAAAGCTATGGTTCGCGCCTCGGCCAGCCGCTCCAAGGCTGAGCCGGTCTTGACGATGATCCCATAGCGGCTGGCCCGAGCCATGCCGCTAATAAGCGCTATAGGCGCCGCTAATATAAGCGGACATGGTGTTGCCACCACTATTACCTCCAGAAAACGGACAGCCTGGCCACTAACTGCCCAGACGATCCCGGCAATGGCGTAGGCCATGATCGTGAAGGGAACGCTGTAACGGTCGGCGAGACGCACAAAAGGCGCCTGGCTGGCCGCCGCGCTTTGCACCAGTTTAACGATTTGTTGGTATTGGCTATCTTCGGCAGTAGCCAGGACCCGTGCAGTGACAGGCCCATCAAGGTTAATTGATCCGCTGAGTAATTGGCCGCCGACCTCCCTAGCTTGCGGGAGGCTCTCTCCAGTCAGCGATGATTCGTCGAAGTTAGCGGCACCCTCGGTTATGACAGCGTCCACCGGTACCACGTCGCCAGCTTTTATTACAACTTTATCGCCGACCTTTAGTTCGCCAACTTTCACCTCTACGACCTTGCCTTTGCGCAGTACCCGTGCCTTTTGGGGCGCATGTTTGAGCAAGGCGTCAAGCTCCCTTCTGGCCCGGTGTTCGGCATAATCTTCCAACGCTTCACCACCGGTTAACATGAGGACTACTACGATACCGGCCCAGTACTGTCCCAGAATAACCGAAGTAATAATAGCCGTGGCGGCCAGGACATCAATCCCGTATGTCCCGACCTGTATATCTTTCCACATTCCCCAGGCCAAGGGCAGCACTTCTATAATTGCCACTACGCCCAACAACCAATGCGCAGTGGTCGCTTGTCCGGTCAGCTCCAGGGTTACTCCGGCAATAACTACTGCCAATGCCAGGCTGAACAATTTGTAATGACGCCAAAAATGGAACAGTTGTCTGAACGGTCGCTTCATGCGCTCCCTCTATATTTAATCTTTGTCAATGGTAACGGCCCCAGCCATATTAACTCCATCATTTGGGGCGAGCGATGGGACTTGAACCCACGGCCTTCGGGACCACAACCCGACGCTCTAACCGACTGAGCTACGCTCGCCTTGCCTAACAACAGAGGTGATTATACCCGAAAGCGTTCCTTTTCACAAACCGGTAATGTACCCTGGAGCCTGGCCATCTTGCTAAGGACTAGTAATAGCCGTTTGAGCTGCCAGTACCGGAGGAGCCCCCTCCGCTTTTATGGATAAAGAGCAGGTAAATTATTCCATACACAATTATGGCTATCACCAGGTAGAGAACTACCCACTGCCAGACAGGACGCTTGCCATAACCTTTTTTATTCGGATCTTTTGGTGGTTGGGCTTGGGGTTCCATAATGATTCTCCCTTACAGAGTCCATTATATCGCATAAGTCTATCTTGCTTGCGTGCTTCAACCAACGCTGTTCAAGGTCCGTTCATGCGAAAGCGCAGTACCTGCAAAGTTTGTCGCTACCCTTGCGTTTACGTATAATACGACTCGTAAAACGCACATGCTTTTATTTATTATCGTTATAGCATTTATTCTGATCGCTGCGGCTTTGACTTGGTTTTTGCTTGCTCATGACCGCGGCGAAAAAGAGCCAGTATCAGCTCTCTGGGCGGCAGCTGGCTTCGGGCTTCTAGGTATTATCGTGGCCGCGTTAGCCGAACATTGGGTCATACCGCTGAGACTTGTCAATAGTTCGGGAGGCCAGGCTTTGGGGCCGATCCTGGTGGCCATGCTGGGGGTGGGCTTCATAGAAGAACTTTGCAAATTTCTGCCGCTGGCTATCTTTATCTATCCCAAGCGGTATTTCAACGAGCACACGGATGGAATCATCTACTTTGTTATTGCCGGGCTGGCCTTTGGCGTGCCGGAAAACATCCTCTATGCCTTGCAATTCGGAAGCGGGGTGGGTTTGGGGCGCATAATCCTGACGCCCCTGTTTCATGCGACAACAACCAGCATGGTGGGATACTTCTTAGCAAAATCAAAGGTGGAACACCAATCGCTCACTAAGCCGGCACTTGCCCTTGTCGGAGCAATCCTGCTGCATGGCCTCTATGACTTCGGCTTAAGCTCAGGGAATACTTTCCTTATAGTCATGTCGCTTATGATTACAGCCGGCATGACCGCAGTCCTGTTCCTGCTGTTCATGCGCGCCAGCGAACTTGATAAGGCCCAGGGATTGGCTGCCTCAGGGAATAATAACTTTTGTCAGGCTTGTGGGTTCCCCAACCCGGGCCATACCTTATATTGCATGCATTGCGGGCAACATGCTTAAATAGGCGTATTAAAGAAAGGAAACAAACACCACAATGAACTGCCCGAACTGTGGCCAGCCGATAAATCAGGGGGCCGCATTTTGCGGTAACTGTGGACAAGTCCTTGCCAGTGCTGCTCCTCCTGCTCCGCAACCGGTGCAGCAATCACAGAACGCCTCACTTTTCTCACAAGCGTTCACTAATCAAGTACCGGCGCCAACACCTGTTACTGGTAACTTCGGTGGCCCTATGCCCGGTATGACAGGTGGCGTTGGCGGCACGCCGGCATACGCGGCCATTCCGGTCGCGGCCGGTAATGCCGGAGAGACCAGGGCTATCATCGGCCTTATCGTTGGGGTAATCGGCATACCAGCTTCTCTCATCCCTTTAGCCGGCCTGATCTTAGGTATCATAGGGCTGGTACTGGGCACGACGGCCCGCACCCGATATAAACACGCCGTAAGCCTGCTTGCGATTATTTTTTCATCCCTGGCCATCCTGGCGGCGCTCAGCCTCTGGGTGTATGGGGTCGAAAACTATAACAAAACTCACGGTATTGCTGCGGGATCGGGCACGAGCAGCTCGTCGGGCACAAATGCCAACCTCATGTCCATTACTACACCCTGTTACAACGTACAGATAGACAGCGGCCTTAATAACTACAAGCCGAACGGCTGTGACTTTGACTCTGCCAGTACAAGCGAAGAGTATACGGTGCAAACTGTCAGCGACTCTAGCGTAACCAGCGCCAATCTGTCACAGTATGGCCAAAGGGCTTTGGCGGACGGGGCTAAGGCCATTAATGGCAGTGTAACATCGGAGAGGAGCGGCAACTTTGCCGGCAGTCAGGCGTATATAGGTTACATTAATGCTCCAAACAACCAGAGGGGCATATTCGGCGTTGTTCTGCACCAAGGCTCCAAGCAGCAGAACGTTTTCCTGGTAGCCCATGTCGTTAGAGGCAGTAATCAACCCGATTTCGGAACCCTTGAGACAAACTGGCAGTGGAAATAAAGACGGGTAGCTATAGATGAGCAACAAACAACTGCACCGGCACACTACGCCGATTATCATGCTCGGCGTGGCGGTTTTTATGCTGGCCATTGCCTATGGCTTTTATATAGGCCACCCCGGCAACAGCTACCAGGACTCGCTTACCGGCGCCGGGAAAGCCCTGACTAGCAGCGCTATACAAATCAAGCCGACTAAAAACGGTTGGGCGCGCGTAAGTCTAAGCAACAACGCGGCGGCCGTGGCCGCCGCAAAACCGGGCGGCCAGGTCTTAAACGCCGGTAGAAGTGCCGCCAACAGCGTATTGGATGGCAGCACAGCGATCCAACAAATGGGCAACCGACTAAACACCCAACAATAAATAGGTCGAGCAGCCATGCCAGCAAATCATTGCAAAAAGCTTTTTGTCGTGCGACAATGTTCGCCATGAGTAAAGTTAACTTCGTCGTCAGCATTATTGCCCCCGCATGCGGGTGACTTCGAGTTTACTTACGTACCGAAGACTCCCGCAAATCGCGGGAGTTTTTAAATGTAAAGGAAAGGAGCAGCAAGAACATGCGAGAAGAAGTTGCAGCACAAACCACCGGGCCGGATAAGAGTTCCGGTCTGGACCTGGACTCAGAGCCTGTTGAGAGCAGTCCCAGCAGAACCGGCGGCGAAACAGCCAATTTGGACCTGGCCGCCCGGGCCGGCAGCATGGCCACTCGGTCAGCCCGTGAGAGCCAAGAGACTTTATTTGCGGACCCAAACGAGGGTGTTCCTATAGCCGAGTCTGTAGTTGACCACATGGGCCTGGAATAGACACCGGTGCGTCGTTCACCTACTAATAATTGGTACCCCGGGCAGGACTCGAACCTGCAACCTACGGGTTAGAACTCCGTGACTCTATCCAGTTGAGCTACCGGGGCGAGGTACGCTTACGGCGAATTGGTGCGGGTGGGGAGAGTCGAACTCCCGTCACCAGTTTGGAAAACTGGGATAATAACCGTTATACGACACCCGCGCGCTTAACAGAGGTGATTATAGCACAGATTAAATATCGTGCAGGACTGTAATACGGGCACCAAGGCTATTGAGACGTTCGGCGAGGTCTTCGTACCCCCGGTTAATAGTGTAGACGTTGCGCAAAATAGAGTTGCCGCGGGCTGCCAGCATCCCGATCAGAAGCAGGCTGGCCGGTCTAAGCGCCGGCGGGCAAACGACATCAGCGGCACTGAATTTAGTCGGCCCATTTATATAGATGCGGTGCGGATCGGCCAACTCAACCTGGGCGCCTACTTTGGTCATCTCAGTATAGTAAAGCGCCCGGTTCTCGTACATCCAGTCATGTATAAGCGTACGGCCGTGGCAGACAGCCGCGATCGGAACGAAGTAGGGCAGGTTGTCCGGATTTAGGCCGGGGAAAAGGTTGGGGTGTAGTTTTTCGGGCAGGGCGTGGAGGTCTGACGTTTCGTGCTTTTCGATGGTGATGTCGGCCAGGTCAGTAATGCCGTTAGCGGCTTTGTAAGTACTGGACAGGTACATCTTAACACCCATTTTCTTGAGCTTCAGAAGTTCCAGGCCAATCCACTTGTACGGCGCCCTGCGGATAACGATCCGTGAATTAGTCGTTACCGCCGCTGAGATGAAGAACATCGCTTCTATGGGGTCTTCACTGGGCGCGAAGGTGACGCTTTTCTTGATGGGTTGTACGCCATGAACGGTGACAAAGGGCGTGCCTATACCATCTATGCGGACTCCTAGCTTTCGCAGAAAGTTTGACAGGTCCTGGACCATGTAATCGCCGCTGGCGGCTTGCACCGTGGTCTCGCCCGTTGTGCGGGCGGCAGCCATCAACACGTTGTTGGTAACCGTGTTGCCCGACTCATAAAGCACTATCTCCCCTGGCGCTTTTTGGGCGGTTTTGATGTGATAATAACCGCCGGTGGCTACGATGCTTACCCCGAACTCCTCCAGGGCGAACAAATGCGGCTCGACAGTACGAGTGCCAAGCTTGCAACCGCCAGCATACGGTATCTTGAACTCTTTGAATTCGTGTATCAACGGGCCAATCAACATGAGTACGCTGCGGGTCTTGCGCGCAGCAGCGGTGTTTAATTTGTCAAGTTGCAATTTGGCCGGCCGACGGATTTCCAGGTCGTTGCCCGACAGCCATTTAACTTGCACGCCTATGCTTTCCAGCACCTCAATAATACGGTACACCTCCTCAATACGGGGAAAGGCCTTGAAGCGTGTAACGCCATGGTTCAACAAGCTGGCGCAGAGCAGGGCTACAGCAGCATTCTTACTGGTTTTGAGCGTGATGTCGCCTTTGAGTTCATGCCCGCCTTCGATGTGCAGGTTGATGGCACCGCGGTTCAGGCTCAGCAACTGCTTATTAAGCGCGTCACTGATCCGGCCCAACGTTTCCAGGCTCAGGTTTTGCCGGCCGTGTTCCATGCGGTTGACGGCTGACTGGGAAGTATTAAGGCGACGGGCAAATTCGGCCTGGGTGAGACCTTTCTCTTGTCGTACCTGCGCGATCAATTGGCCAATTTTCTGATTAGTGGAGGGCATAATGTTCCGACATTATATCATATGTGGTGTCAAGTTATCAAGCAAATCACGTAAGAGACCTGCTACAATAAGGCCATGATCTAGCTACTTAACCGTACCGGCCCTAGCCTGAATTGATCCACGCATTTTTTACGTTTAAGTATATAGGGGGAACCTACGATGACAGATACGATTATAGCTGACTTGATCGCTGCCGAAGAGAAGCGGCAGCGGGAGGGTTTGGAGCTTATTCCGTCAGAAAACTATGTGAGCCGCGACGTGCTGACCGCCATGGGCAGCGTGTTCACCAATAAGTACTCCGAAGGCTATCCGGGCAAACGGTACTACGGCGGCCAGGAAAACACTGACAAGCTGGAGCAACTGGCTATTGACCGCGCCAAGGAGCTTTTCAAGGCTGACCATGCCAACGTCCAGCCGCACTCCGGCGCGCCGGCTAATGAGGCAGTCTATTTTGCCTGGTTGGAACCCGGCGACACTGTGCTGGCTATGGACTTGAGCCATGGCGGGCACCTGACGCACGGCGCGCCGGTAACGCTTTCAGCGCACCTATATAACTTCATTCGCTATAAAATGAAGGATCCGACTACCGGCGAAATCGACTACGAAGAGCTGAGGGAGCTGGCCCGTAAGCACAAACCCAAGATCGTCCTGGCCGGTTTCAGTGCTTATCCGCGTGAGCTTGATTATGCTAAGTTCGCTGAAATCGGTAATGAGGTCGGAGCCTTGTTGATGGCTGATATGGCACACATTGCCGGGCTGATCGCGGCGGGCGTAGCTAAAAACCCTCTGGATTATGGTTTCCATGTGATTACTACCACTACGCACAAAACGCTGCGCGGCCCGCGGGGCGGCATGATCCTGAGCCGCGGCACAGTCGGCAACCCGCTTAAAAAACCCGAGAAAACACTGGAGAATATTCCGACGCTGATCGACCGCGCCGTTTTCCCGGGGACCCAAGGCGGCCCACACGAGCACATTATCGCGGGTAAGGCCGTAGCGTTCGGCGAAGCCCTAAAGCCCGAGTTCAAAACCTATGCCAAGCAGATCATCAAGAACGCCGCAGCATTGGCAGACGCCATGCAGGAACGGGGCTTTTCATTATTGACCGGCGGCACCTCTAACCACCTGATCCTAGCCGATGTCCACAAAAGCTTCGGGCTGGACGGCAAGGTCGTCGAGGAAGCACTCGATAAAATAGGCCTGACGCTCAACAAAAATGCCATAGCGGACGATCCGCTGCCACCATACCGTCCCAGCGGTATCCGTCTCGGCACGCCAGCTATCACGACACGCGGCCTCAAAGAAACCGACATGAAGAAAATCGCCGATTGGATGAAGCAGGCTATCGATAACCGAGAAGACGAGCAGAAGCTTAGCAAGTTAAGGGACGAAGTAAAACGGTTCGCCCTAAAGTTCCCGCTACCGAGCGACACCTAAACCGGATTATGAGGAAGTGACTCGGGCTCTTGTACGAGCGTGATGCCGAACTTGGCCTGCACGGCGTCAACGATTTTTTGCTTGAAAACTATGAGGTCGGCCGTGGAACGGGCGTGTTCATTGACCAGCACCAGCGGTTGGCGCGGCCAGGTAGCCATACCGGTTTCCTGGTCGTGATAATCTTTGAACCCGGCTTGTTCGATTAACCAGGCGGCTGATAACTTGGCGCCGCCATTGTCCAGGGGCCAGTGAGACAGATGTTCAAATTGACTATTAAGATCGACCAGCTGCCCGGCATTAATGACGGGGTTGGCAAAGAAAGACCCGGTGTTGTGCACCACGGCAGGATCGGGAAGCTTGCTGGTTCGTATGGCCACGACCGTTTCACGAAGCGTTGCCGGCGTGTATTCGCGGATACCGTGTTCATCAAAATACTTTTGTACCGAGCCATAAAACGGTGGCAAAGGTGAGCCTTTCGTGAGGTGCAGCGTAAGGCCGGTTATATAAAATCGCCCCCGGTCTCCGGCCTTAAAGCGGCTATTACGATAGCTGAAACCGCAATCGCTATTCGGAATATTCAACAGGCTGCCAGTCTGGACATCAAACGCCTCGACGCTTACCAGGGTCTGGGAGATTTCCTGGCCGTAGGCACCGACATTCTGGATCGGCGTAGCCCCGGCCGTGCCCGGTATCAGGCTCAACGCTTCTATGCCGGTCAGTCCTGCCGCAACGCTGCGCTCTACCACACTGTCCCACGGTTCGCCGGCGCCCAAGGTGATGTAAACGTTGTTTTCATCTTCTTCGTACACTTCGTATCCAAAGATTTTGTTTACAATCACTAGACCAGGGAAACCCTTATCGTCCCAGATGATATTGCTGCCACCGCCGATCATCAGGGACGGCAGGTTACGCTCCTTCGCCCAGTTGAACGCCCCAGAAACTTCGTCCCGACTGCTGGCCTCTGTTAAGTAGGCGGCCGGCCCACCCAAGCCCATCGTGGAGTAATCGGCCAGGCTGACATTCTGCAGAAATTTCATACCTTTCATATTATATAGCAGACTGCTCGGACCTGGGGCGAAGGGGGGTCTTGCCCCCGCCGGATGCTAAGGCTATCATATAGTATATGAAAGAATCAGAAGCGCCCTTCATAAACCTTGGCAACCACTTGAAGTATGTACGTGAGCAATCCAGGCAAAGCTTGGAAGAGGTTTCCGGTGCCGTAGAAATCGAAGAGCGGCAGCTGGAGCGCATAGAAGCCGGGTTGGAACGGCCGAGCGAAGACATACTACTACTACTTATCAGCTATTTCGGAGTAAGGGATCGCGAAGCCGTCCAACTGTGGGAACTGGCTGAATACGACAGTGACCTGCCGGAAGAAATCAAGTCAGTCCATGGTGTCTCCCACTCCCAGGACGGTAAGCCCATGGTGATGCTGCTGGCCGTAGACGTACGCACTATGTACAGCGACGGGTTGGAAGTTATGGTTAACCCGGCAGGTGTGACATTGCACTTCACCCAGACGGCTGGTCCTTCCCAGCAGGCCTCGATAGCCCGGATCGGCATGAGCCACCAGCAGGCCGAACAGGTTATCCGCACGCTCGAGCAGACCTTATTAAAGGCGAAATACTTGGGGAATACCAAGCTGCTGCCCCCTGATACCCGTAATTTGTGAAAAATTTTACAGTCACTCTGAGATAAGGAGCTTATGCTGGTTTATGTTTATTAAAGCCGTAGGCTCCGGAGAACAAATATGACGATTGAACAAATGCTCAGCAATCTTCATACCATGGCAAAACACACAAGCGTTGCCAAACCTATACAGAAACCGAAGAACAGTTGACTCTCGCTAAAGGCAGCGAGTCTTTTTATTTACAGAGGCCCGTTATTGCGAGCTGCAGACTTGCATATGCGGGGACTTGGGACGACAATAGATAATAGTTTCTCAGGTATTTTTAAGTGCTCGGAGAATAAACTTTTAAACTATGAGAATATTGCTTGTTGAAGACGAGCATAAGATTGCTCGAGCAGTTAAGGAAGGCTTGGGACAGGAACGCTACGCTGTTGATATTGCGTATGATGGCGAAAGCGGGCTGAATACGGCGCTAAGCGACGAGTACGACCTGATCATCCTGGACGTCATGCTGCCCAACCTTAACGGCTTCGAAGTGTGCCAAAAAATCCGCGAAGCCGCCAACCATACTCCAATCCTTATGCTGACGGCCAAAGACCAGAACAGGGATATTGTCCAAGGGCTGAACACCGGCGCCGACGACTACCTGCCAAAACCGTTCTCTTTTGAGGTGTTATTAGCCCGGGTACGGGCTCTGCTTAGACGGCCGCACGATAGCTTGAGCGAAGTGCTGACCTCGCATGATCTTTCCCTGAATACCACCACTAAAGAGGTCCGCCGCGAGGGGCGTCTGGTATCTCTTTCTGCCAAAGAGTATGCTTTATTAGAGTATCTGTTACGCAACGAAAACAAAGTTCTCAGCAAAAACAATATTATCACGCATGTCTGGGACTTTGATGCTGACATTCTTCCTAATACGGTCGAAGTTTTCATAGCCTATCTGCGGGCTAAGGTCGACAAACCGTTCAAGGGCCCCCAGCTTATCCAAACAGTCCGGGGTTTTGGTTACAAGTTGGGCGCCACGGCAAAATGAAGCATAGCCTAAACCGCTTCTTGCATTCCACGACGTTCCGTCTGACGGCATCATACCTGACACTTATTATGGTGTTGAGTCTAGGCTTTAGCCTAGTGCTTTACAGGACGTCGGTACTGGAATTAGGCCGTGACATACCGCCGTTCTCGTTGATTGCCCCCGACGAAGCCGAACTTGGGGGCGGCGGGACCGGCTATCATCATTATTTCCAGCGGCGCATAGATGAGGGTCGGGAACATTTGCTAGACCGGCTGCTGCTTCTGAACCTGTCGGTTCTCATCATTGGCGCTGTGCTGAGCTACTATTTGGCGCGTCGTACACTCCAGCCCATAGAAGAAGCCGCCGAAGCCCAAAGTCGGTTCGTAACCGATGCTTCGCACGAGTTACGTACGCCACTGACGGCTATTCTGACCAGTAACGAAGTAGCCCTGCGAAAACCACGCATGACAACCAAAGAAGCGAGAGAAGTCATTAAAAGCAATATGGAAGAGATGGTCAGACTAAAAAACCTCTCCGACGGCCTGCTCGACCTGTCGAAGAAAGACATACCGGACCGTTCTATGTACCGGCCCGTGTCCCTTCAGGACATAGCCGGTGAAGCTATGAACCAGATATTACCGGCCGCCCAAGCTAAAAGCATTACAGTACAGGATAATGTAAGGGCAATTAAAGTAGCCGGCGAGACGCAGAGCCTGGTGCAGATGGCTTCAATCCTACTGGATAACGCCGTTAAGTATAGCCCTTATAAAAGCACTATTCATTTAGACGGATACCGCAAAGACGGTCACGCTTGCCTAAGCGTGAGGGATGAGGGCAGCGGCATCTCGCCGAAAGACCTGCCGCATATTTTTGACCGTTTTTACCGGGCCGACCAGGCTCGTACCAGTAAAGGGACCGACGGCCATGGTATAGGCTTGTCGATCGCGCGTAAAATCATTGAACAGCATGACGGCAGTATCACAGTAAGCAGCGCAGTCGGGCGCGGTGCAACATTTGTCGTGCAACTTCCTCTAGCCCAAGCGCAGTATTCCAGCCCCCAGAACAACCAACAACCAGAAAACGAGTAACGTTAAGCTTTCTTTAATGAATGCCGTATTAAATCACTGTTGGCTGGCAAACCATAAATGAAGGAACAGTCATGAATGTTATAACCCGGGGCGTGCGCAATGCGTTTCGTAACCTCGTCCGATCTTTCTCAATTATTATAACCCTGGGCCTTAGCATCGGCTTATGCCTGGTTATGCTGATTGCCCACCAGGCCGTCGGGCAAAAGATCAACGACGTCAAAGCCAGTGTCGGCAACGCCATTACCATTACACCGGCCGGTTTCAGCGCTTTCAGCCAGGCGAATAACGCGCTTACCAGCCCCCAGCTAAGTAAAGTAAAATCGCTTGCTCATGTGACTGGGCTCACCGAAACGTTAACAGACCGGTTGACGACTATAGGGTCTTCCCAGCCGTCATTCGGTTTTGGCGAAATGTCGTCAGGCAGCTCCGGTAATAACAATCAAACAAGCCTGACATCACCAGTCAAGATCAACCTCAACCGCAATGGATCGGGTAACGGTCGAGGGTACCACTTGTTTATTAATGGCGGCGGCAGCTTACCGAGCAATTTCAGTCCGCCGGTTACCATTATCGGTACCACTGACCCCCAGACGCTCAACCAGCAAAACGGTAACTCTGCCAAGCTGGTCAGCGGCAAATTCATCAATGGCGGCGAAGATACTAATAACGCTATGGTCAGCACCAACATGGCCAACAAAAACAACCTGAAAGTCGGCTCTACATTCACGGCATATGGTACGACATTAACTGTTGCCGGCATATTCGATACTGGCACCCAAGGTGGTAACGACGCGGTAATAGTATCGCTGCCGACTGAACAGCGGTTGAGCGGCCAGAGCGGTGACGTAACAAATGCTGTCGCGACCGTGGATTCCCTGGACAATCTTGCCAGCGCCACCTCGGCTATAAAGAACCAACTAGGGTCAAGCGCCGATGTTGTCAGCTCCCAGGACCAAGCCAATAACGCTATTAAGCCGCTGCAAAATGTTCAGAGCATATCTCTCATCAGCCTCATTGGCGCTGTCATAGCCGGCGCGGTTATCGTACTATTGGTCATGGTCATGATTGTCCGCGAAAGACGGCGCGAAATCGGTATTCTCAAGGCCATTGGCGCCAGCAATGTCAGGGTTATTTTCCAGTTCATGAGCGAAGCAGTGACACTCACGCTTGCCGGCGCCATCATAGGGATATTAATTGGTGTAGTCGGCGGCAGCCCGGTTACGAATACGCTGGTAACGAACAGTACAACAAGCTCTAGTTCCTTTAGCGAATCTGGCGGTCCCCGTACGTTTTCACGATTTGGCAACGGCGGCGGATCCGGACCGGTCTTCCGAAGACCGGCAGGCGGATTCCTGAATCGCGGAGCCGGGAGTATCGGTAACACGCTCTCTAACATCCGTGCTAATGTCGGTTGGAGCATCCTGCTGTACGGTCTAGGAGCGGCCCTGCTCATCGCCATTATTGGCAGTTCGCTTGCAGGGTGGCTCATCGCCAAAGTAAGTCCGGCAGAAGTAATGAGGGTAGAATAACATGCTAAAAGTCACTAAATTACAGAAAACCTTTAGGTCCGGAGACACTGAATTTGCGGCCGTAGGCGGGGTGTCGTTCAACGTACCCGAGGGCCAGTTTGCTTCGATTGTAGGCCGCAGCGGCAGCGGCAAAACGACGCTGCTCAGCCTGCTCGGCGGCCTGGACAAACCGACAGTAGGGACCATCGAGATCGACGGTCAGGACATTGCTGCTATGAACGACCACGCGCTTATCGATTATCGTTGCCGGGCCATAGGCTTTGTTTTTCAAAGCTACAACCTGGTACCGAACCTGACCGCTCTGGAGAACGTACTTTTGCCCATGGAGTTTGCCCGCGTCCCAAAAAGCCAGCGGCTGGAGCGAGCCAAACAGCTGCTCGACCAGGTCGGTTTAACAGATGACAAACAACACCGCAAACCAGGAAAGCTGTCCGGCGGCGAACAACAACGGGTAGCGATTGCCCGGGCTCTTGCCAACAAGCCGAAACTGATCCTGGCAGATGAGCCGACTGGCAACCTGGATTCGCAGACGGGCAAGATGATCTTCGACCTGCTGCACAACCTGGCAAAAAGTGAAAACACCACTATCATAGTCGTGACCCACGACACCGGGATAGCCGGTAAAACCGACAAGACCTTCCGCTTGCAAGATGGCAAGCTACGCAAATAACCCGCCTATACACGGTCCACGCGCGTAAGCTATTGCGGCAAATACGTATTACTTTTTGACAACGTTTGCTAGTATTAAAGTGATATGAGGATTCGTGTTTTGTCACTTGCCGCCAGTCTTATAGTCCTGCTGGTAGTGCTTGTGGCCACCCACCCGTCGCAAAAACCTGTCAGTTCGGCCATCGTTGATGTCTCATGGCCCAACTGTAAGACCACTCCAAGTCAAGTCTTCCGGTCTGGCGTTATCGGAGCTACAGGCGGCCTGAGCTTTAGGCCAAACCCGTGCCTGGGGGAGCAGACCACATGGTTCATGCACTACGCCGTATATATCAATACCGGCTATCCAGGCAATGCACACGCCAGGCGTTATCAACTGTCGCCGCGCGTCTGCGGTAGGTACGACAGCGCCTGCCTGGCGTATAACTACGGATTTAATGCCGCCCAGTATGCCATGCAACAAGCTAATTTGAACAACGTCCATGCCAACCTTTGGTGGCTGGACGTAGAAACCGAAAACAGCTGGAGCTCCAGCCCCATCGTTAACCGCCAATCGTTGCTAGGTGCCGTCGCGGCCATAATACAGAGCCTACCTTTTGAGACAAAAGTAGGTGTTTACTCCTATCACGGCCAGTGGGATTTGCTAACAGGCAAGTGGCGAAACGGCTTGCCAGCTTGGTCAGCAACCGGGACGACCAATCGGAGTTCCGCCAACAAAGATTGTGATGAGCCGTCATTTACGGGCGGAGAAAAGTGGCTCAGCCAATATACTGCCGGCCTGGACCAAAGTGTGGCCTGCACTCCGCAGTTTGGGCACACAATAACAAGCGTAATAAATCTAAAAACCGGTTTCTAGCAGCTCATCCTCGGCATCAAGGTGGAGCGGTTTGGCGATTATCGACGGCAACAGCCGCACAACACAGACTGACAGCAGGCCTATAGCAAAGCCGCCAACGACATCATTGACTGAGTGGACGCCCAGATATACCCGTGAAAACCCGACAGCTAATATCCAGAGTATGGATACCCATCGCCACTTCCAAGGAAGAATGAGCCACAGCGTCAGTGCCATGGCGGTAGCCACCGCTTGATGGCCTGAGGGGAAGCTGGTCAGGCCGCCTTCGTACGCCCGGGCATGCAGATGCCCATGAAGCAGGACATCCGGCCGGGGTTCTTTGGCTATGTGCTTTGCTATTTCCATCACGACGCCTGCTCCGCCAACGGTGAAGAAAAAGCGCCAGGCGAGCCGAAAGCGCTTGAAGAGCATCGGCACCAGCACACAAACAGCAATTGGATAACCCGCACCGAGCCCTTCCGTTACCCAAAGCGCAAGGGTGGTATAGCCATGACCGCCAGGCAGGTTGTTGATGTCATGAAAAAGGCGCGCCTGAAAACCCGTCAGCTGATGAGAGTGGGCGATAAGCAAAGAGGGTATAAGAATAACAATGCTGACAATCAGGCCAACGATGTAGGAAGTAGGGTATCGCTGTCGTTTACTGTGGCTGGGGCTGGAAGACTTTTTCGTTTCTGCCTGATACATAAGCATTATTATAGCGCATAAATTCCGATCAAAAAATAAGGATCGAGCGCTTTAGCCGTTCGGAGTTTCAAGGTTAGTACCGTACGAGATGCCCACAGTATCTATAAACGTATCTTTGTCACGGATGATGGCCTGGGGCGGTAACTGCTGTGAACGTGTGGAAATACCCTCGACTCTTTTTACGGCCGTGCCGATAGCCAAGAACTCTATGAGGCCGCTGCCGATGTTGTAGATATATGTCTTAATGCCGAGCACGTCGTCGGCGCCGATAGCCTCGGCCTGTTCCTGTACTCTCTTGAGTGATTGTTCGCGGGCGCCGTAAATCAACTGCGTCAGCTCATTGATCTCACCCTTTACGAAGTTCTTGAGAGTGGATTTAATGCCCCCAATGAAACCCAAGGAATAAACCGAGGTGCCAAGCACCAACTTAAGCGGGGCATATCCCAGCTTGGCTACGTTCCAGGTTTCTTCAGCGGTCAAATCGCTTGTTGTAACACCACCGACAATGCCGGCGATAGATTGCACTTGCGGATTGTACGAAGCAGTCCCGATCATTATCATCTCCTGCACTCCTGAGGTGCCTACCGGCAAAATAGTGGTCCGTATGCCCATTACGCTGTTAGCATTACAGGCCCTGGCTTCCTGCTGTATGCGCTCCAAGGCTGCATTACGGGTCGTATTAAAGATGCCGCTGTATTGCTTTACTTCTCCCTTGGCGAGTTGCCGAAAAGAACCGAGGACGCCCCGGGCTACACCGATAGAGTAGGCCACATTGCCAAATACGAAACTGAGCGGCTGGTAGCCCGCGTCCCATTGGCAGAACAATTCCTGCCCGTCGGAAGAGCTGGTAAACGGCGCCTGGGACGCCCCGTCAGCCCGGTGGAGGGTTGAAGCGACAGTCAGGAATTCAATGTTTCCAGGGTGAAAAATCAGCTCGCTGGTAACGCCAGCCGCGCCGGCGCCTCCGGTTTGTGCCAGCTCCTGTCCGAACCGGGACAGGGACAGTTCCCGGCCTTGCGCGATCATATTGGTTATTTGCTTGATTTCGCCCCCGGCCATAGTGCGGAGGCTGGAGCCCATGCCGCCGATAAATCCCATCGCAAAGACGCTGTTGCCGACAAGCAAATTGCCTGGCTGATATCCGATCAAACTGAGACAGTACATTTCGTTGCCCGACAGCCCGGAATATCGGGTAGCACGGGGCGCGCTTGCCGCGGGCGGAGCGTTGTGTGACGGGTCGGCTGTAGGCGCTTGCGGTTGGTTGTCCATTTGTGTCTCGTTTTGCTGCACTCAGCATAGCACAAGCAATTTAACAATGGTACGCCCGAAGGGATTCGAACCCCCGACCTTTGGTACCGGAAACCAACGCTCTATCCAGCTGAGCTACGGGCGCGTACATGAAACCTAGCGTACTCTAGTGTAACATCTATCGATATCCGGACGCATACGTGTACCCGGACCTGTCATTCAGTGATCTACATCATTTGCAAAAACGCGCCCATCTTTTTATCATGCTTAAGGTTACTAATATTAAAAGAGAAACAACACATGGCACTATCAGCAAAAAGCAGACGCAAAATTATTGATAAAGTATTAATTTCCTTCGGGGTCATCACCACAATCGTACTTCTTGGCGTAGGTGGTCTGGCGTGGTGGGCGCACTCGTTCGTGGCCAGTAACGTACGTAACGAGCTGGCTTCACAACAGATTTATTTCCCGCCCAAAAGTAGCCCGTCTCTGGCTAGTCCCAAGATCGGGCCGTACCTCAACCAGTATGCCGGCAAACAGCTGCTGACCGGTCCCGAAGCCAAGGCCTATGCCAACCACTTTATTGCCGTCCACCTCTCGGAGGTAGCCGGCGGCAAGACCTACGCTCAGGTCAGCGCCGAGGCGCAGGCCAATCCAACCGACGCCAAGCTTAAGCAACAGGCCCAGACGCTCTTCCAGGGAGAAACGCTGCGCGGCTTGCTGCTTGGTGACGCCTATGCTTTCTCAACGGTCGGGCAAATTGCCGGGTTTGTAGCAATTGTGCTGTTCGTGGCCGGCGGCATCATGCTGATCCTGGTACTGCTCGGCCTGCTCCACCTGGCACGCTCCGTGTAATTCGTATATCCCATAATGGCAAAATCGTCGTAGATATGTTAAAATAGTCTCTATCATGTCTACAGAGGTTATTCGTAGCAGAGCGGCGTTGCCACCAGAGACGGACTTATTGATAGTCCTGGGCAAGAACCTGGGTGTAGAGTGGAACGTTGAAAGGGTCCGCGATGACCCTGACCTGTTGAGCGACGACAGCCGCCTCAATATAGAAGCTGCCGGGGAGCTCTGGATACCGGGAAGACTGCTCTTGCTTTCCGGCGGCAGAACGATTGGTCCAGATTTTCCGTCACAACCGGAGGCCGCCCAAACTTATTTGCGCAGAGAATGCCCAGACATCCCCTTGCATGATATAAGGCTGGACGAAACCGGGTTCGACACCGCGGCCAGTGCCGAGACAATAGCTAGGCAGGTTAGGACGAGCACTCTTAAAGCCCGTCATATCGGACTCATAAGTGTAGGTTATCACGTCGAGAATGCCGGAAGGCTCTTCAGGAATTACGGGGCGCCGATAGAAAGCCTGATCGCCGCAGAAGACATAGTCGCCGAACGCTCAGCGGAAGACGCGGAGCGTATTGCAGACTGGCGGGAGCTGCCGAGAGTCCAGGAAGAGGAGAAGAGGGAACGAATACGCGGAATCATTCTACATGTTGACAGAAAAGGGAAGTTGATACGGACGCTGACACGGGGCCGGGTAGAAAAAGCGCCTGCCACGAGCTTGGTATACGAGCCACAATAGACCGTCAGGTATCCTCAGCCAAACCAGACTATTTGTTAGGCGATAAGCGGCTTATCGGGTAACATTAGTGGAATGTCTGTCCAGCAACTACAGGGTGAACAGCTCTCGATTTCGGAAAGGACCCTGGAGTGGCAGCTGATCGCCGAAGGGTCAGAGAGCACGCAGACCGTGCAGTATGTAGCAGCCGGATCTCCGGACACGCTTGTTGTGACAGGGTTCGGTGAAACAAACACCCGCGAAGTAGCAAGGACGCTAAGCAGGAGAGGAATTGAGGCAGCCGTATGCAGCATTGCGTACCCCGAAACAGCGAACGGCAGAAAACTCTGTCTTACCCCGGACATTATGGAACAAACCATACTAAAAGGTCTGTCGGCTGTAACGCGTGACTTGCGTGAGATAACCGGAGATGCGGCTGATGTGATGGTTGGTCACTCCAAGGGGTTCGGTGAACTTTTAAAGTTTGTAAGCGAGAATCCGGACTCGTGCAAAAGAGTATCTGGTGCGGCTCCCTTCGGCGCTAATTGCATACCGGAAATATTTGGCACAGATATACGGCAATATAAACAGGTTTTCAAAGAGCGTCTCAGAAGATCAGGACTGCTTTCTGGCGATCCTCACCCCGAAGCCCGACGCCTCGCAAAAGAGTTCATGGCTGGTATAAAATATGTTTATCAAGAGGATTGCCCCGCGATCATTAGAAACCTCGCGGACCTCGGCATTCTTAAGCAGCTTATTGTGGGAGAAGACGATACACTGTGTCCGCCGGATGAGTGCGACAGGGCAGTAGGCAGGTTTGTGGATATAGCAACCGTCGACGGCGGACACGCTCCTATAACTTCGGATGAGGGAATGGACCAGGTGGTCATGGCGATCAAACAGTGTAGTGCGGACTGAGTGTGTCCGGTACGCCTTACTTGACGTATTACGTACAAAGTATCATGGGATTATTGTAAGTATAGGCAAGGAGGTGGAGCTTGCAAAGCAGTACTTGGGGGGGTTCGCCACTATTAGGAATCATCTCATAAGCTATGGAAATATGCGGGTAGAAAAGCAAGACCTAAAAGAGTTTGAGTTTTCTATATTCTCCCAGTGAGGAAATAGTAGATGATTGCTAAAGGCTCGATGAGGACATAATTAGTTATATGAGTGCATGTAGTGTTCGTGTCGGGTGATAGTGTGTAGTTGTAATGCAGCTTTGAAGCTACGAGCCCAGCTCTTGCGTTCGTCGGAGGGTCAGTAACAATGATTGCTGAGTGCAAGCCTGCTTTATTAAGTATTTTCTGCGAAAAGGCTAGGTTTTGATAGGTTGAGGTTGACTTATTCTCTAGCAAAATTGCCGATGCTGGAACCCCATCTTTTATGGCAATTTTCTTCATGGTTTCAGCTTCGTTTACGTTGTCCGACTTGTCAGTCCCCCCAGACATGACGATTTTTGAGGCATAGTGGCCTTTGTATAAGCTCACGGCATGATTTATACGGGACTCCAGACATACGTTGTAGTGGGGTTTTGGGAGAGGGCCATGTTGGCACCTAGGGCCAAAGCAGGAAGTGCCACTCATAGCTGCTTCGCCTAAGACCACGATAGCATCTGACTTTACTTTTGTGTCCTGACTAGCCATGTGATAGACATAGATTACTAAGCCTCCATACACTAGGAGGAATATTGCAATGATGACGGAGAGCGATATAAGAATTTTCTTTTTCACGGTTTTTTATTTTGTTGCATTGCTATTAATTATAACTGAAGAAGCAGCAACTGCGACCCGACTCTAAGCAGTTACTGGGGTTGTATCTTACCAAATTGGCTGGTCAAACTTGATTCGAACAGCTAATCTCTGTTATTTTCGACAGATACAAAATTCAATTGGTACCCGCTACTTGGTATATTACGTACAAAGTATTACGGGGTCATTGTAAGTATAGCCAAGGAAGTAGAGCTAGCAAAGCAGTATCTGGGCAGCTCTCCGCTACTGGGCTTTAGTACATAGCGTTGTGGGGTGATTTTGCGGGTAAACCCCTATTACTCTGATAGAATTACTAAATGACCGTTAAAAAACCTCAAAAGCAGTATTACTATCACATGACATCGTTCAACGGCTATCTTGCTCTAGGTAAAGAGGGCTTAAAAGCCTCTAAAGATGGTTACATATACTTGTTAGATACTGACGACAACGCCGTTTGTACCATGTTGTTCCAAAAGCTTACATCAATTAGTCTCTTTGTTGATAAAGGCTACGGCTTAGTTCGGGTTGACCCAGATGGCTTAACGGCTCCGATTGAAGCTGACCAAGATGGCAAAAAGTACGATACAGCGTTTACACTACCCCACCAATTTAGAGTGAAACAAAAAAAGATTGAGGTGAAGTACCTAAAACTTATAAACATGAGGCATATCATAATACCAGCATTGAACATAGACAGCAGGAACGAGTTTAAGTTTGCTGAAAAGCTAAAGAAAGCTGACCAAAATAAGATTGCAGACACACCCAAAACCTAGTCTTTTATAGCCGTATACAAAAATTATGCTCTTAACTAGTTCTTGGGCTTGTTGCCACGAAGCTTACCGTCATAGTTAAAGCCCCATGTGCCACTCATAGGATTTCTTTTAAGTTGAATTATCAGGTTACGAGCAGTAGGCTCGCTTAGATACGTTACCCTAGCAAGGTTTAGTGCTGGCAATTCATACCAAACCAAAAACACATCTGTAAAAGCCTTGATGTCATCTTTGGCTTTTTGGCGAATGACATTAAAGTCTATGTCCCCGCTTTGGCTATAAAGGTTCACTATTAGACCGCAGTTATCGGGGTAGTCTTTGCGCCTTTTAGCTTTTTTGTTAATTTGTGTGGCAACATCTTCACTAGTAATTTTGCGCTCTGGGAAGTATCCTTGCACCATGACTTGCTGGACAAGCATTTTAGCGTGAGCTTGGTCGTGCCAGATTGCTCCGTCAGACAACACGTTTTCAGTTTGGGCTTTTGCCGAGTCTTCAATACCAACAAAGGCTTGATAAGTATTGTCCGTACCAGCCTCTTGGCTTGTCCAATTATAGTAAGCCGCTACCGTTCCAAGCCCTAGTAGCTCACTAGCATTTAGGTCAATCGTTTTGCCGCTTGCAAAATTAGGTGGCAAGTCTTCTGAGTTCAGGTTGGCTAGTGGGCGATTATGCAGTAATAAGTCTACTCTTTCTTTTGGCGTTGTAACACCGTCATAGACCTTTAATACTATGCCCATAGCGTTTTCGGGGTGTAAGCCTATTCCATCAAAGTTCATGTTTATATTTTACGGCTTCGCATTTATATATTGTTATAAAATAGCTGCATGAAGTCTCACTTAATTTCACAGGTTGTATTAAAACAGTTCGCTGATGACCAGCGACAAATTGTGGTGCATACCAAAGACACTGACGACAACGAGCTAAAGCCCGTAGACCGTGTGGCGTACATGGACATTGACGAAGCCCTGATTAAGAAGCTGGAAGAACAATGGTCGCAAGAAATTGAAGCCAAAGCCGACACGGCGATAAACAATCTTAAAGCTGGTAACATCAATTACTTTGAAAAACACATTGGCGCAGTTAAAAGCCTACTAGCACTACATTTTATTAGAAGTCAGGTGTTCAGGCTCGTTGAAGCTAATGAGCAAGCTATTGATAACCGACTTGCACAATCAAAAGATGAAGTTCTTGCTGTTTACCCAGAATACAAAGACCTAATTGAGCGTACCTACACTAAAGAGCATAAGACGGCTTATGTTGATATTGCAATCAAGGTCATGGAGCAATATATACCAAAAGTTAATGACTACATTAGCGATACCGACATTGGTTTTGAAATCGGTGAAGCACCAGACGGCTCAGAGTTTATTATCGGGGATATACCCGTTGTTACTGCCGATAAGAATAGTAATTTCGGGATTCCCATAACTGAAGCGAACTTTATTGCCATGCCACTAACACCTAAGCATTTGGTTGCCTTGAAGAAGAATCCTAGCACTAAGAAATATAAGAAACTGACAGAAGCGCAAGTTAGTACGGCAAATAGTCGGCAGTTTGGCTTAATGCAAGAGCATTATTACTCAACGACAACATTTGTTAGTACATGAGCCTAGGAGTGACATTTCGGGTAAGCTGCTAGCCTCCACGCTTAATGTATACTCAGATTAAAGGCTTGTGTTTGCTTGCGAGGAAACAGAAGCCTTTTTTAAGCACTAGTTCTATTGGCAACTATATGAGCGCTAACGCCAGAATAAACAAAAAGCCAGCAAAGAAACCTGTTACCTCAATTGGCTCATCAGGCGATTCGTGGGCTTCTACTAATAGCTCCTCTGTTACTAGATATAGCAATGCTGCCAAACCAAAGGCAACAACTGCTTGGTGCATGGCTCCATGTAACGAGCCTAAAACACTTGCGCCTAGTAATGCGAAGACCGCCAGAATAAGCCCAGGGCTGGCAGCCATGAAAAAACTTCTAACAGTTGTTTGCTTGCGCTCTCTGCATGACGCTACTATAGATAAGCCAAGAAACAGCGCTTCAACGCTTAGAGCTAGGGTTAGTAAACGACCCTCAATTACACCAGTTGCGAAACCTATACCGATTAATAAGCCGTCCACCGCAACATCAATGGATATAGCAGCCAACATTATTCGTAGTCCACTATTCGTTGTTGTATCCGTATGTTGGTGGTCAGCCGATTCGTCCCTATCGCCGTGATAGTGACCACCGAGCAGTACATTAATGGCTAAGAGCAGCCCTACGCCCAATGCAAAACCAATAATCGTTGCTAACGGCTGTTTGTCCCTAAATAGACTAGGTAGAAGTTCAATTGTAGCTGCTGCAAATACTAAGCCAGCAGCGATATGTCTAATTAAAGACTTAATTTGAGATGAAGGTTTAGTACGTAAAGCAATAAAAGCACCCAACGCAGGTGCGAGTAGCGGGAAGATTATGTACTTTGTTGTTTCTGTCAGTGCAACGCTCATCTACGACTATTGTACGTTAAAGTATTCTTCAAGTGTGCTTATATTCTTCTCTTTCATCTGCTCTGCGAGCATGACACCCACATACCTAAAGTGCCAAGGCTCATAGCCATAGCCAGTAATATTCTGCTTATTGTCAGGGTATCTCAAGATAAAGCCAAACTTGTAGGCATTGGCAGCTAACCATTTACCAGCCGCAGTACTAGCAAAACAATCTTGTAAGTCGCAGCTCGGGTTATTAATATCCCCTAGGTCAACAGCTAGACCGGTCTGATGCTCGCTGTAGCCTGGCTTTGCACTATACATATCAACTTGAGTCTGTCCTTGGGTTTGAACATAGTAATTATATAAGCTTTGTTGAAGTTCATAAGAGCGATAACCACTCTGTAAGTTAATAAGTACTCCTTGCTGTTTAGCAGACGCTACCATGTCCTCTAGGGCAGGTACGATAACACTGGAGACTTGTTTTTCAATAGCTGTAATATTTGAGCGCAGTGGAACGTTAGGAACAGTTAGTTGGGAAGGGGTATAGGTTAGCGGATTGAGTGGATGCTGCTTGTTGACAATGACCCAAATACTAGATGGATTGGTCAGCGAATATGTTATTCCCCTGTTGGACGCAGGTGCATTTATTGCTGCTGCATTGTTTTTGGGCAACTGTGAAGTGGGCTTGGTTGTATAAAACTTTAGGTATGCCAGTAACATTAAAACCAATAGAAACAATAAAGCCAATACAGTTATGCGTAAATGTTTCATTAATGATTGTAACTTCGTATCATTATGAAGCATTATCGGCTTCTCGCTCATAGTATCAAGCATCTTTGAACTCTCGTACTGTGAAGATTACCAGCCCAATCATAGCTAGACCAAGCACGGCTGCGCCAATAAAGAATGGTTTATCAGGATTATTAGTACGTCCAGCTTGGCTAACAGCTAGTGGATAGTTTAGGTTAAACGTCTGGAAGCTGGAGCCATCTATCGGCTTACCAGAAAAGTTTATTTGGTAGTCGCCAAGCATGGGGAAGCTGAATGGTAGTTCCCCAACATGGTTAAAGCCCTTGTCGCCAATGTTAATCGGCTTACTGAGAAGTTTGGTGCCGTCCATTGTAACGCCTACGTTGCAAGCACAGTGTGTTCCTGAGAAGTTTTCTTGGTCATCAAAGACATAAAAGACCAACGTACTTTGTTTGCCTGCAATAGGATTATCGTCAGGGTTAATATGCATGATAACGTGTACCGAACCCTCTGATTGTAGTTCATGGGCATAGACTGTTTTAGCTCCAACAACTGTTATTGCAAGTAACGCAACCACAACCAACAATATGCGTTTGAATGTTATAGAGTATTTTTTCATTAATCTGTCTTTGCAAGCTTGCCAGGTTTGCCGTTCATCATTTTCAGCATTGGTAATCCATTGCTTCGCACAAAACGGTAAATTAACACCCCTGCCAGTACAATGAAAACGATATTTAGAACTGTGGTGTAATTCCAGCTGATACTAGCTTCAGCTACCTTAGCTGCTCGTTCAGCAGGAATTAAGTGTAGTACGCTGAATATTATTTCAATAGCGTATCCTGCGAGAGCCATAGCTAAGTAAAAAGTGCCGAAGATGAATAACATCATCTTAGTGCCGTAGTATTTACGGTAAATCAGCAGTATTGGAATAATAATTAGGTCGGCGAAGATAAAGCTAACTACACCTCCAAAGCTAATACCACCATTCCATAGCACCCCTGCTAACGGTACGTTACCAATGGAACAGACAAAACTGACTACTGACACTAACGGACCAATAAGCGGTCCCCATAGCTTAGATAGTAAGGGGTGGCTAGTCAAAAAAAACTTCTGCCAGAAACTATTTGGAACCCATGCTCCAACTGCGCCAGCTATTAACAGACCGCCTACGACATCTCTTAGGACGGCAGCCCACTCCATAACAAATATGTGTGATACAGACGTAAATCCCTCTCGTGAGCCTAGACGCTGCCAAAAGCTGCCCTGACGCTTAATACTCATGTCCATTGCAGCATGACCTTCCATTGAACCCAATAAACCCTTTTCAGCTTGGTAGTGAGCTTCTTCAAGCAGCTTTTTTCTGAGGAACAGGCGGAACAAAACCGCTATAAATATAATCATCAATGGTCCACCTACAAACTCAGCTAATGTAAATTGCCATGCAATGAGCAGAGCTAGAATAATACCGAGTTCTATAACTAAGTTAGTAGAAGCAATTTCAAAAGCCATAGCAGCTGTAAAACTAGCACCTTTTCGCCATAGTGAACGGGCTAAGGCAACAGCAGCGTAAGAACATGACGAGCTGGCAGCACCAAGACCTGTTGCTATTGCCAGCGTTTTAGGTCTGTCATCACCAAGCAGCTTTGTTATGGTCTTACGGCGCACTACAGCCTGAACTATGGCAGACAAGATAAAGCCAAGAATTAACGCCCACAGTATCTCCCAGGTCATTGAACCTGCAAGTTTTAGGGCATGTAGTAAGGCGTGTAGTAGTCCCATATCTATCTATGTTTGCCTTGCCTGTGATTGCGGATTAACTTCACTTTAATTATAACTACCCCCACCATGGCTAAGATAAAAAGAGCAACAAGCTGTTTTTCTACATGGCTCTTATTGTGACTTACCTCTAAAAGCTTTGAGCTTGCAAATACGTGTATCGCTATCATAGCTACTATCAGGATAGCTACAAAGGCTGCGATAAATACGCCTTTGGTGGCAGAGCGGTTTTTGATAGAATGGCTCATTGTAAAGCCACCAAACTCTTCAGAACGTATATGGCTGTTATTAACTTTTTCTACCGCTAGTAGCTTCTTCATTGCGGTCACCATATCGGGTAGTCCGGCAATATAGTAGATTGGAGAGGGTAACTTACGTGTATATTTTTCCAGCAAAGCTTGGTCTATGTAGCCTGTCTTGCCGTTCCACTTTTGGGTAGATTTATCAGCTTCCGTCATTGTAGCAACTAGGGTGAAATTAGGGTGCTGTTTTGTAAGTTTTTGCAGTTCAGATAAAAACGGTGCATCCTCTGGTCGTCTATTAGAATAAAACAGTACCAACGCATAATTTAGTTTGCGCTCAAGTACGTCCTTAATCATTGAGTAAGCTGGGACTATACCAATACCTCCAACTATAAAGACAGCAGGTCTTGAGTTGTCATCATGTAGGGCAAATGCTCCTGCGTGAACGTGTTGCCTGATTTGTATTACCACCTTTGTCCCGATAGTCATAGATGATAGCACTCGTTTAAATGCTGTATCACGCATACGCATGGCAATGACTAAATCTTTGTCTTGTGGCGTACTGGCAAGTGTCCAAAACCGACTATTACCCTCGCTGTCAGTTTCGGGAGGGTTTACAAGTGTCATGCGGATATGCTGCCCAGCTTTAAACTGAAAACCTTTTGGCTTTTCAAAAGTGAATGAATAAGTACCCTCGGCAATTTGCGCTTTAGCCTTTAAGGCAACTTCGTAAGACGACAGCTTGGCTTGCTCGTTATTACCACCCATTTGATGCATACGCATCATCTTTTCGTGCATACCTAAGCTCATCACTTACTTCTGACGTTATTAAGTTCGTATAAACTCAGCAGTTCAGTGATGGCTTTTTCGTGACCCTTTATACTGTCCTCTGCAAACATTTCAGCAACATGCGTCCGTAAATGGTTTTCCAAAATAAGCTTGTTTAATGAGGCTAGAGAACGCTGTATAGCTAAGCTCTGCGTTAGAATATCCATACAGTAGGCTTCACTATCTATAGCCTTTTGTAATGCTTTAAATTGCCCCTCAATAATCTTTGAGCGATGTGTTGCCCGTTTTTTAATGTCTGCTATCATGACTTTATTATAATACCCCAGGGGGGTATAGTTCAAGTTAATTGATTTTATCTGTTTTGTCATTAGTAACGTCTATTTTCTGTCCTCTCATCATAAAGAACATCATAGTTCCCATTGAGATAGGGCAAACCAACACCGCTAAAAGTAGTAAAACTTTGTACATAGTAAGCTCCTCCTTATTTAGTTACGCTCCACCACAACAATCCTCAAGGTTAGTAACCGCTACCACTTGTTGTGCGGTGTAGTTGTGCTGGGTAATCAGGTACTTAGCTAGTCCAGCATGGGTGTACCACGCCCAACACTGGCAACAGCACCAGCCTTTATCGGCAGTCATGGACTGGGCGCTATCATAGACGCTTTGCTGTGAGCTAGTAAGCTGTATATTGTCGTAATATCCTAGCATTTGCTTGGCACTACTCACAGACATGTCGTAAGGGTCACTCGGTATCTGCGGAATGTTTGTGTAGGTTTTCAGGCTAGTAATCTGACTGCTGTACTTTTGCATATCCATTGGTGAGCAACACGAACCTTGCAGCCTTGCACCATTAGGCAATGAGTTCATATAGCTCTCCATAGCAGTCTTGTTACCTAAATCTCGGCAGACATCAGTGTGTGCAGCAGCCAACTTAACAAAGGCTAGTTTCATAGTAGGGTCAGCGCTGACTTGCATGTCTGATGATGTACCCATGTTCATAGATGACATATTGGTTGAACCTCTAAAAGAACTGACCGTTAAAGCGGCTACAAGGATACTAATGACAACCAGACTACCTATAATCTTCGGGCTTAATAAGTTAATTCTCCCTAACCTTACTTGCTTCATGGTCATTGGCTCGCTTCATTTATCGGGGTATTTGTAGGACCGCCTGTTGGCTCAGGGCTATGGCTGACATGCTGCAAGTAAAAGTTTTCAAGTGTCTGCTGGTTGTAACTGTCCATGTTGTATGTCACAGTCCAAGAAGCAAGTTCAAGCATGTGGGTATCTGCTGCACGTGGCATAACAATGGCTTTACTGGGTGTAAAGTTTTTATCACTGTAAGGTGGCGCAAACAAGACCTGTAACTTCTTTAACTGGTCTGCTGGTAACAATTTGGGACTGTAGGTAATGATGACACCGCCATGTTCCTCATTATGCAAAAAGATTTCAGGCGGTAGTTCCTGCGTATAAACACCCCACTGTGTAGGAGCAGAAGCGTCATTGTAGTGCCAACCTGAGCTTGGTGGGTCTGAATTATAGGCAGGGTGTTTTGCTCCCTCCTGTATGTGTGTACCGCCTTGACTAGTATGGTTAATACCGAGTTGTGGTGGAGCAGGTGTTGTCGGAGAAAAGACTACAAAGCCAATGACAACCACTACTATAATTGCAATTAAAATTAAAAATTTTCTATTAGACATACTTACTCCAAAATTAGTTGGTAAATATAAAGTATGTCTATTCTAAAACCGGTAAGCCACGTTGAGCTTAAATAAATCAGGTGGTCGCCAGTTCAGGTACTTGAAGAGATAGGCGGCTGCTACGGTGATAGTTGTTGTCCAGCCAACGCCCATAAAGGCTAGATAGTAGGGTTCGGCTGGCTGTGGCTCAAGGTCTTTCTCTTTTAGTATATCCCCCGGCTTGGTAGCTGTATCGGCGGGTGTTTGAGAGGTAGTGCAACTAGTTTGACACTGACCACTTGGCATTGCAGTCATGGAGTGATTGAAAGTAACGTGTACAAGGTTACCAGCAAATAGTAGTACGGGTAGAGCCAGTAGGCTAGCGACAATCTTTGATACTTTTCTGTTCATCACTGGTTATTATAAACTATTTCACCTTGACAGCTGTGTAAACTGAAGTATAAACAGCCCTATGGCCCCCTGAGAGCTTATCTAACAGCTTCTTGAGCCAGTCAAGTAGTACTTTTGCTGCCCTATTCATAGAACACAGCTAGGCTTAAAATAGATGTATGAGTACAAAACAGCTAGAAAAGCAAAAAGTCGGAAGAAAAACAGTTCTCACAGTGGAGGCAGTCCGAAAATTAGAGGCTGCCCTCGCTGCTGGTTTTGGTGTTAATGCTGCCTGTTATTTCTCTGGTGTAAGTAGGAGTGTATTTTACCAACGTAAAGCTGAAGACAAGGAGTTCTCGGACAAAATGCGGCTTGCTGAAGAATGGTCTACATACAAAGCACGACTGACCATACTAAAGGCGATAGACAACGGAGATGTTGCTGCCGCCAAGTTTTGGCTGACCCACAAAGCCAGAACTGAGTTTGCCCCACCAAAAGCTTACTAGCTAGGGTTGATAATTCGGGTAAGCGTAGTAGATTAAAGCTTACCTTGTATTTATTTGCCAAAAGTTGATTTTGATATTGTAATAATGTAAATTAACGAATATGTACGCTAGATGCTTTAATTCACTAGATAATGCGGTGGCTAATCGTGAGGCTATAGCCCACATAAAAAGCCTCTACCTAAGGGGTAAAATTGACAGAAAAGTTGCTGAAGCCCTAGCAGAGCCAGTTATTAACCGTATCAACAAGCGACAGCAAGAAATT
>DAHUYJ010000029.1 GCA_027315225.1 Candidatus Saccharimonadota bacterium | reverse complement strand
CCTCAACCCACCTACTCTGCGTAGCGGTATCACGCCGTCGTGTCAGCGATCGGAATTCTATCCTTATACGTTCGGAGTCGTCGTCGAAGATGATCCGGCTGATCTCTCCCCGAAAGCGCTTCTCCTGATCGGTTTCATGCCACTCAGCTTGGCCGCCGACATACCGGTCGGCATGCGCTTGGGTTAGCTGCATAGCAGCCTCCTTAGTAGTCGTGGAGCTGGTTGTCAATTTAGCATCATACCACAAGTAAACACTGGATCCGCTACGCCGGAGAGGGTAGGTGGTGGCTTTGACTGGAAGTAAACGCACAAACCGCCGCCAAAACCGCCTGAGGCTCCCGAATTAAGAAAAAGAGATGTCCCCCATGGAAGGCTTGCAGCTGCGCCCCTGGAATACCAGCCTGCATTTCTGTGGCCAACTCATAAGGTGCGATTTTGTCGCTACGGCCATGCAGGATCAGCGTAGGAGCCTGGATGCGGCCCAGCCGTGCCGTGCCATCATAGGCGGCCGAAGCTTCGCGTTGCCGAATAAAGGCGTAATGCGGCTGCGGGTACCGACTTTTGAATACCGGCATCATCGAAAGCATATCAAGCAGCTTGCCGCGCCGCCAGCTAGGAATAACGCGGGCATTGGTCGAAATAAGAATCAGCTGCCGAACGTTTTTGGGGTGGCGGAGCGCCAGCTCCAGCGCAATACGGCCTCCCATGGAAATCCCCAGAATCACCGCGCTATCAAAGCCAACTGCCTGCATGAGGGCGGCGGTATCATCGGCCATCATCTCCATTGAATATGGTGCGTCGGGCTTGTCGGTACGCCCCACGCCCCGATTATCAAAAGCCAGTACCCGATAATGGCCGGCGAGCTGGCGAATTAATCTCCCCCACTCCGAAACATCCACACCCAGCCCGGCAATCAGCACCAATGGCTGGCCGGCGCCGTGGATTTCGTAATACATTTGGATATCACTAACCTGGATCTGTGGCATACATTGATGATAGCAAAGCGGACTGAATGAGCGTAGCGAATCAAAGTGCAAGTGCAAAGGTCCCGCCGACAACTACGCCGGCGGGACCCAGCAACTCACTATTAGCAAGTCGCTTTGCTCAGCTTCGCACTTCCATACTCTGTTGCCGCTCCGGGGAAATCCGGACTACCCCCCACACCAGTTTTGCCCTCTCAAGCAACCAGATAACGGCTGCTGAAATGTCGAACTCATACCAACGTAGGCCATGCGCCGCAGAGCGCGGAAAAGCATGGTGGTTATGGTGCCATGCCTCTCCCAGTGTCGGCAATGCCAGTAGAAACACATTCCGGGAGTGGTCTTTGATGCCAAACCGCTTGCGACCGAACATGTGACAGATTGAGTTGATGGAGAACGTCGCATGGTACAACAGAAACACCCGGACGACGCCCGCCCAAATAAATCCACGCAATGCCCCATTTGCCCCACCGTGAATCAGCCAACCAGCCAATGCTGGAATGCCCATGCTGAGCACAATGAGACCAAGGTACACGTAGCCATTGTTCAACGCTCGCATAAAACGGTCTTCCACGAGCTCCTTGGCGTGTTCTTCGGCCTCCTGGTCCCGATTGACGAACAACCAGGTCATGTGAGCCCACAAAAAGCCTCTAATTTTTTCCCGGAGCCCGGGATCCCGACCTACCCAAGGGCTATGTGGATCTCCCTCCTCATCGGGATGGGCGTGGTGCATCCGATGATGCCCCACCCAGCTTATCGGCGGCCCCTCAAAGGCCATTGCCCCCAGCACCGCGAAGATATATTCAAGCCATTTGTACGTTTGAAAGGACTTATGGGTTAGTAGGCGATGATAGCCCACCGTAATACCGGAGCCCATCAAAAAGTACAGGATTGCCAGCATCGCCAGATCGGCTATGTCTACCTCGCGGTTCCATGCCAACCTGATTGCAATTAGCAATCCGAATACGGGAAGTAGAAGGCCAGCCAAATTGCCGAGCTTCTTACTCCACGACATCTCAGCAGGCCCCTCACTACCAAGTGACTCCTGGGGCGAATCGACAACTTGCGTAGCCATATCAGCTCCTTTTGATGTAGATTGCGAAGAGCTTCTCCCGTAATGGGAGGTGGTCAAATTGTACTTGTTGTGCTAAGCTTTTGCAATTTGTGAGGATATTTTAAAGCCGCCTGAGCAACTTATGTATTCGTAAAAGGCCGACAAAGCAGAGATGCTTAAGATGTGTAGAGCGGCGTTACTTAGCCCGTATTACCGGCCGCGATCGATACAAACCCCAGCCGTAGCACAGTACCGCCTGACCGCGGGCTATGCAGGTAACGTGACTCGATGACATACCAGCCGCTTTTTAGTAACGCAAACGCCCGCCAGAGCACGCCCTGCCGGACTTTGAGACGCCGGTTATGATCAATGGTTTGCCAGGTACTCGCAACAACTTGGACAATGAATGGCCGCCGCACGATCGTAAGACGGCTAAACGGATTGGTCAGGCGACTGCCAACAAATAACAAGACCAGGAATCCGGATATGGCAACGGCGCCGAACATGAGAACATTGTAGCAAACAGCTAACCTTTATAATGAGTATATGGACCTATCCAACGTAACAATTACGACCAGCCGGCTCCTCCTGGTGTCTGTATCGGAGCGGTATGCCAAAAATATTTTTGATGAGCTCACTCCAGAAGTCACAAAATATATGTTCCCAGCCCCCGCGAAAACCCTCGATGATACTTTGCAGTTCATTACAACCTCCACGACTGCGCTCAAGTCCGGGCAATCCCTAAACGTAACCGTACTCAAAAAAGACACCCAAGAGTTCCTGGGCGGAGCCGGCCTTAACCATGTAAAATCCGGGGCACCAGAGCTTGGTATCTGGATCAAACGGTCAGCTCATGGCAACCGATATGGCCAAGAAGCCATTTTAGGATTAAAACAATGGGCAGACTTGCATTTGCAGTATGACCACCTTATTTATCCTGTAGATAAATATAATATAGCCAGCTGTAAGATTGCCGCTTCGCTTGGCGGGGTTATCAAAAAAGAATATAAAAAGACGAATCAGTCTGGCCGGGAACTTGATGTAGTTGAGTACTGGATTTACCCAAGAACATGAAGAAGCCGCCGAAACGGCTCCCTCACTCGCATAAAGCGAAGGGCCGCACGGCGGCTTTAGGTAGCCGCTACCAATCCGCAGACCTCAGGGGCGCGCCGTAGAGGCTCGGCCACGTGGTGTATGTCGCCTGCTGAATCCCCTAGGTAAACCACGCAAGTGCTGAGCGCCTGACCAAGCCGATAAGGATCCAATGACGTGGCCGGTGCACCAGCGATAGCAGCAATGAAGCTCAGCAAGATGCTTTGGGCTTCGGCCGTGGATATTACCTGGGCCTGCTCAACCGCCCGAACAGCCATAGCGGCACCCAGCTGTAGATGGGCCAGGATGCAGACAGCGCTCCAGCTGATAGTTGAAAGCCCCAGCTTTTTACTGAGCTTGCGCTTCGGCAAGCTCTCTGCTGCCAGATGCAGAATCATAGCAGCAAGACCTGAATCGAGCAGCAATGGAGCCTGACTCGGCCCGGCCACGAATTCGATCAGTACAATATCTCTTGATCGTACCGTGCGAATCTCTGCGTCGGGACTCATATGGAGACCCGAGGGTGACTCTGTAGTACCGTCGGATACAGCCGACACAAAACCCCTCCTCAGTTGTTTGTACATAACAAGTAACTGCGGGCACTACTATAGCATCTAAAGTTGGCAATTACAATGGCGCGTCGGTGGACGGAGTCACGGGGCCTTTCCTTAACGCGCTCCCTCTCACGAGGTTCAACATTAATGGGTTTGAGCGTGATGTGTAGCATCTTGCCAGGATAATGAGTCAGTTCCTCAACCTCCAGGCACAGCCGAGGAGGCCCCTCTCCCTCTATGGCGATGTGATCCCCTAGTACAGGAGGTCGTACATAGTCACTCGGGTCATCGTGACGCATATACCACGCTTGCTCATCGTCGGCCAATGTAACACCCAAGAAGATCTTCATAATTCCCCTTTGCTCGCGCTTGATTGAATGGAACTTTACTAAGGGATTGAGAGCTTTTCTTAGAGCACGAGAGTTATTTTATATGATAAAAACTTGATTACTATAGCAAGCCTGACAAATGAAACGAAAACTTTTAGAGTCCTGAACGCCAAGATTCCGTTGATGATTTTTAACGTTCAAACCTACAGAGGCCCCGCAGTTACGCAGGGCCTTAAAAGACACCAAGGTGGCGGATTTCGAACCAGTGCTGGCATGAAAAGGCCCCATAGGGCTTAATGCCTTACGGGGCCGTAACGGGCAGGCGGCTATATGCCGTTTGACCTCCTAGGAGCCTGCCCCTGTTTTTCCGCATTAGCCCTGCCGTCGTGGCGTCGCTGAGACAACCTTGTGGAAGTTCAGATCTGTCCGAAACACGCTGAAACTCTGCGCTTTCTGATGGGCTGGACTCCTGCTCTTCGAGCATTGTGAGACTGCCACCAGAAAATCGGGCTATGACGAGTGGGTCAGGTACTGCTCCTTGCATCCTTTGAAGATGATCTGTAGTGGTCAACGCCAAGTTGCCGTGTCTCGTGACCGCGAACAAGATGCTACCACTAGCACTGACCGTTACCAGCTCGTAAGTCCTGCCGGAACCTCGCATACGACCTCCCTTGAGGGGTTGAAGATGACAGAATAAAGTGATTATAGCATAAATAATTAACTAAGTCCAGGCGGGCCCGACCGGATTGTGGCTGCGCCACCTCCGCTCGCCTTTCGGCTCGACTCCGACGAACCACGGTTTCGAATATTCGCGCCAAGCGCTCATCATGAGAAAAGACTACGACATAAAGTCCCAGTCTTTTCTCATGGCGGGGGTTGGTGGATGATTTTCGAACGGTTACTCGTAAAGCTGGGCGTGAGTGCCTATGAACACAAAGACGTAGTTGTCGCCCTCAATATAATACAAGGCTCGCAAATCACCGCTAATATTAATGCTGCGAAAATCCGCAAAATCGCCGCTCAGCTGGTGATTATAGAGTACGGGATTGTAGGGATTTTCAAGAAAAAGCTCAAGTCGCTCCTCTAACTGATTTTGCCGGCTTTGGCTTAGCTTGCCGACCGCTTTCTTAAACTGTTTTTTAAACCGCAGCTGCAAATATTATGCCTTTAGCCATTTCATGGCGGACTTTGCATCCTTGAACCGAGGCGAAAGAGTCTTAGCGTCTTCGCGCTTTGCCCTGGCTTCTTTGAGAAGCGTAGCGACTTCCGGCCGCAACCGCGGTTCGCTGGCAAGAACTACCTGGCGACTACGCACAAACTCACGCAGATTAGCCCCAATGATCGTACTCAGGGGCACACCAAGCTCTTCCGATAAGTCCTTGGCTGATTCCCATAACTCTTTTTCGATCTTTACGCTAACGACTGTTTTCATACTACTTAGTATATATAAAGTAGTGAATTATGTCAATTATAACCGAGCCGTAGCGGAACGAAAACACCCCGCCAGCAAGCTGACGGCTACGCGGTGTAATCGTACTTGCTAGCGGGGCGGTAGAACCCCCTACTCTGCCTTGAGATGCTCGACCCAGGCCCGAAGGAACTTCTCGAACATTGACCCCCATATATTGTCGAAACCAGCGGTGCCATATTCATCGAAGAAGCGCAAAAAGCCGTGCTTCTCGAATTCCTCGTGTGGTACTTCCCCCCTTACCCTGAAACGGCTCGGGTACGCAAACCCCTGGATTATGCTAAAAGCCCGGTCGGCAGTCTGTCGAGAAAAACTAGCAGCACCGGCAAAAGCCCGAGCCTGCTCACGATCGATCCAGATCTCCTCATTAGATCCCGCAGAAAAAGTTGATCCGTTTTTTACCTCGAACAACGCCCCCTTCCGAAGAATGAAGCAGCCGTAGTGCGTCCGGTCGTCTGTGGCGACAATCGCATAGGCCCGCCGAGCGCGGTCGTGAAAATCGGGTTCCCTAGGGACTGCACTGAGCAGCTCAACCGCCTCACTCCCTTGCCACCCACGACGCCTGGCAGCCTCCTCGACCATTGTCCGGAAGCGTTGGCTGACCTCACGAGGAGCTTCTCCTGGAGCCTCAACGATGTAATGAGCCGGAGTGGCTCTGTCGTCCAGCGGCAGCACCGCCAGAATGGCCTCCACGACCTCAAGGGTACCGTAGCCCCTCAGCTCAATCGGAGGGCGCCGAGTAGCGTCGGCCGCTGCCGAATAGTTGCCGTCAGCGATCACGATCTCATCGGCATGACCCATCTCACGAAGAGCCTTGAGTAGATTGGGGGATAGGATGTCCGGGATGCCATAAAGCATAAGGTACACTTCCTTCCTATTGTTGGAGGACAGATACAAAATTATAACATTATTTTCTTTATAAGTCCAATGTCGGAAGCTGGTGGATGATTTTCGAGCGCTTGGATATGAAGAAGCCGCCGGAGCGGCTCCCTCACTCACTTAAAGCGAAGGACCGCACGGCGGTGGCGGGGGTAGGGACTCATCTTGCTCTGTAGCCCCATTTTCCAGGAGGTCCAGCGACTCGGAATATCTCCACCAAGTAGTAGAAGATTGCCGAGTTGTAGACTCGTGACGCAAGTCGTCGAGCTTTCACGGTTTATCCCTTTCAGGTTTTCTAGACGTTTTCGCCACGCAGTAGTGTAACGCTGTGACGGATGAAGTTCACATCGACCAGCATCCCCTCTCGACGGCTTTGGCCAAAAAGGTAGATGATGATCACTCCTTCATGTAGGAGCGCCGAGCAACAAGATCCCTCAGCCCTGTTTCTTTTTCAAGACTCCGACGATCGCATTGGTTAGTAGCCATTCTCCAACCAAAACAGAAGCCGAGAAAAAGCCATACAAGGCAAATGCCCGGAAGGATGATCAACGGCATCGTCTGCCTCCTTTTAAGAGTTGCCTATTGGGGCGGCTGGAAAACAGAGAACTTCTGACGCTTTTGCGCCAAACTTAATCACGATACCATTATTTTTACTATAAATCAATTTGGCGGGCCCGACCGGATTGTGGCTGCGCCACCTCCGCTCGCCTTGCGGCTCGACTACGACGAACCACGGTTTCGAATATTCGCGCCAAGCGCTCATCATGAGAAAAGACTACGACATAAAGTCCCAGTCTTTTCTCATGGCGGGCCCGACCGGATTCGAACCGGCGATCTCCTCCGTGACAGGGAGGCATGTTAGGCCTCTACACCACGGGCCCGCGACCGATTAATCGTAGCAAATTTGGCAACTTGGAGCAACACCGGTCACCATGGTCCTATGGGGTATGCAACAAACGTGGCGCCCTAGCTCTGGACGCAAACCCGGCGTTGTGAAACTATATAAGCATGAATAAAAAGCTTATACTCACCATCGACATTATTTTAATTGTTTTGCTGCTGATTGCGGCGGCACTGTACTTTACCCGCCCGGTTAACCAGCTACCTCACTGGTTCCCCGGCTATGCCGCTAATGTTAGCCGCGTGCACTTTAAGCATGGCCTAGCTGCTTTGATTCTAGCCATCGGCGGTGTGGTTTACGCCTGGTTTCTTACCGGGCCGCAGCCGGCTGCCGGCAACAAAACCAAGTCCACCGCCAGCTCCGTGGACTCAGTGAACAAAGAGCAATAACGAATATAAGATTCCGCCAAGCAAGCAGTACAAGCCAAAGGGCTTGAGGCTGCCTACCTGGAAGTAGCGGGTCAAATAGCGGACAGCAAGGTAGGCGCTAAGACCGGAAAATAGAGCGCCGAGAATCGCCGGGGCAACCAGTCCTTGGTTTTGAGCCTGGGCGAGTTCCGGCAGCTTAAGTACGGCGGCGGCCAAAATAACCGGGGTAGCCAGTAGGAATGAAAAGTTGGCGGCGTCCTCATTCGTAAGCCCCACTAACAGGCCGCCGGACATTGAAGCACCGGAACGGGAAAACCCTGGAATCAGGGCCAGCGCCTGCACGGCGCCGACGCCAAAGCTTTGCAGCCAGCTAACCTTGGCGATGTGTTCGTAGTGAACGGTTTCTTTGATGCTCCCCCGTTTGCGACGGCGCAGGGTTTCGGCGCCGAGCAGCATGACGCCGTTCAGAATCAAAAAGAAGGCAGCCGAATCAGCGGTTACGAAGATGGTGCGAATGCTCTTTTCAAAGAGCAGCCCCAGGAAGCCGGCCGGAATTGTACCCACTACCAGCAACCACCCCAGCTTGGCGTAGGTATCGTCGGGACGGATTTGACGCTCGGCCAGACTGCGCCAGAGGCCGGCGACTACCTTAACCCAAGTGCGCCAGTAAAAACCCAGCAGTACCAAGGCGGTCGCGAGGTGGGTCGCCACTAAAAAGATTAGAAAGGCGTTAGAGCTTTCGTGAATATTGCTCCAGCCGAATAGAGCCGGGAAGATTACGGTGTGGCCCAGGCTGGAAACCGGAAACAGCTCAAAGCCACCCTGTAATAATCCAAGAATAATCGCTTGAAGGACAGTAATCATTACCTGCTAGTGTACCACGCCGGTTATGCTAGTGCACACTGGCGGCCGACTGCTGGCCGAGCAGCGAGCGAGCGTACCGGTTATAGAGACTGACCTCTTGGTTGTAGGTATCGATTTTAGCGTTTACCGATCCCACCAGCGCATTGTAGCGAGTCACCTCCCCCGCCGCCAGGTAGTTTTGCATAACATTTTTGGTCGTGTTAATTTCATCACCCAGCTGAACAATTTGGGCATGCAGGTTATCAAACGTCTGATTGAACTGCTGGTAGTAGCCGACCAGCTTGGCACGATTGTTAAAGTATTGAGCATAATTTTGTGCCAGGCCGGCAGGTATGTTGGCGTATTCGGTACCGAGCACCGAATATAGTTCATCATCACGGGCGCCGGGCTCGGTGCGGGCGTAAATTTTAATTTGGTTCAGGATGTGCGGATCGGTAATGCGAGCCGCCACCTGCTCCAACTGCGCATCAATGGCCTGGCGCTGACTCTGAC
>DAHUYJ010000028.1 GCA_027315225.1 Candidatus Saccharimonadota bacterium | reverse complement strand
GGGCTCGGCGTTTTCTGGGAGCTGCGTCATGTAAAACAAGGCGACAGCATCTACATAACGCGGGCCGACGGTAAGACGCACACCTTCACAGTTACCGAGATGACCCAGTTTTCCAGGGATAACTTTCCGACGTCTAAGGTGTATGGCAACATTAACTACGCCGGACTTCGCCTAATCACGTGCGGCGGCGTGTTCAATACGACAACTCATGAATATAACCTGAATACCGTAGTCTTTGCGAAGCTCATAAAGTAGCATGAGAGCAAGGAGTAAGGTCGGCCCGCATTCGTCACACTTCTTTAATACGCCGGGTCGGCCTCACGAGCTTGGTCAAAGATCCTGGCATGGTCAGCAATATCGACCATATCCTCCCACATTGCGGCAATCAGTTTACGCGCCGGGCACGTTAACGCTCTTCGGTCAGTGGCGATGTCCGCAAGCTTCCGGTCGCTAGACGCGTCAATCGTGACGTTGGGCGATACGCCGTCTCCAAATTCCCCAAAATCCAGGTCGTATTCGGGAGCAGGAAGTGAGCCTATGCCATCCGCAAAGTCCATGACGAGCCTGTCCGGTTTATCCTTAGGTGCACGAATTGCGAATACATCAGGCATAAAGTCCCATCCGTAAGGCGGAGGCACCCCCGGTTCTTCCGTGGCGCCAATCAGTAGCGCCTGGAACTGGGGCAGGCTCAACAAAGAAGGTATGATTGCCAGGCGTTTACTGTTCCGTAATATGTCGACGGCTTCCTCTTGTGCAGGGGGTCTGCCAAACTGGCCCTCAAACGTCGCCGGAAGCGCGTGAAAATAACCCAGGATGGTGTCGCGCGCGTTCTCGGCGGGCTGGAGCAAACGGCGGCATGTGTCTTGAATCGGGCCTCCGTGAACCATTAGGCCGGGCTGGCTATAAGCACCCAGCGCTTCAATAGCTTTGGTATATCGCGGGTCAGCATACATATCTTCAACCTCAGAATAAAAATGGTTTATCAACTTAGAGCCGTATGCGCTGTTCAACGAGTCAAGCATGTATTGGAATGGCGTGTACCGGTCTCCCCAGCGGCGCTGAGGTGTCAGCCCTTCCATAGGGATCGTCTCCAATTTGGAGTCTTGTGACGCGCGGTAGTACTTCGTAAGCCCGTAGGGTGGATACTTATCTTTCATAGCAGGGAGACGGGCTGCTAATTCATCACTGACAACCTTGGAGAGCGCAAAGATGTCAAGGTCCTGTTGATAAAAATCTTCTTCTGTCGCTCCGGAAGTCCTCGTGTCGATAGGAGAGAATTGGCCCCAGAAAGCCTCGGCCCCGCCGGCATCCGCGAACGGGCACTGCCCGATCTCATAGGCCCGTAATGACACCTTTTGAGGGCCGCTCATATTTTGTCCAACACTCATAATGGAAGGTTATTATACTTTAAACTACTAACTTAGTCAAAAGCGTTATTGCGGATTTACGAGTGCTTAAGAAACCTCAGATAGAAGGCTATAAAGATCAGTACGATCCCGATGTTCGCGATCAATCTTTCCCAAGTCCAAGACTTTTGCCTGAAGAACAGCAAATCCACCGCAACTATAACAACTACCATTATTATGACGTAAATTGCCACTGTCGTATTCTTTTCCATTTTTATGCCTTATTACTTTATTGGCAATATAAGCCTGGGACGGTTTCCGGTCAAGTAAGCATAAGCAGCCATTGAGGTTCAAAGCTGACGGCCTGTGACATAGTAATCACAGTATTCGGTTGATCAAGATCAAGTGGTCATTCACGCCACCGAGGTTGCGCGTAAAATGGATCAGCTGCCTGGGCGGTCGCTTATTTGCGGGGCGGCACGACTAAGCTTATGCTTGATATAGAATTAATAGCGAAGGTAGCAGATGAAGATCTCCGTTATCGCCGCGAATGGCAGGTCTGGCAGAACTTTCGTCACAAAGGCCCTAGCAGCCGGGCACTCCGTGCGTGCCGGTGTCCACAGAACAAACAACCTGAAGCCGCACTCCCATCTGTCGGTTGTACGATGTGATGCTACTAAGCAGTCCGACCTGCGGCAACTCATCGACGGCCAGGACGCGGTCATCAGCTTTATCGGTCACGTCAGAGGGTCGCCGCCGGATGCGCAAACCGCTGCCACGCGCGCGCTTGTCGAGGCCATGCAGGCGCAAGGCCTGCGTAGGGTCGTCAGCCTGACAGGGACCGGCGTACGCTTTCCCGGCGACCATATCACCTTGGTTGATCGAATCCTGAACACGGGCATCGGGCTTATCGACCCGGCACGCGTGCGTGATGGGCGTGAACACGTCAAGGTACTGCAGCAAAGCGACCTCGACTGGACGATTCTAAGGGTGTTGAAGCTCCAGAATACCGCCCCGAAGCCTTTTGTGTTACGCCAACATGGCCCCACCAAATGGTATGTGAGCCGTCAAGAAGTAGCCGAGGCCGCTTTGCAGGTCTTGGAGCAGGCGAGTTTTATCAGGCAGGCCCCCATATTAAGCAAACCGTAACTATAGAAGAGGAGTAGTCCATGGGTAAAGCAATCACCTTCAGAAGCCTACAAAAATGGAATATCGGCATGGCCGCGCTCCACGCCGTCCAGGGCATAATTGTACTGCTTATCAGCAAGGGTTTCGCGGTACCCGTGTCCGGCACGTATTTACGCTTCAACTCCGCGTCAAGGAACCTTGAGCCGGCAACCAAGACCCTGTTCCAAATGCAGCTTCCGTGGTTGATCGCGGCTTTCTTTTTTCTGTCGGCAATCGCCCACCTGGTAGTTGCCACCGTCTATCGCAAGCGGTACGAACACGACCTCCGGCACGGCATCAACAAGGTGCGGTGGATCGAGTATTCGCTTTCGGCCAGCGTTATGATGGTTGCCATAGCTACACTTGTAGGCATTTACGACCTGAGCAGCCTGGCTATGATCTTCGTCCTCATATCCGTCATGAATTTGATGGGACTAGTGATGGAAGTCCATAACCAGACAACTACCAAAACCAACTGGTTGAGTTATTTCATCGGCTGCTGGGCGGGAATCATACCCTGGGCCGTGGTAGCGTTTTATATGTGGCTGGGAGCCCATGAAGGCTCGCGGGCGCCTACGTTCGTGTACTGGATATTCGTTTCGATCTTCGTGTTCTTCGGCTGTTTTGCGGTCAATATGGTGCTGCAGTACAAAAAAATCGGCCCCTGGAAGAACTACCTATACGGCGAACGCATGTACATAATCCTGAGCTTGGTAGCAAAATCCCTCTTGGCCTGGCAGGTCTTCGCCGGCACCCTCCGGCCATAAATCGTTACAGGCTAAGCACCGGCCGGCTGAGCCGATTTTAACACAATACTACCGGGGTGGTATTTTTAGTTTTATGTCTGCTGGCAGTGGTTACTTGGAAACATGTGCCGAAACGCTGCAACAAATTGATTCTTCTGAATTATATAATTTAGCCCCGGGACAAACGCGAGGCTCAGGCACACAATTTTATTTTAGGTCAATTGGGAAATTGCGCTCAATCGATCAGTACATCGGCGTAAAACTCCCCAAGGACGGTAGGCTGAGTTCTGCCGAGATACGACTTGCAGCAGAAGTGGCTCAGATTGCTATGCACACCGAAGCCGCACCTGAGTTAATGTCTCATGTCCCGACTTTTAGCGGCATGATGAGCTTGACCACACCTTGGCGTTTGATGCGGGTGGCAGGGAAGTGCTTCTGGATTTTATGCCTGCCCCTGTGCGCCTCAATCTATTTGGCATCAACAGCTACGAACCTTTTCAGAAGTATTTCGATAGAACGGTCGAAGCCATCCCTGATTTGACAATTGAAGTCCCGGCACTTTCAACTCTAGGCCAGGCTATTTCGTCATAAGCATAGTCGCAAAGTACGTCCATTAGCTCGAGCCAAATAGAACGCAAGGCCCCTTCCAGATTATTATGAGTCGCTTTTGTTCAGACGACTTGGTATAAATGACCCAAAGAGATGGGTAGCCTATGCAGATTTCTAGCGAACATTTAATATGCTATTACCTACTGTAAAATTTTAATGCGTAAAATCTGGGCAAGCGTATTTTCCAGTATGCTTTGCATTATGATTGACTTTACAGGAAATCGAGAAGGTTGCCCTGGAAAGCTTGAAGTTGGAGGAGGTGAGGGTAGGAGGTACGTAAACACTGTGCAAAATACCGTTTTTATGGTATGCTTAGTCTTATGCAACGCATCCCCAATTTGACTGAATTAAGACGCAGTAAGCCGGGGTACGACACCAGATACACGATCGACGTGCATCATCCTTTGCATAGCGACCCTCTGGTCGATCCACGTGAACCGGAGTTCGGCTTTACGGATGCCGGCAGTTATTATTCCAAACCTAATAGGATGACAGGCGAGACCCTGCCAGGAGTTCCAGACGCTCCGTTGGTGCGGTTAGATGTCGCCAAGCGGCTGGTCAGGGCAGAGAAGTTCTTAAGAACTGATCGAGGCGTTCGCGATGCCTTGGGCACGCCGGCGCGTTTACGAATCGAGGACGCGCTAAGGCCGCATCAGGTACAAAAGTTTGCGTTTGAGGTAGCCTGGCCAATGGTTATCAAACGGATGAACCCTGGTATGGCCGACGAAGAAATAGCTGCCCAGGTCCCGAATTTCTGTGCCAAACCAAAGGAAAACCTTACGCCGACACCCCATTTAACCGGTGGCGCGGTTGATGTTTCTCTTATCGGTCTGGAAACCGGCAAAGCCTTTGACCGAGGGCATGTTGGCGGCACAGTTAGAGGTACTGCATACCCTGACTTTCACGAAGGATACCATCTCGTCGAGGGCCAGAGCGACATAGAAAATTCTCCGGAACAGGCTGACGTGGCGCCGGAGGAGAGCGAAATAGTGCTCGGCCGCCGGGTACTGTACCATGCCATGACCGAAGTTGCAGGCATGTTTGTCAACCCTCAGGAGATCTGGCACTACGGCAAAGGCGACCCCTTGTCTGAATATGTTTCCGGCAGCCACCATCCGTACTACGGTGTTGCCGAGCTGCCCGAATGGTACGCCGAAGAGATGCAGCGACTCTCAGGGTAGGATAATTAACGGCTGGCGCCCGGCAAGTGACTTATAATGCGCGTGCTAGCTGGAGTTAGGCCCTATGCCCATACAATTTGATTTAGCGAGACCAGGAAGTCTCAGCCCGGATGAATGGCGAGGCATACAAACCATTGCTCACGACGCCTACGGCGAGGAACTAAAACATAGGACCCAAGGCGAAATAGATTACTTAACGGCCTGGACTGAACCTGAGCGATTTTATGAGTCGCATGTCCACCCCAATTCAGAAGTCGGCAAGCGGTATAATCCGGACCAGTCCTATACCCGGCCACGAATGGCTTTAGCTATAGATGGCAACGACACGATTGGCTTCGGCTATGCCGCCAATAACGTATCCGGTACGCCGCTGCAACGGACTATTAAACTCCTCGGCACATCCAAAAGGTATTTATGGCTTAGGGAGTTTGCCGTCCAGTCCGATTACCAAAGACGGGGCATAGCAACACACTTAGCAAGAATGCTCCTAATGTCAGGTTCGATACATCAACCCGCTACAGCCTACATATGGCCGGATGAGATACCGTTTCTCGCCGCACCGCTTCGAAAAGCAGGGTTCAAGCCGACCGGCGAGCAAAAAGTTGCAATTTACGGGCCGGATAGCGACCCTGTGAGACAGGTTAGGATGCTGTCCAAATCAGTTGGCGCCACCGTAACAAAACTGGCACGATAGATCCAGGTTCGAAAACTCTACAAAGCCGGCAGCCCAAGCAGCCTCCGCCATTTTTTGTTATGATACCTGCATGAAAATACTCTTTATACAAACAGGCGGTTCGATAGATAAAGATTACCCTACGGGCGAAGACGACGACGGATACAGCTTTGTTATCACCGACCCGGCATATGAACGCATCCTCAATTACGTAAAGCCAAGCTTTGAGATCGAGACAAAAACTGTTCTGAAAAAAGATAGCCTCGACATCACCGATGACGAAAGGCTCATGGTCCTGAAAGCCTGCAAGGAGGCCCTGAACGATAAGATAGTCATCACACATGGTACAGACACCATGCTTAAGACCGCCGAGCTATTAAGCCAAATCAAAGGCAAAACCATCGTCATAACGGGCGCTATGACGCCGGAGTTGTTCAAAAACACCGATGCGGACTTCAACCTGGGCACTGCTATTGGCGGAGTGCAGGTGCTGGATCCCGGCGTTTACGTAGCGATGAGTGGCTTAGTGCTGCCGTGGAGCAGGGCAGCCTTTGATAAAGAAACCAAGCGATTTTTGGAGAAGCAGGACCAGCTTGCGTTCACGACCCAGCAGGCTGGGCCAAGAGCCTAGTACTTGAGCCTTTTAAAGCTACCGGGCTAGTTAAACGCCCACTCAGCGGCATCAACGGCGGCAGCGACTATTTGTGTAAACTCACTTATTTGAGCAGGGTTTTCTATCGGCCGCTGGGTAGGATTGTCGAGGAATTCGGGCCTGAACACCTGGGCATCTCCCGAGCCAGTTATCCCGACAATGCCCAGCGTCTGCAATGAGACCTCCCCCCTTTTAACGAGACGGCTGACCCTGAGCAGTCTTTGTTGGCTTTCACCAGATGGTGCCGGTATAACATCAAAGCCATAGCTAACAATTTCTAGAGGGTCAACGGCTTCTTCCCCGCCAATAGTCATCATTGATCGCCCGTCAACTTCCGGTGAACCCACGGTACCAACTAAGCGGATGGCGTCAGGATCGGCCAAGAAAGGTACGTCTTCTAGCAGCTCTAAAAATTTATCCGGAAAAACGCACGCTGCGGTAACGTAGCGTGAGGCATCCGACTCTACGGATACTATTGTGGCGGAGCCTGGAGACCCGTCTAAGATTGCTTCAGGACGCGCAGTAACACGGCTCATAATATATACTGTACCATCTTCTGTCTATTTATACAATTTATTAGTTGCCCCGTAGGAGCTGGCCGATGCGGGTGCGCCGACCCAATACGAGCCTATTCGACTACCCGAAACTTGATATACTAATATAATGAATGCCAAAGCATTCGACAAATCAATAAAATTCATCAATTCTTGGTTGGCTTTTCGGTATGAGCGGGAAGAGATCCCAGGCTATGTCGTGGCGATCACGCATAAAGGCAAGGTCGTCTTCAATGAAGCTTACGGCTACGCCAACCTCGAGAAGCAGACCAAACTTACACCCCGTCATATCTTCCGTATCGCTTCGCACTCCAAGACCTTCACCGCCACCGCTATCATGCAGCTCCAGGAGCAACGCAAGTTACGGATAGATGATCCTGTCGTGCAGTACCTGCCATGGCTTAAAGGGCATAAAGATAAGCGATGGCAAAAAGTAACCGTAAGACAGCTCATGTCTCATGGTTCCGGTGTAATTCGCGACGGGCTGGAAAGTGACTATTGGCAGCTTGAGCGACCTTTTCCAAGCGAGCAAGAGTTCCGTAAAGAACTAATGGAAGCAGAATTGGTTATTGATAACAATACGAAGTTGAAGTATTCGAACTTTGGCTACACCCTGCTAGGTTTAGCAATTGAAGCGGTGTCTGGCGAACCTTATAACGATTATGTAACTAACCACGTTGTAAAACCACTTGGGCTGAAGAATACTGGGCCAGAATTTACGCAAGCCATTAAGTCAAGAACCGTCACTGGCTACACGCGCCGAGATGTTGATAAAACAAGACTGCCGATAGTCCAGGTTGATACACGAGCCATGTCTCCTGCTACTGGTTTTTATTCAACGGCAGAAGACCTTTGTAAATACTTTACTGCTCACATGGTTGGCTCAACGAAGCTGCTAGATGATGAATCCAAGAAAGAAATGCAGCGCGTCCAATGGCACGCCAACACGCCTCATCAGCACAACCACGAAGACTATGGTCTTGGCGTCGAGATTGAGTTTGTCGGTAAGCGCCGAACAATCGGTCATGGCGGTGGCTTTCCTGGCCACATCACGAAGAGCATGGCAGACCCGAAAGACGAACTAGTGGTAGTGGTATTGACTAACTGTATCGACAGCCCAGCCAGTTGGATGGCAAAGAGTATTTATAACGTGATTGATTACTTCCAGCAGAATACGCCTACCACCAAACCGAAGCGTGACTTAAGCCTATTGGAAGGACGCTACATGAACCTCTGGTCTATAACCGATATAGTAGTTACGGGTGATAAGGTGGTTGCAACCTATCCCGATACATGGGAGACGCTGACAAGGCCAGAAGAATTGACCTATGTAGACAACACGACCTTAAAGGTTGATGAGACCGACAGCTTTAGTTCCGAGAGTGAACTGGTTCATTTCAATATAAAGAATGGCAAGGTTGAATCTGTAAACTACAACGGTATAACCATGTGGCCTGAAAACGTATGGCTGAAAAGGCAAAGCGAAAAAGATATCGTAAAGTAGCATGAGCAATAGGGTATTTACGCAAACTTTTGGTGCTGTTGGAACAATCCTTGAAGGAGACGGCAAAATCCTTCTAGTTAAAGAGGCGGGTGGTCGGGATAAAGGTAAGTGGAGTCATCCAGCAGGTTGGATTGACGTTGGCGTAGAAACGGCATTTATGGCAAATGAGTCTTTCACACGAAAAGGGTTACCGCGCCGTTGGCAGAATAAGTAATTGACGAGCTCGAGCCATAGGACATGCACAGCAGTGAGGTCCGCCGCTTTATAGCGATGGACCTCACCTCGTTCTGTATTTTTGGCGGAGTGGCAGTTCTAATTGTTGTTGCCGCTATCGGTGACAAGACCGGTATTTGTAGTAGTCGTATTGCCGCTGGCAGTGTTGCTTGTGTTATTGGAGTTTGAGCTGTTGTCAGAACCAGTGGTGTTGTTATTGCCGTTGTTGTCGCCGCTATTGTTGCCGTTGCCTGAGCCAACCGTATTGCCGTTGGCATCGTTCGAACCGTTGCCATTGCCGGAGTTTACGGTGTTACCGGAGTTCAGTGTATTGCCGGAGTTCACGGTGTTACCATTACCATTATGTGAATTCGCAGTATTGCCGTTGTTCGAACCGTTGCCATTATGGGAGTTCGAGGTATTGCCGTTGCCATTATGGGAGTTCGTGGTATTACCATTGCCGTTATGGGAGTTGTTGCCGTTGAAAGAACCGGTGATGTTCTTCGTGTTGTAGCTACCATTGTTGTTGCTATTAGTATTAGTGGTGGTGTT
>DAHUYJ010000027.1 GCA_027315225.1 Candidatus Saccharimonadota bacterium | reverse complement strand
ATTTTATCCAGGTTTTGCTTGGCTGCATGGCAAAACGCACACCACGTAGCACTGTATATGGTATCTTGTGGATCACTCATAATACCATTCTATCACTATACTTTGTAAAGTGTCAAAAACTATTCTACTGACAGATCACGAAAAGAGTCTTGCGTGATATTGATCACATCTGTTATAATTGTAAGTAATGACTAAGACGACAGCGCCTGCTAAGACGCCCTCGCCAGACAATCCGGACAAAGCTCATAAGGTGGAGGGTAATAAAAACGCTGCCCTAACGATGTTTATCGGCGCGGTACTGGATATAAGCTGGCAATTGGCTATAGTGGTCCTGGTGCCGATCATCGGCGGCTATGAGCTTGATAAGCATCTTAACGATACGCCGGTATTCACGATCATAGGCTTTGTGCTGGCTATGGCCGGTACCTTTGTGGTGATACGAAAGGTATTTGTTGAATACAACGACCGCATCGTTGACAGTCCTAAGGAGAAGCAATGACCGGACTACTTACCAAATTCGCAGCCTCTACGCTTAACGTGCACATTGCGCCGAACAGCGTCTTCCATATAGGCAACATTGCGATCACGGACTCCATATTGTACGGCTGGATAGCCACCGCCCTCATGGTCGTGATTCTTATCTGGGTGGCGCACCGCGCTACCGTCAAGCCCAAGGGAGGCATCATCCAATACGTAGAAGTGGTGGCAGATTTTATCGTCGGCACCGTCCAGGATGCTTTCGAAGATAAAAGGCGGGCCCAGAAGTACGTGCTGTATTTCGTTAGCCTGTTTTTCTTCATACTTATAAATAACCTGATGGGTTTGATACCTATAGTGGGCGACGCGCTGAACTACAATGGCCACGCCCTGCTTAGGCCGTTTACGGCCGATTTCAACGCTACCCTGGCCATGGCCGTGGTGACAATGGCATTGGTTTACGTCAGCTCTATTCGCGAAGTCGGGATCAGAAATTATCTGGGACACTTCTTCATGGGCAGCATCAAGAACCCGTTTTACCTGTTCTTGGGCCTTATCGAGATAATTACCGACCTGACGCGGGTCATCAGCCTTTCCCTCCGACTTTTCCTGAACATTTCCATTGTGGCCCTGATTGTGGTCGTCTTCGCCTGGCTGGGTCATATCCTGGCGCCGCTGACGGCAACGCCGTTCTTCTTCCTGGACCTGTTCGATGACCTGTTGCAGGCCTTCATTTTCGTACTGCTGGGGGTTATGTATTTAGCCATCGCGGTTAACCATGTGCCTGAGCACCGGCAGAGCGGCTTGACCGAAGGCTCTGTTCCTGAAACAATGGACGCAAAACCAGGCGAGACTGGTGGGGTGGCTTAGGTATGGTAAAGATTAATGGATTAATAACTAAAGGAGACAATCAGTAATGATTTCATTTGCAGACGCGATCAGTAGCGTAAATATTGCTAAAGGCTTAATGATCGGCGGCGGTTTTATCGGCCCTTGTGTCGGCATGGGTATCGTTGGCGGTAACTACATTCAGGCGACTGGACGTAACCCGGAAGCAAAACTGCTAGGCCAGGCCTTGGTGTTCGTAGCTATCATCGAGCTTTATGCCCTGCTGGCATTCGCTTCGACGTTCTTTATGTTAAGTAGCAAGTAGCTAGGGACTGATGTTGGACATACTAACACAATTTGGGAGCAGTTCATCCGGACTCGGCGCGTTGGGACTCAATGGCCAGACGTTCCTGGTCCAGTTGGTTACGTTCATTATCGCCTTTCTGATACTCCGGCAGTGGGCCTTTAAGCCAATCCTGAAAATCATGAACGAACGCCGTGAGACCATTGAAAAAGGCGTGAGACTGGGAGAACAGATGGAGAAGGAAAAAGCCGAGCTGGAAGACAAAGTCGCCAAAATGCTGCACGAGACCCGCCAGCAGGCTGACGGCATTATCGCCGGCGCCCAGGACGCCGCCCGCCAGACGGTGAAGGAAGCCGAAGAGAAGGCCCGCGAAAAGGCCGCCGGCATAATGAAGGACGCCGAGTCGAGGATTGCCCAGGACGCCGCCAAGGCCCGGCGGGGACTTGAAAAGGAGATGATCGGCCTGATTTCTGACGCCACCGAAGCTATAATCCACGAGAAAGTCGATACCAAAAAAGATGCCGAGCTCATTGACCGTGCCCTGAAGGAGCGGCAAACGGTATGAAACAACCCCGCGCCCGGATTGCCGGCTATGTAGCCGGCAAGACCCTGCAGAAGGGCGTTTCGCCTAAGTTCGTCAAAGAGGTCGCGGCATATCTGCTAAGCGAACATCGTGTCGATGAGCTAGCTTCGCTGATGCGCGATGTCCAGGCTGACTGGGCAGAATCCGGATATGTTGAAGTAGCTGCCTATAGCGCCCACCCGCTGAACGCTGTTGCCAAGAAAGACATAACCCGGCAGGTTAAAACGCTGTATCCGCGTGCCAGGAGCATTGTCATTACCGAAAAGCGGGATCCGGGGGTTATCGGCGGTGTTCGGATCGGTCTGCCCGACCGGCAGTTTGACCTGACCGTGGAGTCCAAATTACGTACATTTAAACAATTAGCAATTGCAGGAAAGGATTAAATGAGTTCTCAGACAGATCTGTCAATTACGGAATTATCGGACGACATTCGAGCGGCTATTGCGGAGCTGAAGAAGCGTCCGGAAATCGAGAGCGTCGGTATTATTACGCGGGTCGGCGACGGTGTTGCCTGGATTTATGGTTTGAGCGCTGCCGGTTATAACGAAATGCTGGAAATCGAGGGCGTAAACGGCAAGAAAGTCACTGCCTTTGCCTTCAACCTCAGCGAGGATGAGATCGGTGCCGTGCTGCTCGGCGAAGACACCGACGTAAGGGCCGGCGCCACGGTACGTTTGAGCGGAGCTGTGCTGGAAGTACCTGTAGGGCCGGAACTCGTCGGTCGTGTGGTTGACCCGCTGGGCCGCCCGCTGGACGGTGGCGATCCGATCAAGGCAAAGCAAAACAGCCGGGTGGAGCGCCAGGCGCCCGGTGTGTTGGACCGGCGTAGCGTGTACGAACCATTGATGACCGGCATTACAGCTATTGACGCTATGGTGCCGATCGGCCGCGGACAACGAGAATTGATTATCGGCGATCGCCAAACCGGCAAAACGGCTATCGCCGTGGACACTATGGTGAACCAGGCCAAGCAGGAGACCGGTGTTGTCAACGTCTATGTCGCTATCGGCCAAAAACTCTCCAAAATCGCCGCGTTGCAGGAGCGCCTGCGTCGCGAGGGCGTCATGGACCAGACCATTATCGTGGCCACCAGTCCGGCCGACCCGGCCGCCCTGCTCTACCTGGCACCGTATGCCGGTTGTGCCATGGGTGAATATTTCCGTGACAACAAACAGCACTCTCTGATTATCTACGACGACCTTACCAAACACGCCCAAGCCTATCGACAGATGTCCCTGCTCTTGCGCCGTCCTCCGGGCCGCGAAGCATATCCGGGCGATGTGTTCTACCTGCACTCGCGCCTTTTGGAACGGGCCTCCAAGTTGAACGACGAGCTGGGCGGCGGCAGCCTGACGGCCTTGCCTATAATTGAGACGCAGGCTGGCGAAGTGAGCGCGTACATCCCTACCAACGTTATCTCTATTACTGACGGCCAGATTTATCTGGAAACCAACCTGTTCTACCAGGGTATCCGGCCCGCCATATCAGTTGGCTTGAGCGTTTCCCGCGTTGGCGGCTCCGCGCAGACCAAAGCCGTTAAGGCGGCCGGCGGCGGCCTTAAGCTAGCCCTGGCGCAGTTCCGGGAGTTGGCGGCCTTCAGCCAGTTCTCAACTGACCTGGACGAAGAAACCCGCCACACCATCGAACGCGGCCAGCGCTTGACCGAACTGCTCAAGCAGCCGCAGTACAGCCCCTACTCCATTTGGGAGATGTACACCAGCCTGTATGCGGCGACAGAAGGCGCTTTCGACAAAGTGCCGCTGGAGAAGATCAAGCCGGCTGAGCAAGCCCTTCACCGTGAGCTCAAAAGCAAGCACGCCAAGCTTGTGGATGCGCTCAATACGGGAGACAAGCCTACCGACGCCCAAAACGACACTATCATGAAGGCCGCGAAGAGCGTTGCCCAGACGTACGAGGCCGAAGAGAGCAGGAAAGCTGCCATTAGCGCCGACAAGGCGGAAGACAGAAAGTCGGCCAATGGCTAGCATGATTACGCTCAAGCGCCGCATTACGTCGATTGGCAATACCCGGCAGATTACCAAGGCTATGGAAATGGTTAGCGCCAGCAAGTTAAAACGCGCTCAGGACTATGCCCAGAGAAGCCGCGATTACCGGGACATGGCCTACGACCTGCTCAAACGGCTCAATGCCATGAGCGAAGTGAAGCGCATGCCCTTGTTCGTCAAACGAAGCGTCAAGAACCGTCTGTACATAGTTGTTACCAGCAATACGGGCTTGGCCGGAGCCTACAACGCCAATATCCTGAAGCTATTGACCGAGGGTTTGCGAGAAGACCGGGACAAAGGCGTCAAAAGCCATGTAATCAGCGTCGGCAACAAAGGCGCGCAATTTGTCCGGCGTTTACGCGACGTTGATTTGAAGGCTGTATACCAGCCATTCGGTGACCGGCCTACGGCGAATGACGTACGGCCAATCCTAAACACCATTATCGAAGAGTACGCCAATGCCCAGATTGATGACGTGTGCATACTGTTCACCGACTTTAAGTCGAATCTCGTACAAGAGGCCAAAAGGCTGCAGCTTTTGCCCGCTCCGCTCCTAGACGTGGATAGCGCGCCGCTGCCGATCAGCAACTTTGAACCGGATGTTGAGACGGTCGTTCAGGAAGTCACTACCCGCCTCATCGAGTCCCAGATCTGGCAAGCTGTGCTGGAGAGTCTGGCATCAGAACACGCTATGCGCATGGTCGCTACCAAGAACGCTACCGACAACGCCAATGACCTCATCGACGACTACACATTGGAGTTGAACACTGCCCGGCAAGCTTCCATTACCCAGGAGCTGGCCGAAATTACCGGCGGCGCGGAGGCTTTATCGTCATGACGGATACCGTGCATACCGACTTGCGGATTGCTGTTACCGGGCCGCGTACTTCCTGGGAAACTTCCGAGGCTATTGAAGACTTCGTAAATGAATTACGAAACGTTGGCGTACAAACGATGATCTTGAACGAACAGGGTGATGACCCCAGATTTGTAAAGCTCAGGGACGGCATTACGGCGGGAAGGGTGGGCGGCTTGGCGATCATTGATTTCAGCAGCCGATACGACGAGGAATTGGACTTGTCTGCGGACTCTCGCGTCGCGGATGCCGCCCGGGTGGCGGTCAGTGGGAGAATACCGATTTTTGTCGAAGTTGAACCAAGCATGGGAGGTCTGGATGCTGCATGGCAGAATGGCCACCCGCCCGAAATCATTGCTTTCGGGCAGGATGTATCAGTAATCGCCCGGAGATTATCAGCAGTAAGTATAGGAGCAGCATAATGGCAACAGCAACCGAAGCAAAGTCTAAGACCGGTAAGATTACGCAGATCGTGGGCGTGGTTGTGGACGTCGAGTTCTCAACCGATACCCTGCCCGGCATATATAATGCCTTAAAGGTCCAGCTTGATAACCGGGAGCTGACGCTGGAGGTGGCCCAACACCTGAGCGAGTCCAGCGTACGGGCTATTGCCCTGGCCTCTACGGATGGCCTGGAGCGCGGTGCGGACGTCACTGACACCGGCGCCCCGATTAGTGTTCCGGTTGGCGACTCAACCCTGGGCAGAATGTTTGACGTGACCGGAAACCCGATTGACCACAAGTCGACTGATTTCAAAGAGACAGCCCCGATTCACCGGGCGCCGCCGCCGCTGACCGACCAGTCCGGCCAGATTGAAATCCTGGAAACCGGGATTAAGGTCATCGACCTGATCTGTCCGATGACCAAGGGCGGTAAGGCCGGCCTCTTCGGCGGCGCCGGCGTCGGCAAGACAGTACTGATTCAGGAGCTGATCAACAACATCGCAAAATTCCATAAGGGATACTCAGTATTCGCGGGAGTTGGTGAACGTACCCGTGAAGGCAACGACCTCTACCACGAGATGGAGGATGCCGGCGTGCTTAAGAACACTTCCCTGGTATTCGGCCAGATGAACGAACCCCCGGGAGCCCGTTTGCGGGTAGGCCTTTCCGGCCTGACGATTGCCGAAGGCTTTCGTGATAAAGGCAACGACGTACTGCTGTTCATTGACAATATTTTCCGCTTCACTCAAGCCGGCGCAGAGGTTTCGGCGCTCCTTGGCCGTTTGCCTAGCGCCGTAGGTTACCAGCCCACCCTGGCGCAGGAGATGGGACAACTTCAGGAGCGTATTACCTCAACCCATGAGGGCTCTATCACGTCCGTGCAGGCCGTTTACGTGCCGGCTGACGACCTGACCGACCCGGCGCCGGCGACGACGTTCGCCCACCTCGACTCGACTATCGTCCTGAGCCGGGCGCTGACCGAGATCGGTATTTATCCGGCCATCGACCCGCTCGATTCGACCAGTAATATTCTTGACCCGGAAATTGTCGGCGAGGAGCACTATAGCATAGCACGTGAAGTACAGCGTGTGCTGCAGCGCTACAAAGACCTGCAAGACATCATTGCTATCCTCGGCATGGAAGAGCTTTCGGACGAAGACAAGAAGACCGTGGACCGGGCCCGCCGTATCCAGCGGTTCCTGAGCCAGCCGTTCTTCGTAGCCGAGCAGTTCACCAACAACCCGGGCCAGTACGTTAAGCTGGCCGACACCATACAGGGATTTAAAGAAATCCTGGAAGGCAAACATGACGATAAGCCTGAGAGCGCGTTCTACCTCAAAGGCTCGATCAAAGATGTTAAGGCCGCCAAGGCCGGAGCCAAGTAGGGCCCTGTGTTTCACTTTCAACTGGTAGCGATAAGCGGCAAGAAGTTCGACGAAGATGTTCACGAGGTTATCTTGCCGACTAGAGACGGCCGGATTGGCGTTCTAGCCCATCACATGCCTTTGGTCAGCGTCGCCACTAACGGTGTCATAACCGTCCGGCATAGGCCGCATGACCCGGATCACGAACTCGAATACTTCGCTACTAATGGCGGCGCTATAGAGGTTGCCAACAACACCTTACGCGTACTGGTAGACGAAGCCGACCGGGCTGATGATATCAACGAGGCCGAGACCCAGAAAGCCCTCCAGCGGGCCGAGAAGATGAAAGCCGAAGCCAAAGACGAGGTTAGCCTGGAGCACGCGCAGAGCCTGGTTGACCGCCAGGCTGTGCGTTTGCAGGTCGCAGGGCTCCGACGCCGGCACCATAAATAGGGAATTTTATTGTGCTTTGTGATTATTGACACATTTTTTTACATTGCGTTATACTGGCGGTTAACGGATTAGTATAAATTTTCAAAAACTTTTTCCGCAAGTAATGCAACCCTCTAAAAGAGGCGGTTTCATAGATGCACGATATAGCGAGGTGAGTATGCAAGATCGGGATACTATCTTAACAATCAACGTTGTTGAGCCGGCTCTGGTACGGGCCGTAAATATGCACAGTAAGGCCATGGGCAAAGATTTGAAAGGTGTAGTTTTAGTACACTCAGGATATGCCGATCACCCTAACCGGCCCAAGGATACAACAGGCTTGTTCAAAGAAGTAATCAGCGACTTTGACAAGCCCGATGAGCTTCAGTCTGCCCTTAAGCCCTATGCTGACAGGTTGCTGGCTGTTACATGCCGTTACGAAGAAGCCATCCAGCCTTTTGGCAAGGTCATCCCCTTCCTGCCATACATAAATACCCCTTCCGAGAGCGCACTCAAGTGGTCTACAGAGAAGCCGCTGATGCGCGACAGGCTCAAAAACTACGACCCGTCGCTTGTTCCGAAATATCAATACGTGGAAGAAAAAGATATCCCTAGGGTAAGGTCTTTGGTCGAAGGCTTCGCCTTTCCAGTTATCATCAAACCTAGCGGACTTTCCAAGGCGCTGCTCGTGAGCTTATGCAAAAACGAAGATGAACTTGAGGACCGTCTGCTGCATACATTTGAGGTTATACACGATGTGTACGCCAGGGACCAATACCCGGGCAAACCTGCTGTCCTGGTAGAAGAAATGATGCAAGGCGATATGTACTCTGTAGATGCCTATGTTACGAAGGAAGGTGAGATTTCGTGCCTTCCCTTGGTGCGGGTAGTGACTGCGCATTTTCTGGGCCTGCCCGGCTTTTACGGCTACCACCGTATTGCGCCTGTTCCGACGGAATTACCGCAAAAAGAAGTAGAGGCAGCCTTTGCGGCTGCCAAAGCTGCCATAAGAGCGCTAAATCTCAGTGCGACGACCGCACACGTTGAGCTTTTCCATACGCCGCACGGCTGGAAGATAATTGAAGTAGCGGCGCGCATTGGCGGCTACAGAGATATATTATACCGTGAGGCGTACGGCATAGAACACTTCTACAACGACTTGGCTGTAAGGATGGGCATGAAGCCGAAAATGCCTGGCAAACCCATTGGAAACGCTGCCGTCTTGAACATCTATGCCGAAAAAGAGGGCTTCATTGAGTCCATAGAAGGCCTGGACGAAGCGCGCCAGTTGGACAGCGTAGTATTCCTGGAGGAGCACGCCGGACCGGGTGACGTAGCCTTGTTTGCCAGCAACGGCGGCGACCTGATTGTCGACGGCATATTAAGCAATAAGGATCCAAAGCAATTGCAAAATGATTTGGCTAGAGTCAGAAAACTTGTAAAGATCAACTTGCGGTAACTAAGGTTATGGAACGCCAAGCCATACCTATCGCAAATAAAGATCCGGGCGCTGGAGAGGTTATAATGCCCCCTGATTTTCAAGTAGTCAGGGTGCTCAAAGGCTTTGAGTTCGGGCATGGCAGCATATCGGGTACGGCGGCTGACCCGGCCATTCTGGAGCAGGTCGACCGGGCTATACACAACGATCCTCACATCCTGGTGCCGATAGAAATTGATGATGATGGCTGTGGCGACGGCCGTGAGGTCCTGACTGTCTTTTCGCATGATAAAAAATTTGGCCGCAGCCTGGACCGTCCCAAGGTGTTCGGCGGGTCGGCAACTATGGCTGCTGCCTGCCGGATCGGGCTCGGTGAGGCCCGCAGCGAGACATTGAACGAGGTCTTTGACAGGGTGATCAGGGAACTTGACGGCAAAGGCATGGACTTCGGTGCGCATACTGATGAATATATGCATGGCGAGAAGTGCGGTTGCGGCGCTATAGACAATGCGCCGCAGATCTTGCTTGCCACCCTTAAGTACGAACTGCCGATCCGGGGTGCCGCCACTGTGCTGAGTGACAATACGCGCGGTCTGAACAGTGTGTTCGGTAATTATCGCCAGTACGTGCTGCAAATGGCCCATAGCAAGCAATATAGCGGCATGCAGGTCATGGATACGATTATCAACAATAATAGGAGCCGTGTTGTGAAACAGCTCGGCGGAAATCACCATGAACTGCGGATCGTCCTCAACAACATCAGAGGGTATACCGTCAACCAGAAGCTGGTACGTGATGTCACTAATGGTGCGGCGCAGATTTTTGCCGTTGACGTATGGCGGATGCAAGACATCGCTAAGGGGCTTTACCCCGATGATGGTGAAGCCCAACAAAAAGCCTTGCTCAGCGAGTTGGTGTATACGCTAGCGACTGCGGCCGTTCTTACTAAAGGCGACTTGCCGGTCGACCTT
>DAHUYJ010000026.1:4317-9917 GCA_027315225.1 Candidatus Saccharimonadota bacterium | reverse complement strand
GAGCTTCTTTGTCAAAGACTGCCATTTGCATATAGAGCCCTTCAGACTTTCCGTTACCGGATAAGTCCTGCTCTCAGCTAAAACGCTTGCGCGAATAGCGGATTTTCACCGCTTAGCTTCTACACCTGCCAGGCGCATTTATTTTGTACAAGACCCGGGAACGTATTCACGGCAGTATAGCTGACCTGCCATTACTAGCGATTCCGACTTCATGCAGGCGAGTTTCAGCCTGCTATCCGAACTGAGACCGGCTTTGATGGGATTTGCTCCGTCTCGCGACTTGGCTGCCCTTTGTACCGGCCATTGTAGCGTGTTTGTAGCCCCAGACGTAAGGGAAATACTGACCTGACATCATCCCCTCCTTCCTCCCTGTTGCCAGGGCAGTCTGACTAGAAAAATTCAACTAGTCACAAGGGTTGCGCTCGTTAATGGACTTAACCAAACATCTCACGACACGAGCTGACGACGGCCATGCATCACCTGTCACTTGGTTCAATAAAGCACTCTCTCCTTTCGGAGAAATTCCAAGGATGTCAAGCCTGGGTAAGGTTCTTCGTTTACCATCGAATTAAACAACACGCTCCACCGCTTGTGCGGGTCCCCGTCAATTCCTTTATGTTTTAGTCTTGCGACCGTACTCCACAGGCGGGATGCTTAACGCGTTAGCTTCGCCACTATCGGGGTCGATACCGATAACGGCCAGCATCCATCGTTTACGGCGTGGACTACCGGGGTATCTAATCCCGTTTGCTCCCCACGCTTTCGTGCCTTAGTGTCAGGAACGAGCCAGTACCCTGCCTACGCCATCGGTGTTCCTCCTAATATCTACGGATTTCACTCCTACACTAGGAATTCCAGGTACCTCTCTCGTCCTCAAGCTTGGCAGTTCAAGTAATGGGTAAGGGGTTGAGCCCCAGGCTTTCACTACTTGCTTACCATGCCACCTACGCAACTCTTTACGCCCAGTAATTCCGGATAACGCTTGGATCCTCCGTATGACCGCGGCTGCTGGCACGGAGTTAGCCGATCCTTATTCATCTGCTACCGTCGAAGTCGTCACAGATAAAAGCAGTTTACGACCCGAAGGCCTTCGTCCTGCACGCGGCGTTGCTCCATCAGGCTTTCGCCCATTGTGGAAAATTCCCTACTGCTGCCTCCCGTAGGAGTCTGGGCCGTTCTCAGTCCCAGTCTGGCTGATCATCCTCTCAGACCAGCTAATGATCGTCGCCTTGGTGAGCCATTACCTCACCAACAAGCTAATCATGCGCAGGCCGCTCCCAAACCGCCGTAGCTTTACTCCGAAGAGCACATGCGGTATTAGACACCGTTTCCGGTGCTTATCCCTCAGTTTGGGGTACGTTCCTACGTGTTACTCAGCCGTCCGCCGCTCCCCTCAAGGGGGCGCTCGACTTGCATGTATTAGGCACGCCGCCAGCGTTCATCCTGAGCCAGGATCAAACTCTCCAAAAAAAGAATCTGTCTAGCTTCAGTCGAACATGAAGTGTTTGACCACTCCACTGACTATATTTCTAAAACAGTTCAAAATATCGCTTACGCGATATAGCTATCGGTGCTCGGAATATTAGAGCAAGCTCTATATTCCTGTGCGCCTCAGCTATGAACTGACGTTGATTTGCACTACTCAAATTTTTAACGTACGTAATAGCTTCCACAGGGAGACTTATAGAAGCCCCGCATCAAACCATTCGTACTATCATACCTTACCTTAGGCGGCTTGGTCAAGAGGTAAAGCAGCTTCTGGTGTAGTAATTGACACATCGGCTTGGACGAACCGGTCTGTCCGGATTACTTTTTGGGTGGAGACTTGGGCGGAGGGGCATCTTCTTCCGCCTCGGGATCGTTGGACTTATCGACCAGCGCCAGCGAGACGACTTCGTCGCCTTCGTTGAGGCGCATAATGCGAACGCCTTGGGTGGCGCGGCCCAGAGCCGGGATGTCAGCCAGGCCCAGACGAATAGTCTGGCCATGTTTGCTGATGATGATTACCTCTTGTCCGTCGCCCTCATCGAGTCGTTTAACGCCGACCAGCTCACCGGTTTTACTGTTGACTACTGCGGACCGTATACCGACGCCGCCGCGGGCGTGCGGCGTGAACTGGTCTATAGAGGTACGCTTGCCATACCCGTGTTTACTTATAACAAAGATATCGGCACCCTTTTCAACGATATCCATGCCTATAACGTGGTCGCCCGGCCGCAGTCGAATGCCACGCACGCCGCGGGCTACGCGGCCCATAGGGCGCGCATCCCGCTCGTGGAAGCGTATAGCCTGGCCCTGGGCGGTGCTGATCACGACCTCGTTGTCACCGGTAGTCATACGGATCCATTTGAGCTCGTCGCCGTTATCCAAGTTTATGGCAATCAGGCCGGAACTGCGCACGTTTTGGTACTGCTCAAACGGGGTCTTCTTAACTACGCCCCGCGTGGTACACATAATCAGGTTGCTGGCATGGTCGGTTTTGCTGATATTGATGACACTACTGACAGTTTCTTCCGGCTGGAGTTGCAGGAGATTGACAAGGGCCACACCCTTGGCGTTGAGGCTGACAGCCGGTACTTCGTAAGTCTTAAGGCGGAACACCCGGCCGCGGTTCGTGAAGAACAACAGGAAGTCATGGGTACTGGCGTTAACGACGTGCTCGATGACATCCTCCTCGCGCGTCGCCATACCCCTGCGGCCCTTTCCTCCTCTGCCTTGTTTTTTGTACTCGGCGAGCGGGCTGCGCTTGATATAATTGGCGGCTGTCAGCGTAACGGCTACCTGCTCGTCGGCAATCAGGTCCTCGTCACTCATCCTGCCCAGCTCGCCGGCTACCACCTTGGTACGGCGTTCATCGCCATAGTGTTTTTTGAGTTCCAGCAGTTCATTCCGGATTATTGCCAGTATTTTTTTCTCGTCAGCCAATATGTCTTCCAGTTTCGCTATAAGTTTGAGCAGTTCGGCCAGCTCGTCTTCGATCTTCTTGCGCTCCAGGCCGGCCAGCGTGCGCAGCTGCATAGCCAAGATAGCTTTGGCCTGGATCTCGGTCAGCTTGAACTTCTTGATCAGGTTGGCCTGGGCTTCTTCGGTAGTCTCAGAACCGCGGATGGTGGCGATAACTTCGTCTATGTGGTCAAGCGCCGTCTTGAGCCCTTCCAGGATATGGGCGCGTTCTTTGGCCTTCCTGAGTTCGAATTCGGTGCGGCGGCGCACTACCGATTGTCGGTGCTTGATGTGTTCCTGCAAAATGTCCGTCAGGCCCAGAACCCGCGGCTGGATGCCGTCGACCAATGCCATCATGTTGAAGTGGAAGGTAGTTTGCAGCGGCGTTAACTTGTATAGCTGGTTGAGCAGCTTCTTGGGATAGGCGTCTTTCTTGAGATCAATGACAATACGTACTGTGCCACGGGCGGTTTCGTCGCGCAGGTCACTGACACCGGATATTTTCTTTTCGCGGACCAGGTCAGCTATTTTGAGCAGCAACGTTTCTTTGTTCAGGGCATAAGGGATTTCTGTGATGATAATTTGGTGCCGGCCCTTATTTCCTTCGACAACTTCCGCCACACCGCGGTTTACGACTCCGCCCCGACCGGTAGCGTAAGCGGTCCGAATTGATTCCTTGCCGTAAATAATGCCGCCTGTCGGGAAGTCCGGCCCCTTTATGTGTTGTAACAAATCCTCCAACGTGGCGTCCGGATGGTCGATCAGATTCATTTCCGCGTCTATCAGCTCTCCGAGGTTGTGCGGTGGGATATTGGTAGCCATACCTACTGCGATGCCTAGTTGTCCGTTCAACAACAGGTTTGGCAATTTTGCAGGGAGAACCACCGGCTCCTGCGTCGTGCCGTCGTAGTTGTCGCGGTATTCAACGGTGTCCTTGTCGATGTCGGCCAGTAGTTCATCGGCCAGGCGGGCCATCTTAGCCTCGGTATAGCGGTAAGCAGCCGGCGGGTCACCGTCCATGGAGCCAAAGTTACCTTGGCCATTCACCAACATGTAACGCATAGCCCATGGCTGCGCCATACGGACCATGGCGTCATAGATAGAAGAATCGCCATGAGGGTGGTATCGGGCCATCACGGCACCGATAACATTAGCGCTCTTACGGTGCCGTGCGGTGCTACGCAGGCCGTCCTCGTTCATGCTGTAGAGAATACGACGATGTACCGGCTTAAGACCATCTCTGACGTCAGGAAGGGCACGGTCTATGATTACGCTCATGGAGTAGCGTAAATAGCTATCTTCCATGACGTTCTCAACAGAGCGCTCCTCTAGCCTGAATGAGTGCTCCGCAGCGTCAACTACCGCTTGTGTTGGCTGCTCGTCCGGTGGCGTTGTATTTGATTCATCGTCCATTACGACATTCCCTTACTGTTCATATGTCCAAGTCTTTCACAAACTTAGCGTTCGCCTGAATAAAACCTTTCCGCAACTCCACTTCGGTACCCATCAGCTTGTTGAAGATAGCGTCGGCTTTCTCGGCGTCCTCTACCTTGACCTGCACCAGCACGCGCTTCTCAGGGTCCATGGTCGTTTCAAACAGCTGGTTAGCATCCATTTCGCCAAGGCCTTTGTAGCGCTTCTGCTCGACAAAGCCGGCCTGTCTTAAGCGGTCATCGTCAGGGTTCACTTTGGCTCCTTCTTTTTTGCGCCGGGCAATCTCGGACTCCAGGGCTTTGTCGAGCGCATCCTCGTCATAAATGAACATGGGGTTCTTGCGGTTAGGCCTGACCAGCTCGAACAGCGGCGGCTTGGCCAGGTAAATATGGCCGCCGTCGATAACCGGCTTCATGTAGCGGAAGAAGAATGTCATCAGCAGCGTAGAAATGTGGCTGCCGTCGACGTCAGCGTCGGTCATTATAATGACGCGGCTGTAGCGCAAGCCGCTTAGCTCAAATGAATCCTCAATGCCTACGCCCAGGGCCTTGATCAGGCTCAGGATCTCGTTGTTGGCCAGCATTTTGTCCAAGCGGGCCCGCTCGACATTTAGTACCTTGCCGCGCAAAGGCAGAATGGCCTGGCTCTTGCTGTCACGGCCGGACTTGGCCGAACCGCCGGCACTGTCACCCTCCACCAGATATAGTTCGGAATCCTTGGGATCCTTGTTGGAGCAGTCAGCCAGCTTGCCGGGCATGCTGGCGCCGTCCAGGATGCCCTTGCGTAATATGTTCTCACGGGCCGCGCGGGCGGCCTTTCGGGCGCGGGCGGCCAACAAAGCTTTTCCGACGATCTTACGGGCCACCCCCGGATGTTCCTCGAGATAGTAGTTAAGATATTCATTAAGTACTTGCTCCACGTAGCCGCGGACTTCCGGGTTGCCAAGCTTGTTCTTGGTTTGCCCTTCGAACTGAGGGTCAGGCAATTTGACCAGAATAATAGCCGTCAGGCCCTCGCGGGTGTCCTCACCGGTAAGGTTCTCCTCTTTTTCTTTGAGCAGGCCGTTCTTGCGGGCGTAGTCATTTATAACCCGCGTCAGCGCAGCCCGGAAACCGGTCAGGTGGGTGCCGCCGTCCGGGTTGAGCACGTTATTGGCGAACGCTTTGATAACCTCGGTGTAGGCATCGGTGTATTGCAAAGCAATTTCTACCTGGGTGTCGCTG
>DAHUYJ010000026.1:0-4307 GCA_027315225.1 Candidatus Saccharimonadota bacterium | reverse complement strand
GTCTTGTCGACGTAGAAAATATCTTCGTCCACGACTTCTTTGCCGATGTTCAGGTGCTTAACGTAACTCTGGATACCGCCTTCAAAGTAGAAACCGTAGCGTTTGCCGGTTGATTCGTCTTCCAGGCTGGTGTGCAGGCCCTTGGTCAAGTACGCGGCATGGCGCAGGCGATCCAGTATGGTGTCGTAATTAAAGGTGGTCGTTTCGAATATGTTGCTGTCAGGGTAGAACGTAATTTCCGTGCCGGTTTTGTCTGCCTTCCCTATCATCTTGAGATCACCCTGCGGTACGCCGTCGGCGTATTCCTGGTGCCACTCTTTGCCGTCGTAGTAGACGGTTACCAATAACTTCTTGCTCAGGGCATTCACCACACTTACGCCAACACCGTGTAAACCACCTGAGACCTTGTATCCTCCGGTGCCGAACTTGCCGCCAGCATGTAATACGGTCAGCACTGTTTCGACGGTACTCTTCTTGGTTTTGGGATGTATATCGGTCGGGATGCCTCGGCCATCGTCGGTCACCATGATGCCGCCGTCGGCCAGCATTGTGACCCGCACCTCTGAGGCGTGGCCGGCCAGCGCCTCATCAATACCGTTATCTATAACCTCCCACACCAGGTGGTGCAGACCCTCAACGCCGGTGCCGCCGATATACATGCCGGGACGCTTGCGAACCGGATCCAAGCCCTCCAAAACTGTGATCTGCGCCGCCGAATAACTGGATTTCTGTTTGGATTTGCCCTCGGCCACTGTCTGTTACACCCCGCTTATTATTTACAGGTTATTATTTTATTCCCACTGCTTATTAGTATACCCGATATGGGGCTTTTGGACAACTTAACTATCCTTAAGTATATGCATTGTGGCCGGGCTAGCCACAAGGACGCGAGGCCCTGCTGACATATCAGGTTTTGGCCGGTTTGGCCTGGTGAAAACCTCCATCCCGGTCTATGAAAATGGTGTCCCCATCACCAGCTTCCAGGTTGAACGTATCTTCGGTCTTGGACACCGGCCTGGCCGGTTTGGCCGGCTGCGGACTCAATTGTTGCTTCAGCTGGGCGGCTATCTCATGGACTTCGCCACCCTCCAGCTCATTGCTTGAAATATTATTTTGAGCCTGTGCCGGTGTAGCCTGCGTCTGCGGAGCCAAATACGGTCGGACGGTTGGCGTTGCCGGGACCGCCGGGGTGGCGACCGGGTACGGTGGCGGCACGTTAGCGGCCGGAGGATGGGGGGGCGGCGGGTATGGGGCCGCGGCTGGCGGCTGCGTACGGCGCTTGCCGAGCCATTCGTCAAGGAATGAACCTGCAGTTCCGGGCACCGTTCCAGGTTTTCCGGGAGCCGCTGCGGCCGCGTTTGCACCAGCCATGCTGCCGGCCGGTAACGACGACCCCGGGAAAACAGTACTGCCATCAGTCCTGGCGGGCGGTCCGACCACGGAAGGCGCGGCACTACGTCCGGTACCGGCCGGCAGCTCTCCCTTGGTTGCCATGCGGGCTTCTATTTCCCTGCCTACAATAGACTTTGGACGGCCATACTTGGCGGCCGCCAGTTGCTTGAGAGCCGCGGCCAAGCGCGGGTTGGGAGTGCCCAACGCCGGTAACGTCGCCATGCTGAACGGATGGGTCGGCACGCCGCCGATCAGGGTCCGTACGATCGTATTGTGGTTGGGTATCCTCAGCAAATCGTTGCCGTCAAACGCCGGCTGGAAATACTGGCTGAGCGCTTCCACGTCATTCTGGCCGATCCGGAAGCTCACGATGGTACCCATATTACCGAAGACCGCGTCCCGGATCTCCTGCGTCAACTGTGTCGTAAACTGGTTGGCCACTATCAGGTTCAGATGGAACTTACGGGCTTCGGACATGATCGTCGCGAAGCTTTCCGTCGAGAAGTTCTGGAACTCGTCAACGTACAGGCTAAAGTCAACCCGATCATCCTCTGGAATATCTGAACGGCTCATGGCTGCCGCCTGGAACTTCATAACAAACACCATGCCGAGCAACTTTGAGTTCAACTCGCCGGTGCGTCCTTTGCTGAGGTTGACCAGCAGGATCTTTTTATTGTCCATGACGTTGCGCAAATCAAAAGCGCTCTTGGTCTGCCCGATAATGTTACGCATCATTTCGTTGCTCAGGAAAGCGCCAAACTTACTGACGAACCAGCTGGTGACTTCACCGAACTCGTTGGAGCGCTGGCTGGCTGGCATTTCCTTAAGCCAGAATTCACGTACGTTCATGTCCGTTACATGTTGTAATTTCTGCTTTACAAAGGCCTGGTCACGGAATAGTTTAGGTATATCAACGAACGTACCTCCCTCGGGGTCAGCCATGATGGTGAGCGCCGCGTTCCGGAACAAATGCTCATATCGCGGCCCCATGATGCCCTGATGTTGCGGATCGTACAACTTATAAAGCATGTTCAGGGCTTCCTGGATCAAAAAATCTTTCTGGTCAGGGTTATTATATTCGAACAAATTAAGGCCCATAGGGTGGTCCATGTCAGCCGGCGAAAAATAAATGACATCCTCGGTTCGTTCTTTGGGCACCATAGCCAGAAGCCGCTCGGCCACGTCGCCGTGCGGGTCAACAAACGCGAAGCCGTTGCCGTTGAGCATGTCTTGCAGAGCCAGGTTCTCCAAGAAGGTGGACTTACCTGTACCCGTCTGCCCCACTGCATACATGTGCCTTTGGCGGTCGAGTTTACCCAGACGGATTGGCTTTTTTGCTCCTCTAAAGATGTTATAGCCGAGAAGCAGGCCTTCTTCCGGAATGTTACGCGGACCATCAACCTGTTTGGAGTCCTGACGGGTCAGCTGAGAAGTCGGGATACTGCTTTCATCCGGAAAATGGAACAGTGTTGCCAGCTCTACAGCATTCAGGATGTTTTTATTGTGCTCCTGCGGGAAGAACCGCATTATATAGGACGTGACCAAGCTGTCTATATCTTTAGCAGGAGTATATTTGAAACCATTCTTGCCGGGAGCGTCATAGAGTGCGAAAGTGGCTACGATGTTATTAAGGATCGCCTGGGCACGTTGCGCGACGTTTGATGAAGCGACAACCCTTATGGCTACTTCATACCCCGGATGCCGGGTCTTTTCATCTATAGCATCAAGCGTCGTCTGCTCCAGATTGGACAACTCGTGTTTTGAATCGCCGCTATCCTTGCCACCTTCCGGCGGCTTGTGAAAGGCTACGACCAGATCCTTCATTAAGCTGCTCAAGCCCAAGCCCTTGCTGCCTTTGCGTTTACTGCTGGCCAGGCTCTGGGCGGTCTTGCGCCAGGACGGGTCGGCTGGACGCATAAGGATCTGTATACCGGCGCCGTCCTCTTTGCCTAGCGAGGATAAAGCGTTCAATAGCGCCTGCATGCTGTCGCGTTTAAGGTCCTGGTAGGTGGCAATCGGGTACGCGAACGACTCCTTGAGGTTCAGTTCACCGCCCAGCGTACCACTGACCTTGCCGACCGGACTGAAGATATTGTGTTCGGCCACTTCCTCCAGTCGGGCTGAAGGATAGGCGCTGTTAATAGCCTGTTTGACGACATCTAGTAGTGCCATCGGCACCGCCGTGTAGAAGTATACGAATCCTTGGCTGCCGACGATTTCAAAAGCGAAATGCCGCTGTCCATAGAAAGAGCTCTTGAATCCTTTCTGCAGCGTACTGGCGATAATATTATAGATAAGCTGGGCCTTGCTGATGGTCTCGTCCGTTACGTCGCGAACATCGCGGTTCCCTACTTCCGTATCTTCGCTGAGCGGCGGCAAGTGGATGAGTAGCGGGACAATTTTCAGGCCGCGTTCATAATTTTTCTGTTCACGGTGTGTTTTACGGGTATTCAAAAAGATAATCGGCGCCGCGATCAGAATAACCGCAAGGATTGTTGCCAGAACAAAAAGAAATGCAGTCATAGTACCTACTAACTTAGCTTTATGGTCTTACCGTAGCGTTTCTTGATGTAATCTGCCTTGAAAACGGTTAGGTCCTCGCTTTGTTTATAAGGGTCATCTCTGGTACGCTCCACAATCTCCTTGGCTTTATGCACCCATTCCTTCTCGATCAGGTCCTTATCGTCATCGGCCACCAGGCCGGAAGCTGCCGGACTCGTCGTCGTGGCGCCGGCACCGGCCGGCGGAACCGGCAACGGTATGGGAGGCGCCGCGGGGGTCATAGCAGCGGCCGGTCCGGCCGAAAGGACAGGCGGCAGAGAAGCCCTTTCGGCACCGGCCGGAGCCCTTTCGGCATTACCCGGCGCTGCCGCCGGTGCTTTCTCGGGTACGGGTCCCGCTAGAGGTGACGGCGT
>DAHUYJ010000025.1 GCA_027315225.1 Candidatus Saccharimonadota bacterium | reverse complement strand
GCGACGTCTTTTGCGCGGGCCAGACAGTAACGGTGGACGCCACCGTTAACGGCGACGTGATCTGTGCCGGGCAGGACATAACGGTCAACGGTACGGTCAATGGTAACGTCCGGCTGGCTGGGCAGAGTATTACGCTCGGCGCGACTGTCCAAAAGGCAGCCAGCCTCGCCGGCCAGGACGCGACGGTTGAAAAAAGTGCCAGCGTGGCCAATGACCTGAGCCTGCTGACCCAGACCGCCACGGTCGACGGTAAGGTGGGGCGTGACATCAACGGCACTGTGCAAAACCTGGCGCTTAATGGCATTGTCGGGCGAAACGTGACGTCCACCGTCAGCAAGCTGGAACTCCAATCCAGCGCCCTGATCCACGGCGATCTTTCCTATACGGCCTCAAGCCGTAATGCGCTGCAGCGCGCTCCGCGCGCCCAGGTGCTCGGCAGCCAGACCTTTCATCAAGCCGTGCAACATGAACAGCGGCGCATGAACTGGGTCGGTATCCACTGGGCTTGGATGATCTATAGCGAAGGCGCCCTGATAGTACTGTCCCTGATACTGGTGGCGTTCTTGCCGCAACGCTTCGCCAAATGGAACAAGGTAGCCCGTTCCCGGTTCTGGATGGCGCTGCTCACCGGCTTCATTGCCATGTTTGTAGTGCCGGCGATCATCATTGCCTTGTTCGCCTCATTGATTGGTGCCCTGGCCGGGTTTTTCCTGTTCGTTTCATGGCTGCTGGCGGCCATCCTGAGTGCGCCCATCGCGGCCTACTTTGTCGGCAGCCTGATCCTGCGCCGAGAAAAGCGCATACCACTGGTCATGTTCCTGGGCGCGGTCGTCCTGGCACTGGTCTGCCTGGTGCCGATTCTCGGCTTCGTGGTTACGGCCTTTGCCTACTGGCTGGGCATCGGCACGCTGCTCATCAGTCTGCGCCGCGGCTACGGCAAGCCGGACTATATCGCGGCCTGACCTGACCGGACGGCTCTGGCCGGAGCCTTAATGCCGATGCTTCTGGCGGTCGGTTTCATCCTCGATCTCGTGGCCTAGAATCTCTTCGAAGAGGTCCTCGATCGTCACGATGCCGACGATCTTGTCATCCCGTTCGATCGGTATCAGGTGCGTGCCGGCGGCAATGAACTTGCGGAACATGGTATCCAACGCGGTCATGCTGCCGACCAGTTGCACCGGATAAAGCGACATGTCGTCAACGTGGTAGGTACGTTCCCCAAAGTCTATATCCACCAGGTCCTTCATGAGCAGCAGGCCGTAGCAGGTGGTGAGTCCTATATTGAAGATGGGTATGCGGCTGTAGCCTTGCGCTTTGATCTCGTCGATTTTGGCTTCGTCCAGCTCGGTGTTGCGGGTCAGCCAGTAGGTGTGCCGGATATCGGTCATGATATCGCGGACCCGCTTTTCGCTCAGCTGCAGGGCGCCGCGCATGATTTCCACCTCGTCTTCGTCAAGTTCGCTGGACTCGTTTGTCAAATGCTCGCTTATCATCAATCCGAGCTCGTGCCGGGTCTGCAGCTTGGCGCGCTGGCGCGGGAACAGCTTGTCCAGCAGCAGCTGGAGCGGTTTGCTGATTATGTATGTGACTTTAATCATGGCCTTGAGTAGCGGTGCGAACCGGCTGGTCCAGCGCAGCGGGTTTTTGGCGAACAGCGCCTGCGGCAAAACCTCGCCGAATATAACAATTAACAGCGTGCTGAGCAGGCCGGCTATCCAGCCGTTCAGCCGTTGGCTTAGTACGAGCGAGGTGGCCGAAACGGCCGCGACATTGGCAAGCAGGATACTGGCCAGCGTAAGGTGTGTCTGCTGCCGAAGGGGCAGTACGCGCCTGGCCTGGCGGTTGCCCAGCTTAGCCTTGCGTCTCAGATCCCCAATGTCCAGGGCCATGACTGCGATGTTGAGGCCGGAACATAGGGCAGAGAAGAGGACAAGCAGCACTACCTCGATGATCACTACTGCTATGTCCATTATCAGCTATCCTTCAGTCGTGTTGATGTTAGCATTGCGCGTACTATTGTAACTAGTAGGGTTCATGATTGGCAACTTCCCTGCTTCCTGCCGGGGAAGTGTTCCCTCGCGCTTTATAATGAAAATATGATAAACCGCACATTTGACCGGCTGTGGCACCGCACGTTGGGACGGCCGTACTATTTGGCCCGGCCGATCGACACCGGCCTCGGCCAGCCGATCGTCCTGTTGCATGGCATCGGCCGCACCGGAAAGGTGTGGAAGCATGTCGTCGCCGGGCTGCAAAGCCTGCCTTGCCGGGTAGTGGCGTTTGATCTGCTGGGGTTCGGGTCTTCGCCCAAGCCGGACTGGCTGGACTACAGCACTGACGACCACGCCCGGGCCGTGATCACCGCCATCGAGCGGCTCGGTATCGGCCAGCCGGCCATCCTGGTCGGGCACTCCATGGGCGGTCTGGTGGCGGTGCGGGTGGCCTGTCTGCGCCCCGATCTGGTCAAACACCTAGTGCTCTTTGAGATGCCGCTTTACGAAGGCTTGCCCCAGAAGCGGCGTTACCGCTTGCAACTCAACCTTTATGCCAGGTTCTACCAGCAGATTATGCACATGAAGCCGACTTTCGATAAGAACGCGCCGCTCACCGAGCGGCTGGCTCGGCGTATTACCGGGTTCGAAGTCGACCGATCCACCTGGAGGCCGTTCATCAAGAGCCTGGAACATACCATTATGCACCAGACGGCCGCCGCTGATATCCAGAAGCTCACCATGCCGATGGATGTTATTTACGGGACATATGACATGTTCGTGATCCGAGGCAAACCTCAGCGCGTATTTGATGGGAGCGGCAACAATGTCACGGCGCACACCATCCGCGAGCGGCATACCATCTCCAAGCGGGGAAGCTGGTTCCTGGTAGCACGTATAGAAGCGGCGCTCGGCGATGGATTTGGTGCCGATGACGATTAGGATGTGCGGCTTAGGGCAGTTTTGTCTCGATCCATCGGCCGAGGGTGTGCTAGGATAACGAAATGCTACGTTACCTGGGCTTTTCCGGATTAGTGAGTGCTGTCGCTGTAGTAGCAGTACTGGTGACGCTTGGCTGGGGGGCGGCTGTCACCGTGGCAGTGCTGGCCGCTATCGAGATAGCTTTCAGTTTTGACAACGCCGTTATTAATGCCAAGGTCCTGGAACGGTTGTCATCGCTCTGGCAGCAGCTGTTCCTGACACTCGGCATGGTTATAGCTATTCTTGGCATGCGGCTGGTCTTCCCTATCCTGATAGTCATGGTCACGGCCCATTTGCCGTGGGGTCAGGTCGTTCATGAGGCGCTGCGTCATCCCGAAGCCTACAGCCGGCATCTTGACGAAGCGCATACCGCTATCGCGGCGTTCGGCGGCGGTTTTTTGCTGACACTGGCACTTTATTTCCTGTCCGATAACGATCGTGACGTTATGTGGCTGGAACACCTTGAACGGCCCCTGCAGCGCTATGGCGGCACGGTCTGGCTGCCGCCGCTGATATCAATTATAGTTGTCGGCCTGATCGCCCTGACCATTGGCGGGGGGCACGGAGGCGAGGTGCTGCGCAGCGGCCTGGTGGGGGCGGTAGCATACACGGCCCTCAAGTTGCTGGTCGACTGGCTGGACAGGTTGTCGCCCCGCGAGCAGCAGGTCTACGGCGGTTGGAGCGCGTTCCTGGCATTCATGTACCTGGAACTCCTGGACGCCAGCTTCAGTTTTGACGGTGTGCTAGGTGCATTCGCTATTACCAATAGCGTTGTCTTGATTGCTATAGGCTTGGGCGTCGGCGCCCTGTGGGTTCGCAGCCTGACAGTCGCCATGGTGCGCCGGAGAACGCTGCGTATTTATCGCTATCTCGAACACGGCGCGCATTATGCCATTCTGGTACTGGCCGCCGCGTTGCTCCTCAGCCTGTTCTTCAACGTGCCGGAGGCAGTGACCGGCATAGTCGGCCTGGGTATCATCGGCGCGTCCCTGATAGCTTCGCGGCAGGCGTTGTCGTCACGACAGGCGGCAACAGGGGGAAAACGTGACTAATGTCACGTTGATTTTTGCATGGTCCAGGCATAAGCTAAAAATAGGAAGTGTGAGGCTTCCTAACGACCCGGACGCATATCGTTCCGGGTCTTTTTATGGACCTGGGCGGGCGCCGTTTTTGTGGCGCAGGCCTGGCAAAGGCCCTGGATTTCCAGTTGGTGACCTTGTATAACGAAATTTTTGGACCGGGCAATATGCTGCAAATGGCCTTCCAGCTCCGCGCTTTCGTCAAACGGGATTACCCGGCCGCAGCTCAGACAGGTCAAGTGGTGATGGTGGCTATGGAAGGCGTCGCTGAGTTCCAGCTTATATTTCCAGCCGATCTGCAGCCGTTCAACAATCCCCAGGCGCTCAAACAGGCTTATGATTCGATACACACTGGCCCTGTCGACTTGTCCGGCGCAGGCCGAAACGATCTCGTGCATGGTCTGCGGTTCGCGGCCGGCCAGCGCGGAGAACACGATTTGGCGCGGACGGGTCCAGCTTTGGTTGTGGGATTTGAGAGCTGTATGGAGCTGTTCAAGAGGTTCTACCATGCCGCAAATATAGCATAAATTGCGACAAATTTGCAATAATAAATCATGCCGCGTTACGCTGGCAATAGTTTTATGAACCTGCCCGAAAATGTAACCAAGGAGCTATATTCGTGAAAAACCGTATTTTTACAGGAGCACTGGTGGCTTTTATTATAGTGGTAGCTATCATTGCCGGCTTGTTGCTTACACACCACCGCAGCAGCACCGCGTCCGGACATAAGTTGCGGGTAGTGGCTGCAGAAAATTTCTGGGGCAGCCTGGTATCGCAACTCGGCGGAACGCGGGTTAGCGTTACGTCGATTGTTTCTGATCCGAACGCCGATCCGCATGAGTATGAAAGCAATGCCAGTAACGCGCGGGCCTTTGCCGCGGCTAATTATGTAGTTCTCAATGGCGCAGGGTACGACAGCTGGGCCAACAAGCTGCTCAGCGTCCAACCTGAACCCAGCCGCAAGGTACTGACAGTCGCCACTTTAGTCGGCAAAAAGGAAGGTGACAACCCTCATCTCTGGTATAACCCGGCCTACGTCAACCAGGCCGTGGTACAGATGGACAAGGATTTGATCGCGCTGGATCCGGGCAGCAAAAGCTACTACCAGCAACAGCTGAGCAAACTGCAGCGGGCCCTGTCCGGCTACCAGAACCGCATAACAGCTATCAAACGGCAATTTGGCGGCACCAAAGTGGCTGCCACCGAGGATATCTTTGCCTATCTGGCTCGCGCCGCAGGGTTGGATCTAGTGTCGCCGCCGGCATTTATTGAAGCCGTGGCCGAAGGTAATGACCCGCCGCCGTCCAGTGTTGTGACGTTTCAGCAGCAACTGCAAAGCGGCCAGGTCAAGGTGCTCGTCTATAACGAACAGACTGTCACGCCGCTGACCAGCAGCATTAAGCAATTGGCTGCCCAGCATAACATTCCGGTTGTGGGTGTCACGGAGACCATTCAGCCGCCGGACATGACCTTCCAGGACTGGATGAACGGCCAGCTTGCCAGTCTGGAAAACGCCTTGAATGCGTCTGCGCTGGGGAAGTAGAATGAAGCGGATGGGCAAAGGCAAAACAGAAGAAGCTATCATCCAGGCGATTGACCTGTCTGTCCGTTACGGGGAGCGGGTCGTCTGGCAGCACGCCGACTTCAGCATTCGCCGCGGAGAATTTGTGGGCATACTGGGACCGAACGGCGCCGGAAAAACCACCCTCTTTCGGTTACTGTTGGGACTTTTGCCGCCAAGCACCGGCCGCCTGGAGATTTTCGGCGCCGCGCCGCGACGCGGTAATCCGCGCATCGGATACGTGCCGCAACGGCACCCCATTGACAGTGACATGCGGCTTGAAGCGCTGGAATTTGTCCACCTTGGCATAAGCGGCAATCGTTGGGGCGTGCTGCTACCTAGCGAGAGTCGGGCTGAGCGCCAAAAGGCCCTGGACGCTCTCCAGTCTGTCAATGGAACCGAACTGGCTCACCGGTCGCTTGGCCAGCTTTCCGGCGGGGAGTTGCAACGTGTTTTTCTGGCGCAGGCCCTGGCGGGCAAGCCTGACATATTGTTGCTTGATGAACCTTTGGCGAATCTCGATATCCGCCGCGAAACCGAACTTGTCCAGTTAATTGCCAGTGTAGCGCGGGCCCAACAAGTTGCGGTGTTGCTCATCGCACACGACATCAATCCCTTGCTACCGGTTGTTGACCGCTTGATATACGCTGTTAACGGCCGCATAGCGACCGGCACGCCCCATAAGATTATCACTACCAAAGCCCTATCAGCGCTGTACGGCGCACCAGTGGAGGTGTTGCATGATTCGCATGGCCGGGTAGCGGTACTAGGGACTGAGGAGGCTGCACACCATGACTGAGCTGTTTGCCCTGACGAGTAATAGCAATTTCAGCCCCAATTTGTGGAGCGATTTGCAGATGATGTGGCAGTACGCTTTTATGCAGCATGCGTTTGAAGCAGGTACCGTTATAGCCATAGTGGCCGGCGTAATTGGTTATTTTGTAGTACTCCGGCGCCTATCCTTTGCCGCGCATGCTTTATCACATGCCGGCTTCGCCGGCGCGGCTGGCGCCGTGCTTATTGGACTGAACCCGCTGGTCGGATTGCTGGTCTTCACCTCCGGTGGCGGACTGGCTATGGCAGCACTGGGCCGCAAGGCCGCCAGCCGCGACGTCCAGATTGGTACGGTATTGGCTTTTATGTTGGGCCTAGGCGTGCTATTCATCAGCCTTTACAAAGGCTATGCTACCGAGGCCTACTCGTTACTGTTCGGCGAGATCCTGGGCATTAGCAGCGGTGATGTAATTGTCACCACCATAGCTGGCGCGCTAGCCTTAGTAGCGATCATCTTGATCTATCGGCGACTCTTGTTCACCTCACTGGATGAGGATGTAGCTGAATCCAGGGGCGTCTCTATTATTGCTATGAACAGCATCTTCATGCTGTTGCTGGCGCTCGCAACCTCAATAGCGGTGCAGGTCGTCGGAGTGCTGTTAATCTTCGCCCTTATGGTGACGCCAGCTGCTATAGCTGAGCGCCTGACCCGCCGCCCGCTTGCAGGCATCGCGGTATCTGTAGTCGTAGCTTTGCTGGCAACCTGGTTCGGCCTGTTTATCTCATATTTTGTACCATATCCGGTAAGTTTCTTTATTACGAGCAGCGTATTTGCCTTGTATGTGCTGGTGCGTTTATTGCAGTCTTACACCAGACGTGGCATACTTTAAAGCAGTACTATAAAAATACATACAGTCAAACAACGTCAATCACAATATTATAATTTCATACTGGGTATTTGCGGGTACCTGCAGGATAGGCACACATGAGCAGCTCACCACTCCAAGGCAAAACTATTCGACCGAACAGTCTGACCGGCTACTCTTATTACTATTCCCGGCGCCGGCCGGTACGTTCTAGTCCCTCCGGCCATTCTGGTACCACTGCCAAGAAGTTATCCCGGGGCGTCTCCAGGCGGCATAACAAATTATTCAGCCGCGGGCTACTCACGGTGCTGGCGCTGGCTGCGATTATTTTCGGACCGCTGCTTAGCGGACACTGGATAACATCGCCAGCGGCATCTTCTGCTAATCCTAACCAGACAGTTTCCAACCCGGCAGCCATTCCGTACGCGGACAGCACGAACCACTGCGCTGGCAACCAGCTGCCTCAGCTTGTCCTCGTCAGTATTAAGCAGCAGCATCTCTGGGCCTGCGCCGGCAACAAGCAGATCTTTGATTCGTCTGTCGTGACCGGTATCTCATACCTGGCTGCCGACATTACGCCTACCGGCACTTACCACATCTATGCCAAAGAAACTAATACGCACCTGACCGGACAGGATACCACCGGAAAGTGGGATGACTTTGTCCACTATTGGATGCCATTTTTGCAAAACCAGTACGGAGCCTACGGTCTCCATGACGCTACATGGCGGTCGGCTAACAGCTTTGGAAAGATCAATCCCGACTCTGCAAAAGCTTCACACGGCTGCGTGGAGCTGCCGCTATCTACCGCCCGGTGGCTGTACGACTGGACGCACGTCGGCACCACCGTTACCATTGAAAACTAGACTTACCTCAGCTTTGCCTGGTGCTGTCAGTTAACTTTGAGTTATGAGAGGTCCATGATATTTTATGGTGAACTTTATGAATTCCGTCAACTCCCATGAGATGTCACCCGCTCTTATGCCGCCTATACCGCCAGGTCTTGAACCAAGCCCCCAAGCTTTGGCTGCCAGAGAGGTAATAGCTAAAGCGCGGACCGAAGTACTCGAAAAAACCGATGGTGGGCCGGACGGGTCGGATCAGGGTAATTTTCCGGACAATCCAACATACCGTATGGTTAGGGCAAACCCGTTAGTTTCTATACTCAGTGATCAATGCGCTATCACGATCGGCTTCCCCGACGTCTTGAATGCCGTTCCCACCATAATGAATATGAGGCGACGGGAGAGTGAGTTTGGGCGATACGCCGAGACCGCTTTGACGTTCAAGTTGGTAGATTCAGGCTCCAGGGAAGAGTCCAACAAAGTGCTCGATAGGGTATGGCAGCGGCATGCGCACGTTAGAGGTGCGCTGGACCAGCGTGTAGGCCCTCATGCCAAGGGCACTCCGTATGATGCCTTTGACCCGGAACGGTCGGTCTGGACAACAGCCAGCTTAGGCCAGGCCGAGCAGATTGTATTTGAAGCATTATGCGGGCGACTCTCAGACGAGCAGCGCGAAGCACTGTGGCAGGGAAGACTCCGAGCCGGCGCTCTCTTTGGGTCTCCGCCGGACCAGGCTCCGGCGACGCATCAAGAACGCGACCGATACATAAGGGAACGCCACGAAAACGGCGAGCTCTATCTCATTGAAGCTGCCAGGTTCTTAGGTGTACGAGCCTGTTTTGAGGCGACGATTCCCCGCTGCGTAGTTCCGTTTAGGCGACTGCTGGGTCCGGCAGCGCTAACCATGCTTCCCGAAGAGACAAGGAAGATATACGGCCTGTCCTTAGATTGCCGCAAGCAGGCACGGTCCCGTCTGGCGGTGCGAACTCTTTCCAGGATGAGTGGCGCCGCAAAACTCTATCCGGATATGGATGCCTGGGCGTTCCGGATGTCTGCCGGCGAGGAGAGGCGCCTAAAAGCCAACGGCAAGCCCCCCTACATTCCAGATCCGTATGCGTAGGGCCACGCAAAGGCGGTACGGTTTTGCACCAGATTTAAATATGCCGGCTGACACGATACAATATAGATATGCTCGTAACCGTTATTGTTTTGGGAATTGTGGTAGTCGTACTCCTGGCGCTGGTGCTTCGCCGTCCGGCAGGGGATAACCAGGCCCTGCTGCTCAAAGCCGACATGACGGAGCTAAATAAGTCTGTCACGGAGCTCAAAGACGGCTTGCAAAAACAACTCAGCGACCAGCTCAGCGCCAGCAACAAACAGCTGGCCAGCCAATCTGCGGCCAGCATCAGGATTTTGCAACAGGTTACAGAAAAGCTTACCAAGCTGGAGGGCACTAACAAGAATGTCGGCGACATCGCGGCCGAGCTCAAGACCCTGCAAAATGTCCTGCAGAATCCCAAGCAGCGCGGCGTCATCGGCGAGTACTATCTCAAGCAGATACTGGAAAATGTTCTGCCGGCTGGCACGTTCGAGCTGCAATATAGACTCGGCGAAGGCCTGGTGGTCGATGCCGTTGTCAAACTGGATGACAAGCTGCTACCGCTGGACAGCAAGTTCCCTCTGGAGAATTACAACCGCCTGCTGGAAGCCAAAGGGCCGGATAAGCCCGAGCTGATCCGGGCCTTCAAAGAGGATGTCAAAAAGCGCATCGACGAGACCGCAAAATACATCAAGCCGGGCAAGGGCACGTTGGACCAGGCGCTTATGTTCATTCCCAGCGAAGCAATTTATTATGACCTGCTGGCCAACAAGGTCGGTGTAGGCAGTGTGTCCGGGCGCAATCTTATGCAGTATGCCATTGAGAAGAAGGTAACTATAGTCGGCCCGAGCACCCTATCCGCCATGTTGCAGACTATCGCCCAGGGCCTACGGTCCATCGAGATCCACAAAGATACCGAAAAGATCCGCAAAAACATTGAGCAACTGGGCAAGCACCTGATCGCCCACAACAGCTACATGCAAAAGCTCGGTAACTCGCTCGGCACTACGGTCGGCCACTTTAACAATACTTACAAGGAGCTAGGCAAGATCGACCGCGACATCGTCAAGATCGCCGACGTTGAACCATCCATCGAACCTCAATTATTGGACAAACCTCGTTTGGAAGACGACTAGACTTTCAACTTGATGCCGACTGCCTTTGCGGTCTGATGGTGCCACTTTTCGTGGCGGTCGACTTTGTGGCCGAGTGCCAGCACCTCGTGATGATAAATTTCGGTCTGTTTAGCTAGAGCATCAACGGCGTTAACGTAGATATCGAATTCAGCTTTGGTAACCATTTGGTCAAGCCGTTCATGGATTCCGTTAAACTCATTTTGCATGTACTTAAAGAGTTGGAGGAATTGATTGTCGAACTTCTCGTCCATGGCATTGATCTTATGGTCGAACTTCTCGTCCATGGCCGCAAACCTCGCCTCGAACTTCCCATCCATGGCATCGAATCGCTCATCAATGGCCGCAAACCTCGCCTCGAACTTCCCATCCATGGCATGTATGGCTTGGAATAATCGGGTGAACT
>DAHUYJ010000024.1 GCA_027315225.1 Candidatus Saccharimonadota bacterium | reverse complement strand
ACCGATATGCCGCGGGACTTCCCGGAGTTAGGCAGGACCAAATACTTGCTGAGCTCTTTGCGGAAAGCCGGGTTACTCAAAGCCAGGCCAATACCTTTGCTGGTAAGCTCGGCAATTTGATGAATGATGTCAAGGTCGGTTATGACTCGTGTCGAAATACCATCGGTCGTTTTTACTCCTTGCACGCTTTTCAGCAACAAAGGACTCAATTTTGTTGGCCTATAGATACTGCGATCAGTGCATCGCTCACGCAATAGCTTGGCAGCCTGTTTGGCCGTGGCCATATCCACATCTCCCTGCTTAAGACGCACTAACCCCCCGTGGTTCTGCAATCTTATTGATGTGGTTGCCAGACCATAGCCCTGGGCGGCCAAGCTGAGGGCTTCGCAAAAAATTCCTAAACTGATAACTGTTTGCCGGCCGGTCGGGTCACCATCGGATAAGGCGTATGTGGAATCAACGGACACTTCTATGGTGTCACCGCGCACGGTTACCGACCACGGCTGTGTGTTATGGACAGATGGCGCCAGACGGGCGACCTCTACTATATCTGGCAGCTTTCTCGATAAGAGCTCTTCGGTTTTCATGTTTCCAGGACCATTTTATGGAGCAATCACGTAGAGACAGTTAAGAATTTATGTTATCCTCGAGTACAGGAACTCTCTAAAACAATAACACAAAAAAGAATTCCGCAATGTTGCTGTCCTCGAAGTCGTTACGCAAAACACGCATATCCACAAAAAATTGGCGGCAGTATGATGAGTTTGATAATCATGAATTCCTAATCGCATTAAGTGACAAAAATAGCGGTTTAAAGGCCTTCGTAGCTATCCATAACCGTAACTTGGGCCTGGCACATGGCGGCACCAGAGTGCAATATTATCAAGATGAAACCGAAGCACTCCAAGATGTTCTTAGTCTTTCCAAGGCTATGAGTTACAAGAGTGCTTTGGCCGGTTTGCCGTTTGGCGGAGCTAAGGGTGTCATTCTGCTAGACGAGACAACGGATCGCAACGCCGTTCTAAAAGCCTATGCCCAAAGGGTGAATGCGCTGAACGGCCTATTCAGGACTGGTGTGGATGTAGGGCTGACGGATGCAGATGTTCGTTTCATGTCCAAATACAGCCAATACATGCTGGGGGTGTCTATCAAGGACGCTCACGGCTTTTCTACGTCGAAAGCAGCTGCCCAAGGCGTGTATGGCGCCATCAAGGCTGCCGTCCAGTATAAGTACGGAACCGACTTAAAGGGCAAAACCATCGGCATAAAAGGCGTGGGCAAGTTAGGGGAAGCGCTTGTCGAACTGCTTGCAAGGGACCAGGCTGATCTGGTGATAGCTGATATTAACGGCCAAAAAGCTCATGATATTCAGAGAAAATACCAAGGCGTCCGCATTGCCAGGGCTGATGAGATCCATAAATACCCCATGCACGTGTACGCTCCCTGTGCCTTAGGCAATGAGTTCACCCCCAGAACCGTACCCGTCTTGAATTGCGAAGTGATTGCCGGAGGCGCTAACAACCAACTTGCTAGTGATGAAGTAGGGGATGAACTCTTTGCGAGGGGTATATTGTATGCTCCGGACTATATAGCAAACGCCGGTGGATTAATTTTTGTTACAGAGGAGCTGGAGAAAGGCGGCTTTAGGCTGGAGCGCCTAACACACAGGTTGAATAATATCGGCCGTACATTAACCAATGTCTTCAAGGGTTCGGAAGCAGAACATGTACCCACGCATCGTTTTGCGTCCAGATTGGCCCAGACGAGAATTTGGGGGAGGGGAACATGATATCGGAACGCTCGCTTGAACTCTTCAAGAAAGCTTCTAGCGAAGTTCCGGCGTATAAGGTGTTCCTTAAGTCCCACAATTTTGACCCGAAAAGTGTTGGCAGCGTCAGCGATTATGCCGCAATTCCGATAACTTCCAAGAAAGGTTATCTGCAAACAGCACAGAATAAAAGAGACTTGATGTGGAGTGCTGCCACACAGGGACCTTTATGGTTTTGTTCTACTTCAGGGTCAACTGGTGAGCCATATTACTTCCCAAGGGATGATGACCTTGCCGGGCGGGGTGCCGAATTTGCTGAAGCCTTTTTGCAGTACAGTTCCTACGGGCCTGGCAGGACATTGGTACTTATGGGCTTCGGCATGGGTGTCTGGATCGGCGGCGTTATTACATTAAGATCTTTTGAAATCGCCGCCAATAGGCTTAAAGCTCCCGTATCGTTCCTGCCGGTTGGTTATAACAAGCAAGAAATTTTTAAGGCTCTCCGTAAGTTGTCTCCAGAATTTGACCAGACAGTGCTCGTGGGTTATCCGCCATTCGTCAAGGAAGTCATTGACGAGGCCGAAGGCGAAGGTATTGATCTCAAGAAGTTGAACATGCGCCTGATGTTCGCTGCCGAGGCATTCACCGAGACGTTCCGCAATTACGTTTGTGAAAAATCAGGAGCGGCCAACCCGCTTCTGGATACGCTTAATATTTATGGCTCGGCAGATTTGGGAGCGATGGGCTACGAGACGCCACTAAGTATTCTTGTTCGCAAGCTTGCCCTGGAAGACCCCCTGCTGTATCGGGACATGTTCGGTCAGATCGAAAAAACGCCGACACTTGCCCAGTACAACCCTGATTTCATCGAGTTTGAGACCCAAGACGGAGAGTTGATCCTTACTTCTGACGCGGCTTTACCCCTGATTCGCTATGCTATTGGCGACCATGGTGGCGTTTTCAGCTATGAAGAGATCGACCAATTGCTCAGGCGCTATAAGATCTCTCTAGGTACCGAAATTGCGAAAGCGGGTATTGGGCATACCATCCGCAAAAACCCTTTCGTATTCGTGTATGAACGGACAGACATGTCAGCGAGCCTTCACGGCATAATCATCTATCCGGAGTTTGTCAAAGAGGGGCTTTTGAAGCCGGAGCTCACGCCCTACTTTACCGAAAGGTTTACAATGGCAACCAAGCACGACATTCACCATAACCAATTCCTGCAAATTAATCTGGAGCTGCAAAAGGGTATTGAGGGAACAGTGGCGCTGCAACAGACTGCCCTTAAGATCGTTCGCTCGGCCATGATTACAAAAAGTTCAGAATTCGCAGAAGTATCAAAGAGCCGTGCCAGCCAAAGATTGGTGCAAATCGTAGTATGGCCGCACGGACATCCCAGGTATTTTGGTCCGGGCACCAAGCAACAGTGGGTAGAAAAAGCGTAAGCCTTATGCAATCATAAGTACGTGAGCAACTATGCTTGACATTAGTATTTTGGCCGTAACGGCCATTCTGAATCTACTGGTGGGATCGGTTGTCTATATAAAGAATCCCCGAGGGGCTACCAACCGACTATTCTTTGCGTTAACCATAGTTTTTACAGTTTGGTCATCTGTTAATTACCTGTCCGTACATCCGGTACTGCTCTCACAGCTTGTGTGGGTCCGGCTGGTGCTCTGTTGTGGCGCTCTCCTCAACCTGGCCGTATTCTTGACATTCCTGACGTTTCCGAACGTGTCTTTACTCAAAAGTTATTATCGCTGGATCAAGGTATCTTTTTATTCAACGATCTTTGTCATGGCTTTGACGTTGACGCCTTTTGTCTTTAAGACACTAAAAGTTTCAAATGGTCACGCCGACCCAGTACCGGAACCCGGCATTGGGTTGTTTTTGCTGCAGACGGTGGGTCTAGTGGGCGCTAGCATGGTTACGGTTGTCAGTAAGTACAGATCTTCGAAAGGTTTGGCTCGGGAACAGCTGCGGTTGGTGTTACTGGGAGTTGTCGGCACTTTCACGCTAATAGTCATTTCTAACTTCTTGCTGGTCGTGTTTTTCAACATTACAAGTCTAGTGCCTTTTGGCTCCGCGTTCACGCTTGTATTCAGCTTTGCTTTCGCCGACGCCATTGTTCGGCATCGTTTATTCGACATAAGGACGGCTATTGCCCGCTCGATAGCTTACCTGCTCGTGATCGGTGCTATGATAACCGTCTATAGCGTAGCCCTATTCGGCCTGATTGACTTGCTGTTCAAGGGTTCTCGATATGAGCTTCTTCGACAGCTTCTGTCGGTCGCTTTGATAGCCCCCTTGGCTTTAAGTTTTCAGGCCATGAAACGCTTCTTTGACCGGCTTACGAACCGGCTGTTTTACCGGGAAAATTACGATACGCAAGCAGTGCTTGATGAAATCGGGACCGTAATGGTGGAGGAGTTTGAGCTTTATAAGATCCTGAACCGTACACGTAGCGTACTGAACAAAGCGCTGAAGTCCTCGTCGATCGAGTTCATACTGTTTAAAGAGGGAAGGCCCTACTTCGAGTCTCACACTCACCGTACTATTGACCAATACGCTTTGGAGCTGGCGGCTCATATCGACAAGCAGCACCAGGACCTGATGGTCACTGATGAACCAAACGCCCATGGTCCTTTGCGCGAGCAGTTGCTCAGAGCCGACGTGTCCCTCAGCTTAAGGCTAAAAACGCATGAACGGGTAATAGGATATGTTGTATTCGGCCCGAAAAGGAGTGGCGATGTCTACAGCTCCAAGGATAGGCGACTCTTACTCACATCGGCTAGCGAGCTGGCGATTACTGTCCAAAATGCCCTGCACTTCGAAGAAATACAGAACTTCAACATTACCCTGCAAGCAAGGGTTGACGAGGCAACCAGACAGCTTAAGCGGGCCAACGAACGCCTCCGGCAAATGGACGAGACCAAGGATGACTTTATCAGTATGGCCAGCCACCAGTTGCGCACGCCGCTAACCAGTGTTAAGGGCTATATCAGCATGGTGCTGGAGGGCGATGCCGGCAAAATTACTCACATGCAGCGGGAAATGCTGGGGCAGGCCTTCTTTAGCTCGCAGCGTATGGTCTACCTGATTGCCGATCTCCTGAACGTGTCGCGGCTTAAGACAGGCAAATTTATCATTGAGCCGCTTCCGGTTAACCTGGCGGACATGGTTGAGCAGGAGCTCGGCCAGCTTAAAGAATCTGCCGCTTCCCGGTCTCTGGAATTAAGCTACGATAAGCCTAAGCATTTTCCGATGCTCATGCTGGACGAGACCAAGACCCGGCAGGTGGTCATGAATTTCATCGATAACGCCATTTACTACACGCCGTCAGGCGGCCATATTACCGTTCGCTTACTCGACAAAGATAAGATTATCGAGCTGCGGGTGGAGGACGACGGTATCGGCGTTCCTAAGAGTGAGCAGCCACACCTGTTTACCAAGTTCTATCGGGCCGGAAATGCCCGTAAGGCCAGGCCTGATGGCACAGGTCTGGGCCTGTTCATGGCCAGAAAGGTTATTGCGGCTCAGGAAGGCTCGATTATCTTCGAGAGCCAGGAAGGCAAGGGCAGCACCTTCGGCTTCATTTTTGACAAGGCTAAGCACGTGGTGCACGATACCCCTAACCATTCTGTAAAAACCGGCGAACAGGAGCCCGCACAAGAGCCGGAACCAGCCGCTAAGTAATAAAAGTTACTGACTAACCGGCTGCCGACGCTGTAATACGATAAGTAACAAATAGTAAATAAATGACAAATAATACTGACGGGGGTGCAATTGACTGGCGGAAAGTCTCTACTGCGGCGAGTTATTCAAAGGGCCGTCTTAACCGGAACCCTGGCGACGGCTGTGGTTCTTGCCGGCTCCCAGTTGACAGCCGTTGATGCCCAGGGCGTATCGATCTCCGGCCCCACCAATTGTGACAGCAACGCGGTTATATACTGCGGCGCAGATTCGGTGAGCCAGTTGGTTGGGAAGTACCGGGGCGGCGACGGCCGCAATTCGGCGGCCAGTATCCACGATATCTTCGGTTACTTCGGTATCAGCACAGCGGATATTAATGCTATTGGTTCGGGATCAACACATGTTGTACCCGGACAGGTTACCAAATCCGGCGACGTATACGAAAGCGGCACGCTGGTCGCGACAGGTGCGTTAACCGGCGGCCGCGATTATATTTCCGGCAGCACCAGGGTAGTCAGGGGCGGCACCACGTTTTATACGCGGCCTCCCAGCGTTTCTTTTCTGGATAACAGCCTTTCGGCCTATGTAGTGATGAATGGCGGCAGGTTCTCCTTCGCCATTCTGGCCAGCTGCGGTAATCCCATTATTGCTACCGCGAAAGCGGCGCCTCCGCCGCCGGCTCCGGCCCAATCCCAGAAGCCGGCACCCAAACCCGTGCTGGTCCCAAAGCCGGTACCTCCGCCCAAGCCCGCACCAACACAACAACCTGCGACAACCACCACCAGCGTATGCAGCGGTAATACTACCAATACTGACAACAGCAGTACCAACAGCGCCACTGTGCAGACCGGCAACTGCAGCACCAATGTTGTCAGCAATACCACTACGACCACAACTACGCCCCCGCCGGTCCCTACGCCGGCACCGCCACCTGTTTGTGAGGCTCTGGGTGTCAATACCAGCGAGGGACGCACCGCTGCCATTAATAATTTTCAGGCTATAGCGAACGGCGGAGCGTTTACCGGAGCTGATGTTAACTGGGGCGACGGAAGTACTATCACCGGCGTCATGAACCCTATCGGCTTGAACCACCAATACCAGGCTGACGGAGCCTACACCATAGCTGTTGTGGCACACTTTCTGGTGAACGGCCAAGATGTCGCAGTAGACGGCCCTGCATGCCAACAACAGATCAGTTTTGTTACGCCGACCGTCACGCCCGCCGCCCTCACGCCTGCGCCTGCGCCGCCCACGCCCGCCCCAACCGTGTCCCAGGCTGTCGTGCCAACTACACTTGTTAACACCGGCCCTGGCAATATAGCAGCCATATTCACTGTTTCAACCATACTTAGCGCTCTGGGTTACCGCTACTTGCTCATTCGGCGCCTAAAAGTGTAGACTAGCCGGACGAAGCTGGTTCGCCAGAGCTGCTCGTTATCACAACACAATTATTATGATTTCATCTCTTGCCTTGACTGGGTTACAGGGGTGTTTTGAAAGGGTATTCAAGGAGCTTATGCATATTATACAATACTCTTGACAATATATAACGCTTGTGATATATTGTTCTCAACACTTTTAAAAGTCTGTCAAGGCTTTGGGGTGTGGGGAAGAGTAATAAGCACTGAGAGAACCTTGGTGCAGGAGAGGAGACTCACGTTAATGGAAGCTTTAATGCTGGATCGAATACCAGAAGAACAAACACTGTCAGAGCAGGCTATGCCGGAGCGAGCTATGCCTGAACAAACGCTTGCTGATCGCTTCAGGAGTAGTCGTATAGGCCGATCTGTAGCGGCTCTGGCACTAAGTGTCGGGCTTGGTGGTGCGGGAGAGCTTGCTTTTGCTGACAGCAGCAGCGCTGCTGAGACCCAGCCCCAAACCACAGAAGTCAGCCTAGCGTCACAGCTGCCAAACAATGTAAGTTTGACTTTTATAGGAAGCGAGAGCCACAGTTCTGTGTCGGCCAGCGATGTTGCTGACGGCAAAGTGACCGTCTTGTCCTATATTCGTGCCAACGGCCTGCCCAAAGAGTATGTGAATCACAACCGTTGTTTCTGGAAATCCGGTGTCTATAACTCCGGGGAGACTATAAACGGCCCTTCCCACCCCACATCAGCTAACCAGGTCGCATGGTTCTACGATTCCCGGGATACGTACGTATGCCACGTGCCCAAGTCACTGTCTCCTACCGGCCTGGCCAAAGCCGGCAACATGGGTCCTAACGGGCAAATAGTAGATGACTGCGGCAACTTCATAATGACTACACCTCCTAAGAAAGTCATTCGCGGCAAGGTTGAATTGGTCAAGAGTTTTGCCCACGCCAAGTTGAATATTCACGCCAAGGCTCAGGCCGAAGCTATTGGTCATGACCAAAATGGCCAGGTTTGCGGCACAGCCGAAGCCGAAGCGGATGCTCACTTAAAGGTCAACGTCAAGCAATACTTGAAGCACAAAGGCGCGGCAGCGGTACGCTTCTATGACAAACTGCTTGGAAAGGCCGATGCTCACGCTCACGCCAAAGTCAACTGCGGCGCAAGCACTACAGTCATTACTAAGGAAGCAACCCCACCCCCCCAGACTCCGCCAACCCCTCCAGTAACTCCTCCGGAGCAAGCTCCCACCGAGTCACTTGTTGAGACTATGCTCACCACAGCTGAACCGCTGTTCACTAATAGCCCCGAACAGCTCTGCGTTGACGCCGAGCAGATTAATACGGATGCTAGCGGCAACTCCAGCACCTCTGTTCCTAATGTGACATTTAATGTCGTATCCGGCGAAGGTACTGTCTCCGGCACTTTTGGCGACCAGGATGGTGACCCAAACCATGTCTGCGCCACCTTTACAAGCGGCCCCGATGTCGGCCAGTCAGAAATCGACGCGGTAGCCTCGTCTAACGATGGCGGTACTGAGCCGGCTGTGACCCAGCAGTTCACGATTGCAACCATGCAAGATTCAGGTTTCTAATTAAAGTAAGCCAAGGATAGATAGGAGAATACGCAATGAAGATCACAGCTAAACTATCAGGCATAGCAGCAGCGCTGCTGATCCTGGGTTCAGTCGGGCTCAGCGCTAGCCAAGCAAGTGCTTTCAGCGATGGCCAAATTGAAGGCGGTAACATTTACCGCGTCGAAGACCTTACCACTAACTCAGGATTTGCTAACCCGGTGAGCGCGAATGCTTGCGACACCCTGGAATACCGGGCCCGTCTTTATAACCCGGGTAGCGCTACGCTGAACAGCGTCAACGTCCAGGCGTTGATCTCGAACGAAAAGTCAGCCACAAACACTTCTACCCTGGATGCGAGCGCGCCTAATGCCGATCCGGCAAGCACCTACGCTTTCGCCAAGGTTAACCTTTCTTCTGCCCAGACTTTAAGCTATGTCTCCGGCAGTACCCAGTTACTGGACCAGAACGACAACCCCGTCCGTAGCTTGCCCGATGGCATCACTATCAGTGGCACGGGTGTCGGTATCGGAAACCTGGGACCGTCAGTCATTGAGTTCGTACAGTTCAAGGTTAAGGTCAGTTGTCCTCCAACGCCGCAAGCTCCGGTCTACAGCTGTGACGCGCTCAACATCGCGGCTGACGCTGACCGCACAGTCAAGATCACACAGTTCTCCACTACTGCTACCAATGGCGCCGTCTTCAGTAACGCAGTTGTGGACTGGGGCGACGGCAGCTCGCCTCTGAGCAGCGCTAATGTCATCGGCCAGACGCACCAGTACGGCGCGGACGGTACCTACACCATAACCGCTACCGCGCACTTTACTGTCGCCGGCAAAGACGTAACGGCCAGCGGCTCCCAATGTACGGAGCAGGTTACTTTCTCTCCGACTACGCCGCCTAAAGTAACGCCGCCACCTTCGACACCTCCTACGACTCCTCCGGCCGCACCGACCGCGCTGGTTAACACCGGTCCCGGCAGCATGATCGGCCTCTTCAGCGCCGCTACGATCCTCGGTATGGTTGGCTACCGCCGCCTGCTGAGCCGTCGCCTGAGCCGCCAGTAGTAGAACTAGAACTCCCGCGCAAAACACAGGCAACAGGTCAGCGATCAGTTTCTGTGGATAAGCGCTAGCGCAAATGAACAATTTGTGCTAGGATGCAAGCAGTTCGATGAGCATTGACTGACCGCTCTGAGACACAAACACCTCACAGTTTTCTCGAAAATCCTCTCCTCAGGTGGTGGAGGGGATTTTCATTTTCTCCTCTGTTATGATACTATTTACCAGTTATTTTGCTGCCGAGAAACGACATTGGTGTACGAAACGGTACAACAAGCGTACCCTCCGGCAGGCTGGCGCGGCCTCATCGTCTAACGGTTAGGACACCAGGTTTTCATCCTGGCAATCGGGGTTCGATTCCCCGTGAGGTCACCATAGCAGAGTTTTTAGCCGAAATAGCCTCCGATACGTCTGAAATAACAGCGTAGAGGGGGCTAATTTCGTTTATTATAAATTTATCGTTTCTGATGTCTAAGGTGAAACCCTGTGGGAAGATAAGATTTTGGAAGGTTTGTTTTAGGCTTAGAGAAGCGTCTGACCACTGTTTGGCAACATTCCCCATAAAGTTTAAAGCGTATTCTATGTTCGTTTCACTAATGGTCTGCTGCTGTTCTAGAGTGTTAAGCTCGTCTTGAAGCTCTAGTTTCTCAACATCAAGGTCGTCAATTACTTCCTGCTTCTCTTGCTCGGTTATCTGCCCACTTATAAACTTCTTAATGGCATTGGTGCGAATGGTGGCTAAATTGTCCAGTTTGTCACGCATTTCGGCTATATCTTGGTTTAAATTGCCTAGCTCTTTGACAGATTGTCGTTTTAATATTTCTTTCATTAGCCGTAGGGTGCTTGGCTTCGGCTCTATGTCAGCAAGTAGCCCCTCAAACTTGCTGTGAACAGTGCTGGCCTTCATGGAACCCGTATTACGGCACGTTGGACGGGCGCAGAAGTATCTGGGGCTGCTGCTTGGCGCACAGGCGGTCATATACTTGCCACAGTTCACGCACTTTACAAATCGTCTTAGCGGATACATCTTATTTATTTTTTCATGTTTTAAGCCTAATAAGTAGTCTTTATTTTTACTTTTTAGGATAATTTGGTTCTGCTCATGCACTTCAGGACTAATGAGACCTACGTGTTTGCCGTCAAAAAGCTCATAATTAGTAAACTTGTCGCAGACATAGCCAGCGTAGACAGGCTGTTTTATCATCTTGCGGGCTACTTCTTGTGTGATTTGCTTGCCATTAAGCCCCAAAAAGCCGATTGACGTAGCATAACGGCATAGTGCCGCCTGTGTTATGTCACCCCGATTATATCGCATGAGAATTTTGGTAACTTGGTCAGCCTCGGCCGATTTTGCTATTGATGGCCTGTCCTTGCCCTCGCTATTTTTAACTTTCACCATTTTGTAGCCTCTTAATGGTTTGTGCTGCCAGTAGCCCTGTTTAGCAAGGCGTATCATGTTGTCAGTGGTGGTGTCTCGCTTATTTTCGTTGTCTAATTGGCCTACCATGACGTAGAGGTTCTCCATGAAGTTGCCCATAGGGCTGTCATCAAAGGTTTCAGAAGCGGAGCGCACCTTTATTCCCTTGGCTGCTAATACTGAGCGCATACCCAT
>DAHUYJ010000023.1 GCA_027315225.1 Candidatus Saccharimonadota bacterium | reverse complement strand
AAGATAAACATCGCCCCTTTACTCCCTGGCTTGCTGCTGCCGTCAAACCACCCGGTATCATAAATGTTGTCCGGCGTGGCTATCTGGCCGCCGGATGTCTCGCCAAGCTGGATGACGCGGGCCTTGTCTACCCCGATAGCAGGAATGCTTATGTACTTGGGAAGCGATGGCGCTACGGTGTAGATGGCCACCGCCTTGGACGAAGGTTTCTTGGATGACGGGGCCGATGCTATGTGGACCGATCTTGCGCTTTGGACTGAAACATTATGCGGCGGCCGGGGCTGACGGAGATATAAGGCAATGCTGGCAACCAGGCCGGCTGCACCTATTACAATAAGCGCCCAGGCAATAGTCTCTACGGTTCTAGGCTTAATATGACGCACGCTAGCTATCCTCTGCCGGTTCAATCACCCAGTCCACCGGTTATTTGACCTATCTCATATACTACTTGGTCAGTTGCGGGTAGATCCTGGCCATGCCATGACTTATAGATCTCTTCGTCTTCGATGACTATCAGTATTGAGGGTATCTGCGACTCCTCGATTTCATAACGTTCGGCCAACGTACTGCCAAATTGATCCTCTGTATTGGCGTATATAACGGGGGCCGACCCTTGCAGGGCTGTCGTAAGGTCGTTCACATAACCCTGCAAATTTGCTTCGAGCATGTTCGCACCCAAAATGTAGATCGTGGCCGGCCGGTTGTGGTCGTCTTGCATTTGTACCTCCTCCTAGTAACCTAGATTTTTCTAAGCTCATTAAATAACTCACGGATCCAGCTCCATAAGCCTGCCAAACCCGACACTATGATCACCACTACTAATACATAATTAAAGGGTGGGTTATCAAGTTCTAAAATAAACCATAGAGCACTGAAGCTGGCTATAAAGATGAAGGCCAAGCTATACCTTAGCAGACCCTGGCTAAATTCTTTGATCATGATACAGATAAATAATGCGACAAATGCGATAAGCGGTATGGCCACCGCCAGATCAAAATTAACGTTGTAGAGTACTTGGCTGGCGAAAAGGTGTAGTGTCTGTATCATAATTTTATGTATGCTTTCATTACAACTAAGCCTTGGTTAGCTCCGTGCGAAAACCCGCTGTTCTCGATAAGAAGTGTCGGCGTGGAGCCCGTAGGCACTTGCAATACTACCACGCCCTTTATCTGCTGGCCTGCCGCGACATTGTTATCGACAGTCGAACTGCTAAGCATGGTTGTCGGCTGGCTAAACGCAGCCGGGCTTAAAAGGTTAGTACTGACATAGTTGTAAGTTTGTCCGTTAATAATGGCCGAAAAGCTCGCAAAATCAAGGGTTGTCATAAACGTCGCGCGGTTACCAAGTACGCCGTGAAGCAAAATATAATAGTCGCCTTTTGGTATGTACTCGTATGTAGCTGGCTGCCAATTTCTTTGCATACTGGTAAACATAAAACTCATGCCGTTAGAAAAGTTCACTTGCTGGTTAAGCCCGGCATGGATGGTCTGGTTTTTTTGAGTTAGGGCAGCATTAAAACGTTCTTTCAGGTCTAGTGTTCCGTTGGAACGGGTTTCTACGGCGGACCCCACTTTTTTCTCGTTGTTTGCAGTAACGACTTGTGGCAATTGCGAGTACGCTATACGTCGAGCCTTCAATACATGAAGACTGAAACCCACGTTAAAGACACTGATGAGCAGTACTATGGCCGCAATGATAATAGCAGAAGTTCTTTCGTGCTGGTGAAGTGTACTCATGGCACGGCCTCTATGCTGCGCATAAACAGCGTCGGGCGGCAGCTGCGGTGCAGCGTTGGCAGGAACCTGTGGGGCAGGCTGTTGCACGGTTGGCGCTACGGCTGTTACAACTGGTGCTGCTGGCGGAGGTGACGGGGCTGGAGGGGTTAATGGCGCAGGGGGCGGCATGGGTTGAGCTAGAGGCGCCGGCTGCCAGGCTGGCGAATCGGATGGCGCTGGCGTAGGAGTAGGCGGCTGGTTGTCCATTTTTGTTCGGCTTATGCTCTAAACAGTATAGCCAATGGATACTCGATGCGCAATTTTGGTTGAAAGACGCCCGTATAAAATTACACCAGCAAAACCAAGGAGTAAGAGATGTAGGGCTTACATCAGCTCCGGACCCCGGGTCGTTTCCCGGAGCGGAGCCTCTCTCAGGAATAGTGCGGCAATGAAAGCCAGCAACAAGACCGGGATAGCCAGCAGGAACATATCATGGAAGGACAGTACGAACGCCTCGAAGATGTCGTGACTGATGCTTGGCGGCAACTTGTGAAGCGAAGCCGGGGTTACGCCGGTCACTACACTCTGGGCCAGGCCCGAAGATTGACCGCTGAAGTGGGGCAGCAACTGCTTAAGATGCACCGCCAGACGGTTCGTCAGGATGGCTCCGAAGATGGCGCCGCCAAGCGAACTGCCCATACTCCGGAAGAAGGTCGCTGCGCCGGTCGCGACGCCCAGCTCCGCCCGCGGAACGGCGTTTTGTACCGCCAGGGTCATGACCTGCATGAACGAGCCGATGCCTATACCCAGAACAACCATCCACATGCTCAGCGTTATTTGGCTGGTATGCAGGCTCAGGTGGCTGAAGAGCCATACGCCGAAGGCGGCTACAAGTGTACCGACTATTGGAAATATACGATAACGCCCCCATCTGGTAATCAACTGGCCGCTGACAATAAGGGCCGTCAACATGCCGACCACCAGCGGTAATAACAGGAGCCCGGATTTTACAGCAGAGTATCCCAGAACTACTTGTTGGTATTCCGGTATAAACAGGATTGCGGCGAACATAGCCACGCCGACCAATAACGACAGTATGATAGATACGGTAAAAATGTCGTTTTTAAACATGTGCGTGGGAAGCATGGCCTCTGCCGCCGGTTGACGCCGTTCCCAAAGGGTGAAGATAGCTGCCGCCACCGCGCCGCCAACGAATAATCCGATAATGGTTGCCGATCCCCATGGATAGGTTACGCCGCCCCAAACGGTTGCCAGAATGATCGGCACTACTGTGACGGTTAACAATCCGGCACCTATATAATCTATCTTGTGGTCGCCCTTGTTAACCGGCAAATGAAGCCTGGTAGCAATGGCGTATAGCGCCAGGATACCTAGTGGCAGGTTTATATAAAACACCCATCGCCAGGACAGGCTGTCGGTAAAGAAACCGCCGAGCAACGGCCCGGCTACGCTGGAAACAGCAAAAACGGCACCAAAGTAACCCAGATACTTGCCTCTTTGCCTGGGAGATACGACGTCACCGACGATAGTCATGGACAACGACATCAAACCGCCCGCGCCGATCCCCTGCAAACCCCTGAATATAACCAACTCGTTCATATTACGTGCCTGGCCGCACAGCGCCGAACCTATCAGGAAGAGCACTATTGCGAACTGAAAGATCTTTTTGCGGCCGAACTGGTCGCCAATTTTGCCGTAAAGCGGCGTGGATATGGCGCTGGTCAACAAGTAAGCAGTTGCTACCCAGGCCAGTTTATTAAGGCCGTGAAGGTCAGTTGCAATACGGGGCAGCGCCGTAGCGACAATGGTCTGGTCAAGGGCGGCGAGCAACATCGCCAGCATGAGGGCAACCAGAATAACCATGATCTCTTCATGGCTCCGTTCTTTATGTACTGCGTGGGCAGAGGTGTTGGCACTAGGAGCATCGCTCACGTAAACTTCCATTCCCTTTCTGGTTTGTGCCGGCTAACGCCTGGCTTTAGGTGGATTTACCTAATACTATACGCCATTGACTACGCAAAAGCAATGTTCTATTGCTGTTGTTTACAATCGGTTAGACGATGTTACTTCAAAAACCCGGTCATGATTGGAGCGTGGGCATCATTGTTGGTAAGCGACGTAAGACCCCAGTTGGCTTCTATCGTGTGCAGTAACGAATAGTGCGTGTAGTGCCCGGATAAAATATAGCCGCTTTTAACCTGCGGTCCGATAAGAATAGCCGGAACGTGATTAGTGGCCAGGTTACCTTCGTCCCAGGTAATAACCAATAGCGAGTTTTGCGTTGTAAACGCCGGCGAACGCAGGATCGCGGGAATATGTGCGGCGAGCCATTGGTCCCCCGTGGCGACGGAGCAATCATGCATATCGTTGCAGAGGTTCGGCGTGATAAAGGCATAGTCTGGCGTAGTGCTTGTGCTCTTCAGGTCGTTTGCCAGATTACTGAACGGCACCACATGTGCAATGCACCGGGCGTGATTATTTATGATATCCGAATAATAAATAAAGGGGTTGTGCTTGGTGGCATACTCGCCGGAATTGTAGGCATAACAGGGTGAGGGCATGCTCTCGGCGTACTCCTTCCAGGTGTGGCCTGAATGTTCAAGCTCATCAGCAATGTTGGCGACACTGATCTCACACCTGGCGCTCGGAGGATTGCAGTCATTGGTAATGCCGTGGTTGGAGCCGCTAGTCAACGCCAGGTAATTAGGCAGGCTCGGGTGCAAAACGGCGGAGTAATTGTCGGCTAACGCATTTTGCCGGATTAAGCTGTTGATATGAGGGGCCTGGGGACTGCCAACTATGCTGTTGTAGGACTTGTTCTCTTCGACGATTATAAAAATATGCGCGAAGTGCCGGTTGTTCGGCCGGGCCGTGGCCTGACTCTGGTCCGACTTGGCAGGTATGGTGTTCTTGGGCTTGTAGGCGGACAGATGGATGGCCGCGGCAACTATGGCACTTGCCGCCACAACAGCGACAGTTATCATATAGAGACGCTTATTGCTCAGCATGCCAACAAGTATACTTGCCTCACTTGTGACCCGGCGTAAATAATCATACGAGCTTGATTTCTATTAATGCTATTAGCACGAGAATGTTGAGCAGCCCGAATAGAAACACATATTCGGCGATAGTTTCATAAGTCTTCTTGGCCCGCATTTTATTGGACCTAATGGACAGGAAGGAAAATAAAACACTTATCGTGAATATGACTACGCCGAGCGACGCGAATTGATCGACGTGCGTCGTGTGAATAAGCTTCAATGCCCTCAGTGTCGTAACCGCAATAAATGAAAAACCCAGTAGGCTGGATGAAGCGTTGAGTATGTGTTCTACCTTGTTGCCGTTGGCGCTCATAGACGCATTTTAGACACGAATTTTTAGGTTCAGCTGAAAAGGCATTTATTTTGCCAATGCTCTTTATCTATCACTGGCTCGCGTCGTAGCAGTGTTGCCCGCTTATTAAGCGTGCTATATATTAATGTCATGGGCTCAGACTCGCCGGGTAAAGACACCCTGTATCAGCAGCTTGGCAAATCAGATAAGCAACCATCTTTTTGGCGCAGGTACCGTTGGGCTGTTATCGTAGTCGTAATTATCATTTTGGCCGGCGGGATTGCACTGGCTCTGCGCAGCGGGAATAACAACCAGGCATCAACGGTTAGTACCGCAGCCTCGACGTCCAATTCCAGCCAGACCAATCCCAATACCTGGAAGGGAACCGTTAACGAGACAGCTATACCGTTAGGCGACGGCAACGTTTCAACCACGCCGAAAGTGGGCTACGTGGATTCGTGCGTAACCAACTTTCCTAGGTCAGGCGGTGCTCAGCATAGCGGCAATTGGATCAACCAGGCCCAGGATACCTGGAATGCCAAGGCTAAAATATCAGTGGAGGGGTCAGTCAGCTGGCCGTCCGCCCACTACACCGAGAGCACCTCCGGTAGCAGCCGTATCCTGACGACTAACGACTTGCCGGAAGGTTATACGACCGGTAACTTTCCTATCACCAGAAGCGATCCAGCCTACCAGTACGACACTAACCCTAACCACATCGCCGCGCAAAACGTCAACTACAGCCTGCCACTAAATCCGGCAGCCGCGGGCACCCCTTCCTGTCTGGGCTTGGGGCCCATAGGTGTATTGAGCGACGGCGTACTTTTGTACGACGCGCTAGATGACTCTGGCCGTGACGCGGTAGCCCATGAGATACAGGACAGCTGCGACGGCCATCCTGACGGACAGGACCGATACCATTACCATGACGTTTCGAGTTGCATCCTGAGCCACGCCGCCGGCAGCTCCACACTGGTCGGCTACGCCCTGGACGGGTATGGCATCTATGCGGAACGCGACCGGAACGGCAATTTGCCCACCAACGCCGACCTAGATGCCTGCCATGGGCGCACCAGCCCCGTTGTTTGGAACGGCAAGCTCACTACTATCTACCATTATGACGCAACATTGGAATACCCGTATACCGTGGGTTGCTATCATGGTACGCCGATCACCACGGCATCATCCAACGCTAGTAGTTCAACCTCGTCACGGCTGGCTCCAAGAAAGACAGTAAGACAGTAGACAAATTAAGCAGGTGAACTAGAGCAGCGTCTTGATGTTGCCGCTCAACTGGCTGGGATTAAGTTCCTGGTTTATAGGCAACGCCTGGATAGCTTTGTCGGCCTGCTGCAGATCAGCTTTTGACGTGATGGTCTTGGGTACGGCGGTTTGGGCAGCCGTAGAAACACCGGCAGAAGCGCTATTGGTGTTATACACGTTGGACTTCAAGCGGTATGCGATTGCGCCGATTATTACAACAACCGCTACCAACAACAGCACAAAGATGACGCCCATGCCTTGTTCGGAATTATGTAATTTCATGGCATTTCCTCTTCTCATATTTTTATTCATGACTTAGCACTCTCTAAAGCTTGCATGACGGCTACGACGTCTTTTCTGTAGGTCAGAAGGTTATTTCGTACCTGTTGGGCGGCGGCCTGAAAAGCCGCGACATTCTGAGCGACAGTACTACTGGTGCAGTCCAGGTTAACGGACAGCGCCGATAGCGCGCCTACCGAAACGGTTGCATTCGCCTGGGCCGCGTTAGCAGCGCTTGTCAGGCTGATGAAACCGGCGGGGTTAAGCTTTTGCTGCTGCTGGTAGGCCAACACCTTATTGTAAGCAGAATCGATAACCGACTTACTCTTGGCGGCGTTTTGTTGAAGGTTCTTCAGCTTGGTCTCTAGACCCTGTTTGGCAGCCTGGCAATTCTTGGTGCGCTGGCTCTGGGTGTGCGTCTTGGTGTGCGTATTCACCAGCTCGCTGACCAGCTGGTCGCCTTGTTGCTGGAAGCTGTCCTCGGTTTGCTTCTCAGTCTCGCCGGCAGTCGTGTCTTTGGAACTGTTGTCTGTAGAGGAGCTGCTTTTGTCTGTAGAGCTTCCCGCAGAAGAATCCGACGCGCTCGAGGTATGCGTATCGCTGCTACTGCTGCTCGACGAGGAATCGGTCGAGCTTGACGAGCTGTTCCCGCTCGTGGAGCCAGTTGAGGACGTGCTGTCCGACGATCCGGTGTTTGTACTGCTTTTGTCGGCGTGCGCCAACGGTCCGGCAGAAAACGTGACAAGAGTCAGTATCGCCGGGATTATTAATAAGCTTCTAGGGTTTTTCATTTTTCTCCTTAACCTTAGGACTTAAATATGGTTAATCCTGGTAGTATTTTACTGCATTTTTTCGTAAGCACAAGCACTATTACGCTCCTGATTATATTGCCCGGGCTTGCATAGGGTGTATAATATACAAAGTATAGTTCGGTGCGCACCTGATAGTGCACCTGGCAGGTTCCAGGCCTGTGCATTATTCGTAATTACAAATATATGTCCGATACATCAAGCAAATCAGATAAAACCAAGGCGCCAAAAGTAGTTGCCGGGCTCCACTACAAATGGATCGCCCTGTCTAATACTACGTTAGGCGTGTTGATGGCATCACTGAATGCTACCAGCCTGATCATTGCCCTGCCGATAATCTTTCGCGGTATTCATATTAATCCTTTAAGCCCCGGCAGCTTCACCTATCTGCTATGGATCCTGTTGGGCTATCTGCTCGTCACTGCCGTTCTAGTTGTTACTCTGGGCCGGCTGGGGGATATGTTCGGCCGGGTCAAGATGTATAATCTGGGCTTCGTCATATTTACGCTCGGTGCTTTGGGTGCCGCGTTGACCTGGAGCCAAGGCAATGCTGGCGCCCTGGAACTCATTATCTTCCGTATGGTCCAAGCGGTCGGCGGTGCCATGCTGATGGCTAACTCCGCCGCTATTCTGACTGATGCGTTCCCTCATAACCAGCGAGGCATGGCCTTGGGGGTTAACCAGGTTTCGGCACTGGCAGGCTCGTTCATAGGCATTTTAGTGGGCGGTTTCCTGGCGCAGTTTTCGTGGCGCTGGGTCTTTTTGTTCAACGTACCTATCGGTATTATCGGCATCATCTGGTCATATTTGATGCTGAAGGAGATCGATATTTTTCATCCCGCCAAAATTGACTGGCTGGGTAACGCGACATTTGCCATAGGATTGGCTACGTTGCTTGTCGGCATCACTTACGGTATTCGCCCGTACGGGTCATCGTCTATGGGCTGGGGCGACCCTATGGTTATCAATATGATACTAGCCGGCCTGGTTATCCTCGCGCTTTTCGTATGGATCGAACGGCGCGTAGAGCAGCCTATGTTCAACCTTAAGCTCTTCCGTATCCGGGCTTTTACGGCCGGTAACATTGCCGGCCTGTTGTCAGCGGTCGGGCGCGGCGGTTTGCAGTTCATGCTGATCATGTGGCTGCAAGGGATTTGGCTGCCGTTGCATGGCTACGCCTTTGACGTGACGCCCTTATGGGCAGGAATTTATATGCTGCCGACGACAATAGGGTTCCTAATCGCCGGGCCATTATCCGGATACTTGTCTGACAAGTACGGGGCCCGTCCGTTCGCTACAGGCGGCATGATAGTAGCGGCGACCTCTTTCGGCCTGCTTATGCTCATGCCCTACGACTTTTCGTACGTATTGTTCGCAGGCATATTGTTATTGAACGGCCTGGCTTTTGGCATGTTCTCCTCGCCTAATACGGCGGGGATCATGAATTCCGTGCCGGCCAGTTTTCGCGGCGCGGCTTCCGGTATGCGCGCTACGTTCCAGAATGTCGGCATGCCGCTGTCTATTGGCGTTTTCTTCAGCCTGATGATTGTCGGCTTGAGCTCCAAAGTACCTACCAGCATGTATACTCACCTGACTGCCAACGGAGTATCAGCCGCCACGGCCACACACTTGGCCCACATGCCGGCAATCAGCTATCTTTTCGCGGCTTTCCTGGGATACAATCCGCTAAAGACGCTACTTGGGCCGCATATCCTGCACAGCCTGACCGCGCAGCAGGCCGCCAGGCTGACTTCCAAGGAATTCTTCCCGAAAATTATAGGCGACCCCTTTAAGCACGGCCTCGTTGTGGTGCTGACCTTCGCTATAGGCGCCTGTTTGGTCGCCGCCCTTGCTTCCTGGATGAGAGGCGGCAAGTACGTACACCCCGAGAACATCACAGCCTAGTTTACGTCTGTATGGTCCGGTACGATATACTGTCTAGGTCAGCGTAGGTTAACTATGGCAATGGAGAAACAAACAAAAAAGATACGGCTCGTAACCGCAACGGCGTTCGCCGTAGGGGCGATGATCGGCGGCGGTGTTTTCGTATTGACAGGCGACGCCTTGCAAAAAGCCGGGCCAGCCGCGTTGGTCTCGTTTTTGATCGCCGGGGTCGTCGTGTTGCTGTCGGCATTATCGTTTGCGGTGATAGCCAGTAAAGCTTCTGCCGACAATCCCGGATATGGCTACATCGGCGTGGTCCTTGGCAATCCGGTCTGGAGTTTTTTGACTTCCTGGTGTTTTTACTTGGGCGGTATAATAGGCGCGGCTTTTGTGCTTAACGCCTTCGGCGTGTACGTTAACCAGTTCATCGTGCACCAGGTTTCGCCGGCTGTCTGGGCGATATTGGCAGCAGCGGCCCTGACGCTTGTGAACCTGGGGCCCGCCAGCCAGATCGGCCGGATAGAAACGTTCCTGGTAGGTGGCAAGCTGCTGATCCTATTGCTGTTGATAGGTTTTGGGCTCGGCCATTTCCAGGGATCCGACCTGCACCCTTTCAGCCCGCACGGGGCATCATCCATCATGGCGACCAGCGCGTTCCTGTTCATTGCCTTTTTGGGATTTAACGTCATCACCAGTATATCGAGTGATATTGAACAGCCGCGGCGGACCGTGCCGCGCGCGATAATGTTGAGCATGTTGATCGTAACACTGGTGTACGCCGGAGTGGTGATCGCCTTGCTGGCGGCGCACATCTCCACGTATTCCGAAGCCAGTGTCGGCGTAGCGGCCCGCCATCTGATAGGGCCGGTTGGCGGCGGCCTGGTAGTTGCGGGCGCCTTGATCAGCACCTTATCGTCCGCTAATGCCAGCGTACTCGGATCATCAGAGATCATGGTCCGACTGGCCGCCAATAACGAAGTGCCTACAATCCTGGGGCGTTTGCGCCGCGGTCACCCCTATGTCAGCGTTCTGGCCGGAGCCGTGCTGTACATTATTCTGATCCTGTCGCGGCAGACACAGGCAGTTATCGGATTGGCCAACACTACAGCCATAGTCGCCTTGATTATCGTAAACCTGGCAGCCGCCAAGGCGCTGACGTCCAAAAGCCACGATGGAATGCGGTTGCCGCTAGGATGGTTTTTGCCAGTTCTCGGCATTGCCGGAGCAGTATTGCAGTTCATGTACATTCCGTCTGGAACGCTAACTATAGGCTTGGTGCTGTCAGTCGGCGGTGTAGCAGTTTACATGCTGCGCAAACGGTATCACCTGCCTCATATCCACCACGAGATCGTCGCCGTTATAAAGGAGATGGAAGGTCCGCTGGGCCGGTCGCTGCGCAGATAGAGCCGGCATTTGTTTATAATGGTAGTCGTGAGAGGTAAATGGCTGATCTGACTTTTTTGAATGAATCGGCGGAGCAGGCAGCACCCCGGTTGCTTGGTTGTATACTGGAGCGCCACATAAGCAGACAGTTGCTTCGGGTCCGTATTGTAGAGACCGAAGCCTATGACCAAGCCGATGCCGCCAGCCACAGTTATAAAGGGAAGACTGCCCGCACCGCGGTGATGTTCGGGCCGGCCGGCCACCTGTATGTGTACTTTACCTACGGTATGCACTACTGCTGCAACATAGTCGCAGGGCCGGCCGGCCATGGAGCTGCCGTATTGATACGAGCCGTCGAGCCGCTATCCGGCATAGACGATATGAGAAAACGCCGCGGCGGCCGGCACGGGACAGCATTGACAGATGGACCGGCCAAACTCTGCCAGGCACTCGCTATAGATAATGCGCTCAATGGCCACTCGCTGGACAGGCTGCCGCTAAAGCTGCTGCCGCAAGACCCGCTGCCAAGCAACCAGATTACTACTACCACCAGGGTCGGTATCAGCCGTGACCATCACAGGCGCTGGCGGTTCTACATTACCGGAAACTCTTTTGTATCCTCTGTTGCCCCTGTCAGCATGGACAAATAACCATCGGTTTTGTTAGAATTATTGGATTATCATGAAATCTCACTCCACCATCAAGGTTGCCGTTGTAGGAGTCGGTAACTGCTTTGCGGCTCTCTACCAGGGTTTCGCCTACTACAAAAAGTACGCCAACCAAGAGGTTCCCGGCCTGATGTTCAAAGATATTGGCGGCTACAGTCCTACTGATATTGAAGTAGTCGCCGCTTTTGACGTTGACAAGCGTAAAGTAGGTAAGCCGATTGGCGAGGCTATTTTCGCTAAGCCTAATTGCGTGCGCGTATTCATGCCTGACGTGCCTGCCGGGCCGGTGGTAAAGATGGGGCCGGTATTGGACGGCGTGTCGGATCACATGCTCGAGCAGCCGGAAGAAGAAGGCTTTCGCATAGCCAAAGCTAAACCGGTTGATGTTGTCAAAGCCATCAAAGACAGCGGAGCAGATATACTGATCAATTACCTGCCCGTCGGTTCACAACAAGCTACCGAATTTTATGCCCAAGCCGCTATTGATGCGGACGTAGCGTTTCTTAACTGCATACCGGTATTTATTGCCAGCAACCCCAAATGGGAGAAGAAATTCATCAAAGCGGGGCTACCGATCGTCGGCGACGATATGCGCAGCGCACTTGGAGCCAGTATTTTGTCGCAGGTCATGCAAGAACTGGCTTTTGACCGCGGGTTTGTAGTGGACTTCCACCAGCAGATTAACATCGGCGGCAACACGGACTTCAATAACATGATGGTACAGTCCCGCCTGAAGTCCAAAAAGGAATCCAAGGAGAACGTTATCCGAGCCCAGAACGATTTGCGAGGTATCCCGGTTGCCAAGCATAGCCTGTTCGCCGGACCGAGTACTTACTTGCCTTATTTGCAGGACAATAAAGTCGCTTATTTTAACTTGCGCTTGCGCGGCTTCGGTAACGCGCCGGTCACTATAGATGCCAAATTATCAGTGCAGGACTCCGAGAACAGTGCCGGGGTTGTAATTGATGCTATCCGTTATTTGCAAGTAGCCCGGGAATTAGGGATCGTAGGCGCCTTGCGCGGTCCGAGCGCCTGGACGCAAAAAACACCGCCAGAGCAAATGGTCTATGCCGATGCCAAGGCGGCTTGCGAGGCCTTCGCCAAACGCCAGTTGCCAGCGGTCCACGCCAAACGAATCAAAACGCGCCGAAGCGCGAAAGCCGAGACCGCAAAACTCGTCCGATGAGTCGTGGAAAGTTTTTAAAACATAGTAAAGTTTAAGCTTCATTTAAGCCTGGAACGTACAATATAGACACATGAAAAAAGTCATTTTGACCGGTTTCGTCGTCCTAACGTTCGTTTTGTACAGCCTCCACCAACGGCAGGGCGGCAATATAAAAGTCATAAAGCCGGCCTCCTCCACTGCCAGCACGTCACAGACTACGCCATCCAGCGGTAGCGGCAGTAGCGGTAGCAGTGGCGGAACGGGCAATACTAACACTTCTTCAAATACTTCTTCGGCAGCCGCCTACAAAGACGGGCAATACAACGGCCAAACAGTTGATGCCTATTATGGGTACGTACAGGTCAGGGCAATCATCAACGGGGGCAAACTGACCGATGTAAAATTCCTGCAGTATCCTAATGAGCATACTACTTCTGTCGCTATCAATCAGCAGGCCATGCCCTATCTCAAACAAGAAGCCCTCCAATCTCAAAACGCCAACGTTAACATAATATCCG
>DAHUYJ010000022.1 GCA_027315225.1 Candidatus Saccharimonadota bacterium | reverse complement strand
GGTATGCCGAGGCCGAAGTCCTGGACGGTGGTTTCTATCAGGCCTTCCTGGTTAAGGCGGGTATCTATCTTTATCATCTTGCTGTCGCCACTGTACTTAATGGCGTTGTCTATAAGGTTGCTGATGACTTCGCGGATACTTAAAGAGTCAATGCCGGCTGGCGGCAGGCCACTGGCGATGCTGCACTTCAGCGTGATGCCGCGAACCTTAGCTCGCAAACTCATCATCTCAACGGTGCTCTTCAGTGTAGTGCTCCAGTCTTCGGACTGGAGCTTGAGTTCCAACTGGTCATCATCCACGCGGGCGACATTCAGGATGTTGTTCACGAATGCGGTCAACTGTTCGGCCTGGGCGTGCATTTTGAGCATGAAACCCCGCAGCTCGGGGTCGGTTATACTTTTCCCGATTTCCTCTTCAAATACTTCTATGTAGCCGCGCAGCAGCGTGAGCGGCGTGCGTAATTCGTGTACGCTAAGCGCCATGAAGCTGACGGCCTGTTCGTCCTGGCTGTATTGCTTGGTGTGGTCAAACAGGACCAGCATGGTTTCGTTGTGCTGCGGATTGTCGCGGTTGTAATAAGCGGCCAGGTCGAACAGGCGGGTAGGATGGTTGTCACGGACGTTGAGCCGGACCCGTTCCCAGCTAGTGGCTGCGGTGGCGTTGCTGGTTTTGGCCGACTTCAACCAGCTGTCAAACGTTGCCTCGCTAGGGAAAGACATGTCCAGTACCATGTACACGTTTTTGCCGGTCAGGTCATCGGCAGCTATCCCGATATACGCCGCTGCGGCCTCGTTGGCAAAGCGAATGGTTTCAGAAGCGTCGAGCACCAGTAACGGCAGCGGCAGGTTCTGGGCTACAAAGTTATTGTGCAAGTCACTGGCCTGGCGGTGATCCTCAGCCTTGGCTTGGTCGGCCATGCTGACCAGCTGGTAAATCTGCCCTGTTAAGTTGGTAACCAGCTCCCGGCCAAAGTGCAGCGACTCCGGTTTTGGCGCCGGAATATTATCACCCTCGGGTGCTAGATGGACAATGGTTTGCCACAGGGTCTTGAGGGGCTGCATAAGGTTATTACCCAGGATAATAGCGACTGCCCAGGATTCTATAAGGGCGGCGGCGCTGAGCAGTATGGCTAACTCCAGGTTATTAAAACCTGCTACGGTGCTGCCTAGCCACCAAGTGCCGACCAGCACGATGTTGCCTAACAGGACCGCGCCGAATAGTTGCAGTTTTGCTTGACGGGTAATGCGCTGCAGGTAGTTCATAACCGGAAATCTTTATGGTTCGTAGCCAACATGACCGCTACTGGTAACGGCTGTCAACCAGGTTTGGCCGGGATTGAGCTTAATGGGTTGGCTGGAAGCATCGGTGAACGTTATTTGGGAGGTGCTGCTGGTTTTGGACCATTGGCCTGTAGTGACTATTCCGTCCTGAAAGACATACACAGGCCCGCTGCCGATCACGGAATAATCAGAATAATAGGCACCGGTGCTGTCGAGGGGTCCGTTTTGCTCCGGTATGACCATGGCGATAACCACTTTCGGGCTGATCTGTTTATTGGTATTGGAGTCAATTTGCGCCGCGCCGCCCTCGCTGCGGTTATAGCTGTTGGTGGCGGAATCGTAATCATAATGTACGTTGTACGCCGGACCGGAAAGTGTTAGGTTGATTGTCTTGGCAGTAGGCGTTTTGCTGGGGGCTTCTTTTTTGCGCGGAAAGCCGGTGAATGTGCTATGGGTGTAGCCTTTTTTGTTTTCCAGCTGGTTTAAGTCGCTTATTGAAGTGTACACATTATGAGGCGCCGGCCGGCTGGAGATCCTATGGTAGTAGCCGCTATTGTAGAACTGGTCGAGATCCCGGACGTTCCAGCTTTTGATATCGGCCAGGCCGGCCGGGCTTCCGCCGACGTGGGCATAACCGGCATCAAAGCCAAGTATCCATTGCTCGAAGTATGGCCGGGCGCTTCGAATAGGGCCGACATTGCCGGGGCTGGTGTCCTGATAAAGAGCCACAAAGCGTGTTACGCCGCCTTCAGCCAATGCCTCAAAAACGACCATGGCCTGGCTCAATCCAGCCTGAGGCCGGGCTGGTACGCTGTTTTCGACCATGACAGCGGTGACCGGCCGTTGGTTGACGCTGGGGTCGACCGGCAGGCCGCTTAGCGTTGACGGTACGGTCGTAGGCTTCGCCGGCTTTGGCTTGGGGGCTGGTTTGGTAACCGTTGCAACCGGCTTGGCGTGATGAGTGATGAGCCAAACACCTCCGCCGGCCAGGACAATGACCACGGCGGCTACAATCCATTCCTTTTTGCCTGGCGGCCAATGCAGTGCAAGCTTTTGCTTCCATCCGCTCCAGCCGCGTGACGAATGGGGCTTTTCGCGCATGTCTGTACGCTGCGTAGCTTCGGAAGCTTCGCGCAGGGTCTGTTCCGCAGCTACTTCGTCTGGTGTCTTGAAAGCTTCGGACGGCGCTGTTGATTGTTTGGTTTCTAGCCGCGGCCGGGGCTCCGGGCGGTGCTCATCTGGTGGCCGGGACCGCTCCGGTGGCCTGACGTCATTATCCATGCCACTATTGTAACAACGCTTATGCTAACTAGTCTAGCGAAGATTAGCCAATTGCTGATCGAGACGTACCAGGCTGCGGTTCCGGCCAAGGACGGCCAGCGTGTCAGCCAGTCCGGGGCTGGCTGAAGCCTGGGTGGTTGCGATACGGATGAGGCTGAAGAGCGTGGCTGGCTTTTCTCCTGTTTCTTGCAACAGCTGGTTGAGGCGGCCCGTCAGGTCCGGAATCGAAAAGTCACTATCAGCCAATGTAGCGCGGGCTTGCTCCAGCAGCTCTTTTAGCCGGCTGGCAGGAAGTTTTTTGAGCTGTTTATGCTCGTCGATAAGCTTAGGGTCAACCGGAAGGTCGACGAAGAAGAAGCGGGTTAGCTCTGGCAATTCAGCCAGATATTTTAAGCGTTCCTGTACCAAGGCCAGGACCTGTCGCTTATACCCGTCAGTCGCTTCACCGGCCTCGGCCGGCCAGAACGCCTTCGTACGGCTAAGCAGTTCTTCCAGCGGCAGGCTTCTGATCCATACGCCGTCCATCCACATGAGCCGCCGTTCATCAAAGTGCGCGCCGCCGCGCTGCACCCTGCCGAGGCTGAATTTATCAATCAGCTCCTGGCGCGAAAAGATTTCCTGCTCGGTGCCGTCGTTCCACCCTAACCCGGCGATAAAGTTTATGAGCGCTTCCGGCAAAAAGCCGTCCCTTATATAGTCCAGCACGTCCTTGGCGCCATCGCGTTTGCTCAATTTGTGCTTGCCATCGGGGCCCAGAATGTGCGGCACGGTGGCCAGGATCGGCGGCGTAAAGCCCAGTGCTTCATAAAGGTTCAGGTAGTTAGGTACGCTAGCCGTAAACTCCTGGCCGCGTATGACATGCGTAAGCTGCATATCGTTATCATCTATGATGTGGGCAAAGTTGTAGGTCGGATAGCCGTCAGATTTGATAAGTATAAAGTCGTCTATAGCTTCCGGTCCGGCCGAAAGGCCGCCCAAGATAGCGTCGTGCCACTTGTAGGGCTTGGGATCGGACTTGAAGCGTAACGGCTTCGAGCCGTCCCAAGCCGGTGGGTTTTCCGGGCGATGGTTACGATATAAGAACGGACGCTTAGCGGCCTGGGCTTCCTCGCGGAAAGCCTGTACTTCAGCCGTAGTATAAGGGTCACCGTAAGCCCGTCCGGCATCTACGAGTTTGCGGGCCCAATCTTTGTAGAGTGGCAAGCGCTCGCTCTGGCGATAGGGCGCATGAGGCCCGCCTATATCAGGCCCTTCGTCGTATTCCAGTCCTAGCGCCTTAAGGCTATCCATTACATGTTGGTCTGACCCGGGGGTTTCACGTTTTTTGTCGGTGTCCTCCAGCCGAAGGATGAACTGCCCGTTGGCCTGCCTGGCGACCAGCCAGGCGAACACTGCCGTCCGGATACCGCCGACATGTAAAAACCCCGTCGGGCTGGGGGCAAATCGTGTACGGACCTGTTTCATTAACACGTATTATATAAGAGAAAACAGTTTAGCGGGAGGTCACATTGAAGTGGCCAGCTCAACAAGCTGGTGGCTACTGAGCGAACCGTTGCCTTGCACGATATACCAGATCCCGTTACTGACCCAGGTGGCATCATCTTTGCCGTACAGGTACACCGTCTGCCCTCCGGCCTGGATAGTTTGGTAGTGCGTATCGGCATACACCACGAAGCTGTCGCGCAGTGTTTGGCTGTCCCACGAGGAGCGCTTTTGGATAATGGTGTAATGCCGGTTGCCGCTGTTGCTCTGGAACTTGGCAGAAACGACACCATTGCTATATGCCAGTGGACCCATGCTGTAGCCGGCTGGCTGATGGCTTGGCAACGCCGCGCTGAAGCCGGCTTTGGCCGAGACCATTTGCAAACGTATACTGGAAAGATTTTGGCTGACGATGACCCCAGTTACTGCAACCGCCAGGACAATCGCCGCGCCAAAACCCATACTACGCTTGCCCGGCCCCCGTCGCTTTACTTTTGGCGGCGGCACTTGGTGGCTATTGGCTTGCTCCAGGGCACGCTCCAATAATTCGGAAGTGGCTTCTGCCCTGCTTCGGGTGTTAATGGTGCTACTGGGTTTTTTTGGCATGCCAGAGGAACGGGCCGGTGCCGGAACCACACCTCCCATCGGCTGCTGGGGTATTCCACGGTATGGTCCGGCTGTACGCTGGCGAACCGCTGCTTGCAGGGAATTTGCAGGGTTAGTTGGCGCCGTCCAGACGGACTCAGAAAAATGTCTGACACTCTGGCTCTGGGTAATCCGCTTGGCTCGCTGCAAGCGCTTTTCATTAACGCTTTGAACCGAATGCTTAGCGGTTATAGACGGCAATGAGCGATCAGCCATGGTATCAGTTGCGCCCTGCGCCTTAACCCTGCGCTTGAGCGCGGGATTGGGTTTTTGGACTCCCCGTCGCATTAAAGTTTGCGAGTCGGACGGCTTGTGGTGAGCATGGCTGGCCGCGGGTCGTCTGACAATGTCATGCATGGTCGGCTTGGTGAGTGGTGGCATACTCTTGCTCTTTTGCACAGGCCCTGTTGTCCCGTGCGGTTTATGCTGTGCCGGTTTTGCAGTATATAAGGCGACGGTCTTTTGCCCGGGAGCGGGCGATAGTAGAGCTCCGGTCGCGGCATTGTAGCGTTTGCCATTGATTTCAATGATGTTGTTATTTTTGCCCATATTTACTACCCGATAACCGACGTTAAGCGCTTATCACATCTTAAACCCTCTTGTGCATACTAGCAAGTCAATTCATACTAAGTCTACATAGAATCATGGATTACTTGGACCATAAAAAGGAACTTCGACACCGCGCAATATTGATGGTCGGTTACGTATTGATAGCAATCGCCGTAACTATGGCTACCATTGTGCTTCTGTATCAGGCATACGGCTTCGGTATCGGCAAGAACGGGACGGTAATCCAAAACAGCCTGGCGTTCTTCTCCAGCCAGCCCAATCCCGCCCAGATTTACGTTAACAATAAGCTCGAACCGGTTACGACTAATACCAGTTTGGTGCTGCCGGCGGGCATCTATCGCATAAGGCTGACCCGCAGCGGTTATCGTGACTGGCAGCGAACCATAGAACTGCAGGGCGGTGACGTTCAGCACTACGACTACCCTCTCATGATTCCGATTAAGCTGGACAGCAATAAGGTGAAGACATATACGGCTGCACCGGGCTTGATGACGCAAAGTCCTGATCGGCGCTGGGTTATGATCGAAAAGCCAAACACCATGATCTCATTCGATCTATATGACTTGCAAAACAGCCCTCTAAAGGCTCCGACTGATGTAACTCTTCCGGCTAATCTGTTGGCCAAAGCAACCAAAAGCGAAAGCTGGAAGTTGGGCGAATGGGCTGACGACAATCAACACGTTCTGCTCCAGCATAACTATGACGGGAAAACCGAATTTATTCTGGTGGACCGCAAGAATCCAACACAGTCGGTCAACCTTAACACTACACTTTTAGCCAACCCGACTAAGCTGACCCTGGACAATAAAAAGTACAACCAATACTATCTGTATGATGCGGCTAGCGGCACGCTGCAGTCGGCTTCGTTGCAGGCTCCGACTCCAATAACCGTCCTGCAACACGTGCTGGCTTACCAATCGTATGGTTCTAATACGTTGCTCTACGCGACAACTAACGGGGCGCCGCCCGGAAAAGTACTGGTTAAACTCAAAGTCGGCAATCAAACATATCCAATACACGCTTTCCCGGCCGGCACGACATACTTGCTGAACCTTACTGAGTATAGCGGCACACTGTATGTGGCGGCCGGCGCCAGCAGCCAGGATAAGGTATATATTTATGCCGATCCAGTCGGCCAGCTTACGGCTGTGCCACAGCACGCGCTGGCGCCGGCCCAGGTATTGCATGTCGATGCGCCGGACTACTTGAGCTTCTCGGATAACGCGCAGTTCATCACAGTTGAACACGGCACCCAGTTCGGTGTCTATGACATCGAGAACTCCAGAGGCTATAGCTATGTTGCGGCGCATCCTATAGATACTCCTCAAGCCCATGCTACCTGGATGGACGGAGACCGCTTGACATATGTCAGCAGCGGCAAAATTCTCATATTTGATTACGATAGCACTAACCAGCAAACGCTGGTGACGGCCAGCAGTAGTTATGTTCCAGCTTTCTCGCCAAGCTATAAGAATGTCTACGAATTGGCACCGAGTACCACCGCCCCGGGACAGTTCGACCTTATGCAGACGTTCCTGTTGACGCCCCGGGACCGCTAATTAACTGTTGCGCATCAAAACGCTACGCTTATCGCATTCCCGACGAGTGCCTGTTCACCCAGCGGATTCCCCCTAGCCCTAACGCGATGAGTACGGCGGTTATCGCGACCTTGCCCCACACGGTTTTAATAAGACGGGTCCACAAGGTTGGGCCGTTACCCGGCAAAGAGGTTGGCGCACTGGTAGCGGATGCAGTGGTGGCTGCAGGTTGCGCATTGCCTGACGGGCTCGGGCTGATCTGTTTGCCAACAACAACGAGCCGGTGCAGACTGGTCCCCGGTGGATCGCAGGTAATCAAGGTGGCGGTCGCCGTTTGCCCGGCTACAGGGCCGAGAACACCGACGTCGCTCGGAGAGACTATATTCCTACTGATCACTTTGTATACGTACATAGTGCCGTTGTATGACAAATAAAACGTATCGCCCGGCGCCAATGTGTGCAGTAGCACAAACGCGAACTTATATTTGCCCGGATTGAAAATGTTATTACTGCTATGCCCGAAGAAGGCGGCGTTACCTTCTTGCCCCGGCAATACCGTTGTAGGATAATGCACTACCCCGTGCTCCAAGTCGTTTTCAATGACGGACTCACTGGTCGATGTCTCGCTGTAATCGACCGGTATCTGAACATTGATTTTGGGGATAATGACTTCGGGGCCTGGTGTCGCTGCCACGCTGCTGCTGTCGACTATCAGCGGTGTAGCCGTAACCGTGCGGCTGGGCTGGATAAACGGGGCGATGACAACTTCATTAAAGAAGCCGAAAAGAAAGATGACCAGTACCAATACACCCATGCCAAGGCCGAAAAGCAGCGATTGCAAATGGTGCTTGGCTTGAAGCCGGCCGCCGGCGCTGACCTTGTCGCGAATTGCCGCTTGGATATCCCGGGTTCCGCGTGGATCACGGGTCTTTCGAGGTCTGGCAGCCTCCTGTTTGTGCCGGGCTAACTGTTGGGCTGCCTGTGGAGCGGGTGGCGCCTGTCTTCCTGCCAGAAGGGACTGGCTGGCGTAAAATTCCCGCCAAACTTCGTGCTTTTCCCTGTCCGGCAATTTCTGGTAATAATCATGCCATTCGGTTTGCACAGTTGCCAGGTCCTTGCCCGAAGTCCCCAGATCATGCATGAACTGCTGGTGCTTGCTGCGTTTCGATACTCGCTGAGCTTCAGCAAGTTCCTGTCGGGTGGCCGGCTCCTCATCGTATGCCCTGGCGACTTTCTGCCTGATAATATCGGCTGCCGCCCGTGCATCATTAATAGGAGCCGGCGATGATGTATCCGGTTGGGACGAACTATTATCTGGTGAATTGCTAGATGGTTCGGCCATAACAATACAAAGGGCATTATAATTAGCCCAGTACGCCCAATTATAGTACAATTACCCCCTGTAACAGTAGCCTACTTTACGCTCCGTACGATTGTCGAACAAGCAATGTGCCGTAAAGTATGGGCAAGGGCGAGTGGCGGAACTGGTATACGCGCACGACTCAAAATCGTGTTCCTAACGGATTGAGGGTTCGATTCCCTCCTCGCCCACCAAGTGCAACATTTGCAAATTATTATTTTTTATTGTAATATAAAGAATGCTATGTCCAGCCATATGCGCCACAATGCTTCAGTATCCGAGCGCCGGTCTGTAGACAAGGCCGCACCAATGCTGATCTCACTCAAAAGGCTGGTGTCCGATGATGACGCCGTACTACTCTCTTCGCTTGCCCTGGCTGCATCAGTTGACTGCCAGTTTACGCCAAAACTCCCCTCTGAAAGTTATCGTGGCAGCTCACTTCTGACCCAGGGAGAAGGCGCGCGTATCTTTAAGGTGGCCACTCGGGCCGTTAGACCGCTATCATCACAACACTTCAACGGTATCGTAGAAGAGCATGCGGACACTGTGAACCGGCAGAGGGAGGCCGTAGAGGCCAGGCTCGGCACAGTCTGCAGGTTTACTGTTCTTCACGGGATAGCCATGCGTCAGTTCACGTATATCGGCATTACCCTCGAAGGTGATGCTGTCGCAGTGGTTCCACAGGAACGTAAAGATCTCTTGCTGCGCTTCCAAGAGGTTACCGGCCAGTCTCCACTGGACGATGTGCGCGTGCCACATATTAGCGTAGGCTCCACCTCGTCTCAGCCAGCTGCAGGGTTGTATGCCGAATCCCTGCAACGACGATTATCGCATTTGCAGGAGGAGGTTGGCCCGCTAGACGTAACGCTTGGCCCGGCTGTGCCGCTACCCTTTGAAGTGCATCGACCGCGACCCTCTCTTTAGGTCAGGCTGGTTGTCAACGCCTCAAAGGGCTTGGATGGGTTTTGCAGCCACCAGACGCTGGCGTGGGCCGCGGTCTTAACGCGCCATATATCAAGGTCTTGAGAGAGGCTTGTGGAACTAACCTCGCCGTGTACTGCCACGAAGATCGTTTGCAGGTGCTTAACGATTATTCCGGCCTGATGCTTGAGAGTGAATTCATGCAGAACGTCCACTAGTCGCAAAAGGTCCATGTCAAACGTGATGGCTGTAGAAAAGTGCACCTTAGTAACCAGCTTTTGTAGCTGCGCAATACTTATCACAAATAAGGTGTCGTCCCGTGCCAGTAACACCTCAGGCGAGTTAATGAAGTAGTCGCCGCCGTCCTTGGTTATGGTCAGTTTGCCGTAGTACTTTTGCGCAAACTGCTCCAGCAGAATGGCTGTTTCTGCGTTGCGGCCAAAGTCTCCGGCCAGCAATACGCCGTCTGCCCACGCCGCCATACCCAACAGCTCGGCGAGGGCCTTACGGCTGAAGCTGCCGCTGGGCGTGCTTGGGGCGTACTCCCCTGCCTCCAAGACACGGCCGACGGTTTTTTGCAAACTGTCCGGCAATAGGACACGGGCCGTGCCGATACCGGCCCGCACGGCCTCTGCGTAGGCTTCGCCGGCCGCGGCGAAACCCTGGGCGTTGCCGCCGACGATTAACAACTTGCCGGCCTGGCGCTTATTTTCCGGCCGGCTCCACACGAGGTCCGGATACAACGGCGTGCCGACGGTTTGCTTAACCCAGTAGTCTTTTTGCATACGAATTAATTATATCCACGTAATCCCGCGGATGCACCCAGATATGTTCATGGGCGCCCGGCAGGCTAACAAATGCCCAGTGCCGGTCAGTCAGCAGTTTGGCAAGCTGCGGCCCGTTTGGCCACGCATCGTTTTTATTGGCTATGAAGAATACATTTACAGCTTTGAACTTTGGCGGCTCAAGCTTGGTATCGTACGCGAACCTTATCATTTTATAGTTGCGCCGAGGGTCTCTTAAGAAGCAGTAAAACCCGTACAAACTCCACAAAAAACGTTTTCGACGATAATGCTCCTCCCAGGCACTTCTCCATAGTTGCCGCGTGTTTTCCCTGAACAGTTTGTGGGGGTTTTTCCTGGTGAGCGCCGGTGCCACCAGGAGTAATAGCTTTGGCTTCAAGCCAGGATCAAGAAAATATGTCGCTCCGGAGTGAGCGATGACTATATCTGCTTCCCTTAAAGGCGCTTCAACGTATCCGGCTTCTTTCAGTATTATCCTTAGGCGGCGACTGTGTAGCGGTCCGCCCATGAAGCCATAGACGATCGCGAAACTCAGTGGCCTAGTTTTTGAGCTTGTACTTGCCATCCCCGGGCTCCAGCTCATACACCATATTTTTGCGCTCTATGACAATTTTCCACCTCTGGTCTTGGGCATGTTGAAACAATTTTTTAGTCGGATTGAACACAATGGGTTGTTCAACGAGTTCCAGCATGCCGACGTCGCCCTCCGTATCACCGAGACCGATGCTGCCAGTGAACGTAGCCCGGTGCTTTTTGACGAGTTGCTCCAATATTTCCGACTTTTTGCCGCCGATTACCAGGTCCTTGGCACCGGTAAAGCGCTCATTCTCCGCGGGATAGGTGGTGCCTACGAAGTCGTCAAAACCGTAATAATTCGCTAATTTTTTGACAATAATGGCTGGCGAACCAGAGATCGCAAATAACAGGCAACCTTGTTGTTTGAGCCGGCGGATCAGGTCACGGCTGTAGGTATAAACCTGGTCTTTATACTCGCCGAAGACAGCTTGCGCCACATCTGCCAGCACGTTAGTTTCCATGCCGGGTAACGCGGCATCAAACACTCTCACCAGATGGTTTTCATATTCGCTGAACGACTCCTGGCCACTGCGCCGCTTCCAACTCATCCGGGCGTCCCGCACTCTTCGAAAAGCATTCTCGTCGATCACGCCGCGTTTGGCCAACGCGTCGCCAAGAGCATGGTACAACTGCCATCTAATGACCGTGCCGTCGATATCGAATACAGCGAACGGCCTGTCAGTCATAAGCCAGCCAGTCGCTTACGGTTTTAGCGAACTCCACTTCACGACCCCGGAAACTGTGGTCGGCTTCGGGCAGGCTGATAAAATCGGCATGTTTAAGCTGGGAGTTGCTGGTGTATTTCACGAAAAGTTTTAAGGCGTTGTCGGCGTCACCGGCCGTGTGGGCGTACTCGTCGGACTTACCGATGATAACCAGTGTTTTTTTGTCGATCTTGCGGTATTCCTCAAATAGAGGCTTCCTGCCCAGGCGCTCGTCCAGGCACTCGTAATATGGGAAAGTATTATAGGCGCCATCCGGGTTCATGATGTCCCAGGCGGATTGGGCACTGAACGGGTACATGCCGGTGTACCTAGGCATGGTGTGCAACGGATCTTTGTCAACCATTGTTGCGGCGTACTTCAGGGCTTTCCAGAAGCGCTTGGGGCCAAGACTCTGGAAGTACAGCCCGACGTCGTCGCCAGGCCCGGCCAGGACGTATTTACTGAAAGGGTTGTGCTTGGCCCGGATGTGAAAAGCGCAGATTTTGTTGGCTCCTGTACTATGGCCCAGCAAATAAAGTTCGGAAAATCCGCGAGTTTTCAACCAGGCTGCGGCGCCATCGACATCCTGGATGCAATCCGTAATCTTTTCGAAGTAGGTGCCGCCTTGATAGATGCGGTTTTCTTCGGGCAGTGCTTCGTCAAGAATTTTCAGTCTTTTGCAGCCGTGGGCGCCGCGGTTATTAAATGCCAGAAGTGCTATGTCGTTAGCGGCCAAAGCCTCGCCCAAGGCATTAACAAGCTCTGGATTATAAAACACGCCGCTATCGCCCATGCCGTGCAGCCATATAGCGGCTTTTTTTGTCTGCCGGTCCGGGGAATATAGGAGGCCGGGCAGTTGCAGCCGGTCGCTGCTCTCAAGACTTATAAACTCCAGCTGGTTCATACATCCAGTGTAACAGATACCGGACAGTGGTCTGATCCCATGGCCTTGGGGTGTATATCGGCGGCTTTGACGCGGTCACGCAAGTTGCCGCTGACCAGCACGTAATCGATGCGCCAGCCTACGTTGCGCTCACGGGATTTTGCGAAATGAGACCACCAGGAATAGTAGCCGTTCCCCTGCTTGAACATCCGGAAAGTGTCGACAAACCCGGCATCAACAAACGCCTGGAATCCGGCTCGCTCCTCATCGGTGAAGCCCTTTTTGCCGCGGTTCGGACCAGGGTTGGCCAGGTCGTCCTCGGTATGCGCGACGTTAAGGTCGCCGCAAAAGACTACGGACTTGGTTTTCTCTAGTTGCTGGCAATAGGCCAAAAAGGCTGGGTCCCAGTGCTTGTGCCGAAGCGGGATGCGGCTGAGGTCTTCCTTGGCATTTGGCGTGTAGACAGTTACGAGCCAGAACTTGTCGAACTCGGCAGTAATCACCCTGCCCTCTTGATTAGGGTCACCATAACTGTCGCCGCTCAGCTTGAAGCGCTTTATGATGTCCTGCGGAAAGCCGTCAATAATCTGCAGCGGAGCCTGCCTGCTCAGGATGGCTGTGCCGCTGTAGCCGGGCTTCTTGGCCGGGTACCAGAAGGCGTCGTAGCCATCGATATCAAAATCAATCTGTTCAGGGGTTGCCTTGATTTCTTGTAGGCATAGGATGTCGGGCTGCTCTTGGTCCAGAAACGGCTGGAACAACCCCTTTTTGGTGACGGCGCGGATGCCGTTGACATTCCAGGAGTACAGCTTAAGCATGGTTGATGCGGGGATTCAGCTTGTCTACCCGCCGCTCCAGTTTGCGCAGGTCGCGATTAGTGTCGGTCAACGTATATTTAATAAGCCTTACCTCGGACGTGAGTTCGTTGAATTCATCCCGGGTAACCATGTTCGCAAGCTTCTTTTTAATGAAACCGGTGGCTTCCAGTACCAAGTCGATGTCATGTTTTGTCTTCTCGTAATAAGCCCCGGCTGCCCTATCAGCCGCCCTTTCGGCCGCCTTGTCGATCACCCGGTCCAGCTCTTCCTTAGTGTATTTTGTCATAATGCTAGTATAGGCCTGACGGTCGGCGATTGCCACTGATTACAGCAAAGTTTAACCATTATTTAATGATAATGATTTTATGAACCCGATTGTCTGCTATACTACCTGGTTAGATGAGTGCAACTCCTTACAAAAGAGTCTTGCTGAAACTCTCAGGCGAGCAGTTAGCTGGCAAATACGAGTTCGGTGTTGATCCGGAGATTGCTGCCTTACTGGCCGGCGAAGTCAAGAAAGTCGTTGATGCCGGTTGCCAGGTAGTGGTGATCGCAGGCGGCGGTAATATGGTGCGCGGCGCCGAGATCGCCGGCCATGGCATCCGTCGTGTTACGGCCGACCAGATGGGTATGTTGAGCGGTTTGATTAATTGCATGGCTATGACAGATATATTTGAAGCGAATGGCGTTAAGACACGTTGCCTGAGCAACATCTTTGCCCAGCAGGTCGCTGAATCGTATTCGTATCGACTGGCCGAAAAACACCTGCAAAAAGGTCGCGTAGTCATCGTTGCCGGCGGCACGGCCCGGCCATACGTCACCCATGATACGGCGGCAGTCAGCTTTGCGCTGGAACTGGACTGCCAGCTGGTGCTAAAGGCCACTAAATTTGAGGGCGTGTATGACAAGGATCCGGCCCAGTTCGATGACGCCGTCAAGCTAGAACATGTGAGCTTCCAGGACGCCGTAGAGAATAATTCCATCAAGGTTATGGACAAAGCGGCCATCGGCCTGGCCATGGAACAGGACAAGCCGATCGCAGTCTTCGACGTAATGAAACCAGATAACCTTGCCAAGATAGTCGCTGGCGAAGCCGTCGGCACCATGATCAGCTAACCCGGGCTAGATAGTAAGGTCGGGGGCGTCCAAAATGATTTTATCACCGGCCTGGGCTTCGCCGCGCAGGATCTTCTGTGCCACTACATCCTCAACGGCTTTTTGCAGCGTCCGGCGCATTGGCCTGGCGCCGAGCCGCGGGGGGG
>DAHUYJ010000021.1 GCA_027315225.1 Candidatus Saccharimonadota bacterium | reverse complement strand
CATGTCTCCAGCTGGACGGCGGACGGCGTATTCTACAATCTCAAAAAGCTGACGCCGGGAGACAAGGTGATTGTTACCCGCGGCGACAATACGACGTTCACCTATCAGGTGGTGCGCTCCAAAGTGTATTCCTACAACAAAGTAAGCATGAACCAGGTGCTCTCGGCGGTGAATCCGGACAAGCCCGGCTTGAATCTCATGACCTGCACCGGCAAAGTCATCAAAGGTACCAGCGAATTTAATGAACGGCTGGTCGTATTCACTAGCCTGGCCGCCGGCTAAGGGGTTTGACAGGTACTAGGAAATGCAGTATTGTCTAGTAAGTTATTTTAGAGGGACCAACAGGAGTAGTTGATGATAACCAGCCGTATAGCACCCGTTTTTGCTAAAAGAATTGTTCCGATCGCCTTGGCGTTGACCCTGATGGGTGGCAGCGTCGCCATGGCGGCGGCCCCGTCGATCAAGGAGTACAAGGGCGGCGGCATAGTATCGCCGTACCAGATCACGGCCGGCCCCGACGGCAACCTGTGGTTCACTGATACTTCGACCCGTAGCATCGGCAGGATTACTCCGCTCGGCGTAGTTAGCGAGTACTACATTTCTTCTGATTCCACGCCGGAGTTCATTACCCCTGGCCCGAACGGCAACGTATGGTTTACCGACTCGGTCGGCGCCATTGGTGAGATCACTACCAGCGGTGCGATAACCGAGTACACGATACCGAGCAACTCCAATCCCGACCCTCTCGGTATCATTAAAGGCCCCAGTGGCAACCTGTGGTTCACCGAACCAGGCACCAACGAGATCGGCGAGATTGACCCGACTAGCGGTACGATCCTTCATCAATACCCGGTTCCTACGGCTAACGCCTGGCCGTACGACATCGCGGCCGGCGTCGACGGCAACCTCTGGTTCACGGAGCAGGACAGCGGTAAAATCGGCAAGATCACTACCAGCGGCTCAGTCACCGAATATACGGTTCCGGGTACTCCGGCGCTGAACAACATTACCAACGGCCCCGACGGCAACTTGTGGTTCGCCGATTCCGGCAACGGCGCCATCGGCAAAATCACCACCAGCGGCACGATCACCGAGTACCCGACCAACGTTGCCAACACCTTCCCTGACGGTATCAGCCAGGGACCGAACGGCAACTTGTGGTTCACGGACGGCAGTAACACTGGCGGACAGGGTACTAACAGCATCGGCATGATCACCACCGGCGGTTCCCTCGCCGAATACGCGACACCCACCGCTGGCTCAGGCCCGATCGGTATTGCCAACGGTCCGGGCGGCGTCTGGTTCACTGAGTACCGGGTTGGCCAGATCGGCTTCGCGTCTATACCGGTGGCGACAGTCCACCCCGCTAGCACGACAAGTTTCTCAACTACCCCGGCCGCTACAACTACGGTTTCAGCCACTGCAACACCCGGCACGCCGAATACCGGCTTTGGCGCGCCAGTTTCGTACACTAGGTACGTTGTTATGGCTATAGCCAGTCTCGTACTGATTGTAAGCGGCGTAGACCTGCTGCTGCGCTACCGCAAACCAACCAAGCAGCCCTAGACTTATCTCCCGTCACTTATAGTTGTGCTGATAGATTCGGCACAACCAGTTCGGGAATCTCATGAAGCGGCCTCTCCCCGATGTAAGTCGTTGTCAGGAACTCATGATAAAACTCCTCTCCCAACTGTTTTGCGGCATCAAGACAGAGTTGCGTGTAGCGTTCCTGGGCAGGTTCGCCGAAGACGTATTTGCCCCAGTCGACCCTGGAAGAAAACACCAGGCATGCACCCAGCGACTTATCGTCAGCGAAGTGATACGCCGGGGTCTCTACCAGGTCGTACCCTCGTTCCCGTTTGCACAGCGCCGGTAAATCGTCACGGCCAATCTCGAACACCACGCCGTTTACTCTTCCGGCGGTCTGAGAAGGGGCTACGTTCACGGCGCAAAACGGGATGCCTGCCAGGTCAAGGTTCGTCGTCGTCCAACCCTCTCCGGCAGCTTTGTTAAAGGCACGCGTGAAGCCTTTGATATAGGCCGGCCGTATATTGACGGCCGCCGGTACGGTCCGCCTGAGCGACTCGGGACTCATAAGTGACCCGTACCCAAAAAGCATTATTCGAGTGTTTGTGTCTGTCATTATTACGTAGAATAACAGATTTTGTGACCACGGTCATTCAGCTGAACGCTTATCCACACGTGTGCCGGCTGAGTGGATGTTATTTCCTTGACATGCGTAGCCAGTAGATGTACATATAGAGTTATTAGGTAAGGAGGGCAAGGAAATGGCAACTAACAACAACGTAACAACCGGCTGGGTGGGTTGGGTTTACTTTGCCGGAGTCTTAATGGTCTTGCGGGGCATCTCTCAGGCGTTCCTCGGGATCACGGCGCTCATCAACAAACATTACCTGTTTCTAACAGGGTCCAACCATGGCGTGGTCGTTACAAACGCGCATGCTGCCGCCTGGGGCTGGGTGGACCTTATCGTCGGCATCCTGGTGCTTGGCGCGGGATTTTCACTGATGCACGGGAGCAGCTGGGCGCGAATCTTCGCGGTCGTCTTCATAGGGGCATCGTTCCTGATAAATATGGCGTTTGTGAGTGTCTTCCCGGTCTGGGCAATCATTGCCATGATCGTTGATGTGTTCATCATCTACGCCTTGGTCGTGCACGGCCGTGAGATAGCTGGATAGGGCTTTACGCCATACTGGTTAGACGTTGGTAGTCGTCTTCGCTGAGCGTAATTGTTGCCGAGCGCAGGTTAGCTTCCAGATGCCCGGTTGACAGGGTGCCAGGTATGGGCAGCATGATTGGTGAACGCTTAAGCAGCCAGGCCAGGGCAAGCTGTTGCGGCGCGGCGTCATAATTGCTTGCCATATCTGACAGCTTGTTCTCGACCTGCTCGGCGGCGCCGGCCAGACCGCCGAGCGGAAACCACGGGATGAACGCTATACCTTGCTTAGTGCAGTAGTCCAGCAGAGTCTCGTGTTGGCGCGCCATGACGTTATATTCGTTTTGGACACTTACTATAGGCGTAACCTTTTGCGCCCGTTGTAGCTGATCGACATTGACCTCGCTTAGGCCGATATGCCGGATCTTGCCTTCTTCCTGAAAAAGCTTGAGCATCCCGACGCTTTCTTCGATCGGCACGTCCGGGTTGACGCGGTGTAGTTGATACAGGTCGATGCAGTCTGTACGGAGCCGCCGCAGGCTGTCCTCCAGCTGTCCGCGGAGCTCACTGGGCAGCGTTTCCTGCCAGCCGCCTTTTGTGGCCACGACAAGGCCATCCGGATACGGCGCCAGGGTGCTGCCAATCGTTGCTTCACTGGCCCCGCCCTGATAGCGATGCGCCGTGTCAATAAAGTTTACGCCGAGCTCAACTGCGCGCCTCAGCAGCTGCCGGGATTGATCGTTATCGTTGATGCGGTTGGTGCCCAACCCCAGCCTGTTTACTGTCAAATCACCGATCTGCACAATGCCGGCTTGTGCCGCCGAAATGTCATCTGTCATAAAGCCCTTCCTTTATATATTTATTATACGCGTGCCGCAAGGCCGGATGAATCCTAACCAGCGTAGCGTAATCACCAACATGAACTTGTAAAATAGTACAAGCAGTTATATTAATAATACATGGTTTTGGATGCGAAGACGTTTAGCGCTGAGCGCGTTAGCCCCTTTTACTTCGAAGGGGATCGGCAGGAGGCGGCGCTCCGCGAGGCTGCGGAAGTAGTTACGCTAAAAGGCGAGCATGGCCAGCGGCTTTCCGGGCTCCACTTTAATAGAGATTACACGACAGGCTTGGCGATAGTGTGGCTCACCGGTATGTTCGAAGATCTCAATGGCCCAGCCCAGCGATATACAGGCTACCAATTAGCGGCTGCCAACCCTGAGAACCCAGTGTTGGTCATTAATATTCCGGCCCATGGCGGGTCGGATCCGCTGACGGCAGGGCAGCGCCGCGAAATACTTAAGGACAAGCAGGTAGGACTAGTGGCCGGTTCGCAGGCTGTAGCGGCAAGAACGCGCTTACCGGGCGTCAATCAGATTATGGGTTCGGGCCAATCCGCGGGAGCCAGACTGTTACCGGACTTTATTGTCAAGGCCAAGGAATTAGGCATAGAACCAATGGCTCTCGTCGGCTTTAATATGGCGGGTCTGGATAAGCGCCCAAGTATAGCAACCGCGTTGGCATTTATCGTGGACGGCTACCTCCTGCAATATAAATATCACCGAGGTACGGCTAACCAAAAACTCGATAAGGCCATGCAGGGCTTTCAAGACGACATGCAACGGCAGGGCTTTCATGGCGGACATAATCCTGTCGTAAACGACTACCGGATCTTCAGAGATGAGCCGTCCTACCTTGCCTGGCTATTCGGCAGCTCGCCGCTTTCGGCCGGCAACGGCTTCGCCGCTATTGAGCGGGCCATGGACCTTAATCCTTACATGCAAGCGCAATTGGTAAGCAGCGGCCTCGATAAAGTGACGCGTTGGCGAAGGATAGAACACCAAGTCGGGCAGCTGGTTGAAGTCTACGGAGATCGCATGGACTGGAGCGTGTGGCCCCGGGACGGCCATGCCATGGGTATAGGGCCACAGCTGCCGCGTCAGTCGGCGGCTATAAAGGCAGTGGTCGATTCACTGGCAGCGTGAACAAAAGGCTATCATGGATCCGTGGTATCATGTCGTAGTAAACTGGGTGGCCAGGTAGAAGACAAAAGCGGCGGCTTCTATTACCAGAACGACAGAGATCAGTTCATGTATAGACCGGTCGTACAAGTAGCCGATAGTAGCGCCGCCGATCAAACTGGCGATGCCAAAGCCTAGCGCAAAAACCCCGTACGCAGTGCCGCGTCTTTGAGCGGGAATAATATCCGCTACAGCCGCCCGCATGGTTGATTCCTGAATGCCCATCACCAACCCCCAGATCAGTATGCCCGCTACTGCTAGCCAGGGGCTAAGTTTGAACGCCAATAGCGGCACAAGGGCAGTAAGCACTGGCACCAACGCCAGGCTGCGCCGGCCGACACGGTCATAAAGCCACCCGGATAGCAGCGACATCACCGCGGCCGCTCCCATGGTCGCGGCATAGATAATCGGCACTATAGGAGTAGCCACCACATGCTGCTTAACTAAATGGTACGAAAGAACGCCGAATGTCGCATAGCCGGCCGTAGCCAAAAAGGTAAACCCCAGATATGTCCAGAACTCCTTGGGGAACGACCAGATACTGCCGGCATCAAGTGTAAACGTTTTGCTTGTTTTACGGTCGTATACCGATGGGTCCGGTACCTGGGCGCGTAACTTAATTAAAATTACCAGGGCTATGATGCCGGGGAATGCCAGTACGGAAAACGCCCAGTGATAGTCGTTATGGGTTAGGGCCAATATTAACGCGACCGTCAACGGTCCGACAACCGCGCCAACTTGATCAAGCGCTTCGTGAACCGCGAAGCCCTTACCGCGCCCCATGCCGGCAGTCGCGTGAGACAGCATGACGTCCTTGCCGGGGCTACGGATGGCTTTGCCGGCCCTTTCGCCAATGACTAATATTGATGCTACGAGTACGGAGGCTGCTATACCCAACAGCGGCACGGATAGAATAGTCAGCAAGTAGCCGAGTATGGCGAGCGGCCAGTAGGCTCGGGTTTTGTCCACCAACGGTCCGGTTACCAGCCTGCCTGCGAGTGCCAAAGCTTCGCCTAAGCCGGTGATGACACCGACCAGAACCGCGGATGCGCCCAGGTGCGCCATGAACGGCCCGGTCACTGCCCGTGCGCCTTCGTACACAAAGTCCGCGAACAGGCTGACCATACCGAACCAGACTATAAACCGCCACGCGGACAATAGCTTGCTGTTAGTTTCAGGCATCCTTTTAATCATACCAAGCTTGAGACTATAACAAGTTGTGGATGCCGGTTATGATCATATCGATGCCGCCGGCAAAGAACCCGGCCTAAACTACTACTGGCTAGTATCGCCGTCGGTTGCGGTCGTTGCCGAAGTCGCGGCGGGGCGGCCGGTCTTCTTGCGGGCGCGCCTGGTTAACCATAACCGCGCGTCCATTGAGCTCTTTACCGTTCAATGACTTAATGGCGTTCTGGCCTTCCTTGAGATCTTCCATCTCAACGAAACCAAAGCCCTTTGATTGGCCGCTAAACTTATCCTTGATAACGACTGCACTTACAACCTTGCCTTCTGTAGCGAAGAAGTCTTGGAGTTCCTGATCGGTGACGCTGTAAGCCAGGCCGCCAACGTAGAGTTTCATTGCCATACTTTTAGTCCTTTCTTATATAATATCGCTTGCGCTCATTATTGCTGCTCACGATGATGTATAGCCTAAAGGACTAATGATGACAACGGAGAGGTAATAGTAACCACTTGCTTATGTGTAAGTATAGCATGCCTATAGCCTTATGCGCATGCGATGGTGCTCATGACGCCTTGGAGGCGTATACTTAAGATAGAGATGTGACTTATGTATAAATTTGTAATTACTGAAATTGATAAAAATCACGAGGTTTATGTTAATCTTATTTCTTCACCAGCCGGGCACTATTTAAGCCGGCGTCCCTACGTTATGGGTCTCATAAAAAGGCTGGTGACTTCACGAAAACTGGGCAGCGGGCGGATTATAATCGAGCACGATATGGGTCGGAATATCGGCACCACCGATATTGTGTCGACGGGTAGCAATGACAATATCTACTACGCTCAGCCGGTAAAGACCGAAGCATTCTCACGCTTTGCTAAAAACCGGTACCCCCAGCCGAGTAATACGCTGACCGTAATAGTAGAACAAGATGAAGAGGGCAATTATGAGGTCAGTGATACCTGGATAGGGCCGTACTGCCCGGCGTTTCCGGGGGCCAAGGACGAGACAGCAGACAGCAAAACATACTGGAAAACGCACGCGCTTGTTCACGATGCCCGAACCATTCAGTCCAAGTCTGTAACCAAAAACTGCCCTTACTAGGCCCGCCTGCAATAGGCCGCCCGTAACCCGTATTGCCTATCCAGACTAATTGTGCTAAAATTATGGTAATTGTTTCTGATGAACCATGAGCCCATAGTGTATGACTCGACGTTTCATTGTAAACAGTCGACTACATAACTAAAGGCAAAGGATTCATTTTTTATGGCGCAAAAACAGTCATATCGCTTTAGCCGTAATGGCCCATCGCGTAAATCATTTAATCAATCGTATAACCGTAACCGTTTCCAAAACAAAGGGCGGCAACCCAAGAAAGCCTATATTCACCCTTCAAAGTTTATCAAAAGCGCCAAGCGTGCTTCTGAGGAGGCCTATGTCCCGATGCATAGCTTCTCGGATTTTGCTTTAGATGCGCTTCTTCAGCGCAACCTGTCGGCTATGAATTTTGAGAACCCTTCGCCGATACAAGACCAGGCCATACCGCACGGCTTGGCCGGCAAAGATATTGTCGGTATTGCCAACACTGGCACCGGTAAGACGGCAGCGTTTGCCGTCCCAGTCCTTAACCGCCTGCTCGCCAAGACTGACAGCAAGGCGATTATCCTGGCTCCGACCCGAGAGCTCGCGGAGCAGATCGAACAGCAGTTCCGCACCATAGGCAAAGGCAGCGGCCTTGACGGCGCGCTCTTGATCGGCGGCACTCCCATGGGCCCCCAACTCAGAGACTTGCGGTATAGCCCCAGGATCATTATTGGTACGCCGGGCAGGATTAAGGATCACCTGGAGCGCGGTTCACTCAATATTTCTGACTGCGATGTAGTCGTACTGGACGAAGTCGATCGTATGCTGGATATGGGTTTTGTCCACGATATTACGCACATACTGGGCCATACTAATCCGTCACGCCAAAGCTTCTACTTCTCAGCGACGTTGGACGCCAGAGTTAAGGGCATTATTGAGAACTTTTCAAAAGACCCAGTCCATATATCGGTTAAATCCGGCGAAACCAGCGACAATGTCGACCAAAACGTGGTCAACTTCGCTGGCAGCGAGAATAAGATAGATCGATTGCACGATATTCTGACTCAGAACGAAACAGCCAAGGCGCTGGTTTTTGACGACACTCACCGCAGCGTGGAGAGACTGTCCAAAGAGCTTGTTTCCAGGGGCTTCTCGGTCGACTCGATCCACGGCGGTAAGACGCAATCGCAAAGGCAGCGCGTCCTTAAAAAGTTCAAGACAAACGAGATTACCGTGTTGGTAGCAACTGACGTTGCTGCCCGCGGGCTTGACGTGTCCGACATCACCCATGTCATTAACTACTCCTTGCCTCAGTCGTATGACGACTACGTGCACCGCATTGGCCGCACCGGCCGGGCCGGTAAGGTTGGATACGCACTTACTTTTGTAGGACAGTAGCAGGCTCCAGTACATTTTGCCCGGCTCTATAGTTTATTGCCTGTATATACAGATGGGGCTATGATCCGATTTTCGAACTTTGGGTCTTACTATTGACCCCTCGTCAATGGCTAGGGTGAAGGCTTTGTTGACCTCATAAGTTTTGCTAAGTCGTAGGTTGCTGACAAAGTAAAGACTATTTGAAGAATGACAAAAATGACATCTTTTAAATGGATGCTGTAAACCTCTAAACACACCCCCCCCAACGATATACAAGACATCTTGTCGTTTCCTCTGCTTTGTAATAATCCCAATCGAGATTAAAACCAAGCCTAAAGCGCCGATAACTTTAAACATGTTGTAATTGTATCAGAAATAAACGATGCCTAGGCTTTTTATAGACTATAGTCCAATTCTCGAACTTAAGAAGTCACTGTGGTTATATATTACCAAATTGGCTGGCCATTATGTGCAGTGTTAAACTTATTTTAAGTGCGAATTTAGCCAAGCTGCAATTTGAGGAACGTCCAGTTTTCTTGTAGCTATTGTTACCGCAAAGTCTTCAATTTCTCCTTGAGCAAAACTATATGTCAACCCATTAATTTTTAGTAGTGTCAGCCCGGCAAGCATTGCAGTACGCTTATTACCATCTACAAAAGCATGATAAGCGATGATGCCTCTAATCATTGCAGCAGTTTTATCAGTAACATATGGATATAGTTCTTCGCCAAATACATTCTGAGTTTGTGCAGCAAGTGCTGCTTCGAGTCTTCCTAGATCACGTAAACCTGGACTTCCGCCAGTACTTTCAATCACTAAAGCATGTAGCTGCAGTAATTGTTCTAGGTCTAGGGTGTTCATCTTTTAGCAAGATTTACAAAATCTTGGCGATACTCGTCAAGGATTTTTTTAGCAGCTGATATTACTTCGCTATTTTCACTATCCTTAGTTTTAATTGGGCGAACAATGACTTCAACCTCGTCTCCAATACTTATATTCTGCTGTTTTAGGTCTTTTGCGGGAATAGTAACTCCGCCGCTTGATCCAATCTTAATAATCTTTTGAGTACTTTGAATCATGTCTGTATTATAATGTTGTTATAATACATTAGTCAATACATTTATTTAAGACTTTGGCTGGGGATGAGGGATATCGCGCGGCCTATGGCCGCACTCCTTCATGCGGTGCTCGGCAAGAATATGCAAGCACATTCTTGACCTGCGCTCCTCGTCCGCCGAACCCCTCGGGTTCTCATCCGCTCATCTTAAAACAAGCCTGGCTGGGGATGAGGGATTCGAACCCCCGATCACGGGACCAGAACCCGTTGCCTTACCGCTTGGCTAATCCCCAACGTTCGGGGGTGATTATAGCAAAAAAATGCCATATAATGAAGTTGCATGATGACTCAAACCCTGCAGCAGTTCTTACTTAATGAACTCAGAGACCATCCCGAAAAATATGCGCTGGTTATGATGATGGCCGATATCGCGACCATCGGCAAGCTGATTTCAGCCCGCACCAACCGGGCGGGGCTGACCGACCTGCGCGGACTGGCCGGCACCACCAACGTGCAGGATGAGGCCCAGGCCAAGCTCGATGTTTACTCCAACGACCTCTGCAAAAATTATCTCGGGAGTACGGAGCTGTTCGCGGCCATGGCCAGCGAGGAAGAGGACGAGGTGGTGGACCTAAAAAACCCCGGCGCTAACTACGTCATCGCCTTCGACCCGCTGGACGGCAGCAGCAACATCGATGTCAACGCCGGGATCGGGACTATCTTTTCGGTGCACAAAAAGCTCGATAAGGTCCCGGCCGGCGACGAGCGGCAATTCCTGCAACCCGGCCGCGACCAGGTGTTGGCCGGCTACATTCTCTACGGCTCCAGCACCATGTTGGTGTTCAGCTGGGGAGATGGCGTGCACGCCTTCACCCTGGATGTTGATCTGGGCGAGTTCCTGCTCAGCGACGCGCACGTCAAGATCCCGGACGCCAGCCCGTACTATAGTTTTAATGAAGCCTACGCACCGTACATCACAGAAAAGGACCAAAAGGCACTCAAAATAATCCGCGAACGAACCGACAAGCTGCGCTGGATCGGCTCGTTGGTGGGGGATTTTCACCGCAACATGATCAAGGGCGGGGTACTGGTCTTTCCGGCGGTCGACACCTCGGGTAAGAAGAATTACAAGCCCAAGCTACGGCTTAATTATGAGGCCAAACCGATGGCCATGCTGGCTGAACAAGCTGGCGGCGCAGCTGTCTCTACGGACGGCACTGCTATAATGGATATTATTCCGCGTGAATTGCACGAACGCGTAGCGCTGATAATAGGAAACAAAAAAATCATTAAGGAGGCTTCATGAACGAAGACCAACTCAAAAACACTGTCAATGCTATGATGGCTCCCGGCAAAGGCTTACTAGCCGCCGACGAAAGCAGCAATACCTGTAATAAACGTTTTGAGGCCGTCGGCCTGGAAACCACAGAAGAAAACCGTCGCCAGTACCGGCAGCTGCTACTGACGACCGACGGTATCGAGGGCTTTCTTAGCGGTGTCATCCTCTATGACGAAACCATACGCCAAAAGGATGATAGCGGCACGCCGTTTGCCGAAGTACTCAAGCAAAAGGGAATTATTCCCGGTATCAAAGTCGACATGGGCGCCAAAGACCTGGCGCTGCATCAGGGCGAGAAGGTAACCGAGGGCCTGGACGGCCTGCGCGAACGGTTTGCCGAATACGCGGAGATGGGCGCCGGGTTTGCCAAGTGGCGGGCCGTAATTATGATTCAGAGCGATGACCTGCCCAGCGAAGCCTGCTTGCATGCTAATTCCCACGCCATGGCCCGCTATGCGGCTCTGGCCCAGGAAGCCGGCATAGTACCTATAGTCGAACCGGAAGTGTTGCTGGACGGCGACCATTCCATAGAGCGCTGCTACGAAGCTACGGGCAGAACCTTAAAGGCATTGTTCCATTCTCTTAAAGACCAAGGCGTGATGCTTGAAGGCACCATTCTTAAGGCCAGCATGGTGCTGTCCGGCAAAGACGCTAGCGACCGGGCCGACGTTCAGACCGTTGCCCAACAAACCGTCAAGTGCCTGATCGAGCACGTCCCTCATAACGTCGGCGGCGTAGTGTTCCTCTCTGGCGGACAGGGCGAAGAAGAAGCCACCGCTCACCTGGACGCCATGAACAAGATCGGCAACACGCCATGGGGCCTGACCTTCAGCTACAGCCGCGCCATCCAAAACCCGGTGCTCAAGCTCTGGGCTGAAGGCGACAAAGAAAAGGCCGCCATGGCCTACCTCCACCGCGGCAAGGCCAACTCCCTGGCCTCCCGGGGACAGTGGTCTGAAGACTTCGAGCAAAACCGCCCCTATTAGTAATTTAATATCGCAACAACGGCAGCTGTGACTCGGACGCTCTGTGGTACAATACGTGCATTAACAATTTGTTAAGTATAAAGAGCGCGGCCAGAGATCTAGCTCGTTGACCCGCCAGCAACCTGCCGGTTAAATGCAAGGTGCTACGTCTAGCCCGTACGGGAAAGATATGTTTCGACTAAATATCCTTTCTCGCCGGGCAATGATGACGCCAAACGCAGAAAGGATTTTTTCATGTCAGACGGCTTTCAGATAATCGATTACTTTACCAGTGAATCAGTGTGTGCCGGTCACCCGGACAAGATCTGCGACGCGATTAGCGACGCCATTCTGGACGCCGCGCTGGAGCAAGACCCGCACAGCCGGACCGGTATTGAGACCGTAGCCGGCGCCAATAAGATCGCGCTCTTCGGCGAGATCAAGACCAAGGCTGACCTCAACTTTGAGCGCATAGTGCGCGAGAAGGTCAAGCAGCTTGGCTATACCGAACCGGCCTGGGGCTTTAGCATTGAGTCGGAGTTCAGTAATGATATCCACCAGCAGTCGCCGGAGATTGCCATGGGCGTCGACCAGGACGGGGCCGGCGACCAGGGCATGATGTTCGGTTTTGCCTGCCAGGAAACGCCGGAGCTTATGCCGCTGCCGATTGCCATGGCCCACGCGCTGACCCGTAGGATCGACGAAGCCCGCGAGACCAAAGAGCTGCAGTGGTTGCGGCCTGACGGCAAAGCCCAGGTGACTGTGCATTATGAAAACGGCAAACCTGTCAGTGTCGCCAAGTTGGTCCTGGCACTGGCACATAACGAACAGACCAGCGCCGAACAAGTTCGGGCCGAGGCCATCGAACACCTAGTCAAGCCCGTGCTGGGACACTATAAGTTCGACATGCCGGAAGACGACGATATCATCATTAATGGTACCGGCCTGTGGCACATTCCGGGTCCGGAGAGTGATGCCGGCCTGACCGGCCGCAAGATCGTGGTCGACACCTACGGCGGCTACGCCCGTGTCGGCGGCGGCGCTTTCAGCGGCAAGGACCCCAGCAAAGTCGACCGCAGCGGAGCCTACGCGGCTCGCTACATCGCCAAGAACATCGTCGCCGGCGGACTGGCTGAACGGTGCGAGGTCGGCCTGGCTTACGTTATCGGCAAGCGCGAGCCGCTCATGCAAACCATTGACACGTTCGGCACGGCCACGGTTAGCGAAAAAGAGCTGCACGAGTTCAAAAACAAGCTGATTGATACTTCAGTCAAAGGCATCTGCGACACCTTGGACTTGCGCCACCCGATCTATTCCCAGACCAGCGCTTACGGCCACTTCGGCAAGCCTAACCTGCCCTGGGAGCAGGTCAAAGCCTAAAACTAATAATCACCCCTGGAAATCAGGTCCGGGGCGCAGGCAGGTTTCCTTGTGTCGCATCGGCCGCCGTTATTTCGGAGGACGGGAATAAAACGCGGCTGGGGCGTGAAAAGACGTATCCTTTATTGCCCGTCGGCGCTATTTCCTGGACAAGCTGCATCAAAAAGTGTGCGCTTGGCCGTGGGCCGATGAAGCTTATATTATTGTCCAGATCTTCTAGCATCCGATACGCGAAGAACGAGGGTCGTTGACTCTCGGCGTCGGCGGTCGACGGGTCTTTAGTGCCAAGCGCTTCCAGCGCGTAAAGCAGGTTAGGACCATCTTTTGATGGCGCTAGATCATCGGCCGCCGCCTGTCTATTAATGTAAAAACAGGAGCGTCCTACTGGCCTTTCGGCAGGCTTAATCTCGACAAAGGCAAAACGTTCCGCGCCTACATGAATGGCATCAGACCCCTCTAAGACCCTATCGCAAGCGTTCATTAAGCCTCTTAGGGCGTAGTCCCGTTCTAACTGGACAGGTGGTATGTCAATAGCGTGGCCGGCAGCTCGTTCGCGGCTGACCCGTGTTTTCTCCAGTGTCGCGAATAAACTGAAGTACAGCGGGTTGAGCGAATCGATCATGTTCGCCGATATTTTTTGATCGTCTCTGCTGCCATACTTCTCGCGGCTGCCTCTTGTCGGATCGGTTCTCCTGGTGCCGCGCAGGTTGTCGTCCAGGCCGGCGTTGTGGTAACGCATCCACCTGAGCGCGTCGCGGGCAACCTGATAACCAAATGTCGAGCCGCCGATCACATTTGGCGCGAGTTCTTCGTGTGCTGCGGCTATCGCGGAATCCAACCTGTCACCATATTCCAGGCCGGCGAGCGCTGGACTGTCAAAATGACTGTCTATAAGATGAGCTTCACGCTCGTCAAAGGCCTGCACGTTTTCTATAAACGCCTCAACCGAACTTATGGGCATCAAGTAATTATACAGTAGCTACTAACAACATCTGCCTGGATAATATCCGCTTTGAGTCGCATGCTAAAATAGAGCAATGGGAAATATGGCTCAACTACAGGACGGCATCCCCGCCTACGAAGTACTGCCAGACGGTGAATGCAAGGGCGGGTTAATAGTAATTCATGAAGTATGGGGACTTACCGACCATATCAAAGACGTGGCCGAACGGTTTGCGGGAGAGGGCTATCATGTGATCGCGCCCGACCTGCTAAGCGAGACCGAGATTGCCAAGCACGTTACGCCCGAGCTGCAGCGCGACCTCTTCGACCCCGAAAAGCGCAGCGCCGTGCAGCCCAAACTGCGCGAACTGATGGCGCCATTGCAGGCGCCGGACTTCGGCGAGAAGACACTCGGCAAGGTCAAGCAATGCTTTGATTATTTATACGGACAGTCCGACACGCGGCAGAATGTCGCGATCGCCGGCTATTGCTTTGGCGGTACGTATAGCTATAACCTGGCTGTGGCTGAACCGCGGCTCAAGGCGGCGGTACCGTTTTATGGGCATGCCGACCAGCCGGCCGACGAGCTGCGCGCAATCAAGTGTCCGGTGCTGGCGTTCTTCGGCGAAAAAGACGAGGCGCTGGTCGCCAAGCTGCCCGACCTCAAGGCGCGTATGCAGGAGGCTGGTGTGGACTTTACGGCTCAGGTCTATCCGGACTGCGGACATGCCTTCTTCAACGACACCAATCCATTTGCCTATAACGAAGCGGCCGCGCGTGACGCCTGGCAGCGCGCCTTGGGCTTTCTGGCTGAGCACGTAAGCTAGCGTTTAAAGAAATCAAGATCCTGGAGCTCGTCGGGCAGAAAGCCTTTGGGATGGACAAAGCCGGCCTCCCATTTGGTGCCGCTGCCGTAGCCGAGGTCTTTCATGAGCTTGGTCGGTGCGTTACGCAGTTGCAGCGGTACGGGCAGGTCGGGGTAGTCGCGCGCGGCGCCTTGCGCCGCGCCCATGGCGCTCGTGATTTGCCTTGATTTGGGCGCTTTGGCCATCACTGTCGCGCAGTGGAACAGGTTGTACTGCGCCTCCGGCAAGCCGATACGCTCCACCGCCAAGAAGGTGGAAACGGCCAAGTTGAGTGCGGCTGGTGCAGCCAGGCCGATATCCTCACTGGCAAAAACCACCATGCGCCGGGCGATAAACTTGGGGTCTTCGCCGGCTTGCAGCATACGCGCCAGGTAGTAGAGCGCCGCAGTGGCGTCGCCGCCGCGCATCGACTTAATGAAGGCGCTGATCACGTTATAGTGCGTCTCGCCCTTTTTGTCGTAGCCTGGGACTTTGCTCTGTGCGGCGGTCTCCACGATAGCTGGAGTGATGGTCCCGCGTCCGGCCAGCTGCCCAGCCAGTTCCAGATTGCCAAGCGCTACACGGGCGTCGCCTCCGGACAGTTCTGCCATTAGATCAACACTTTTGGCCGGCAGTCTTTTGGCGCTGAGCTTTTCGGCCTT
>DAHUYJ010000020.1 GCA_027315225.1 Candidatus Saccharimonadota bacterium | reverse complement strand
ATATGCTGTATGACGGATACATGGGTAAGCTTGACCCTGAGCAAAAGCAGGCCTTGAGCCACGTTATCGGGGCTACCAATCGAATGAATGAGCTAATCAGTACCCTGCTAAATGTCACCCGTATAGAAAACGGCGCTATTGATGTACGGCCCAGGATGGTCCGTATAGACAGGTTAACTGACGAGGTAGTAAAGGAGCTGGCATTAATGGCTCGGGACAAGTCAATCTCATTATCTGCGACAATTAAAAGCAGCAATAATAGCACCAGCCTAAGGACGGATTCCCTTATTATAAAGGAGGTTATTACTAATCTGGTCTCAAACGCTATTAAATACACGCCGCGCGGTGGAGCTGTTGAAATGATTGTCCGTCCCCGTAAGAATGATGTCATGATCGAAATAGTAGATACCGGGTGGGGAATACCAAAATATTCCCAGGACCAGATATTCAGCAAATTCTTCAGGGCACACAATATTGTCAAGCGCGAAACAACGGGTACAGGACTAGGCCTGTACTTGGTTAAGGGACTTGTTGACGCGCTGAACGGAAAGATATGGTTTGTTAGTGACGAGGAAAGAGGCACTACGTTTTTTGTCAGCTTGCCGCGTTATAAAAAATTACCTAAAAAAATACGTCCCGCCGAAACCTTTCAGTGATTCTTATCTCCGTAATAATAGTTATGTGAGATATCCGCTACGCCCGTAGGCCTTAGTATGATATAAATAAGATGCACCGTTAAACGGAGATGTAGTAGTGGCGCGAATATTGGTAGTAGAAGATGATCACGACTTGAACAAGGCGTATTGTATTATCCTCAGGCATGAAGGCCATGATGTTGTTGAGGCTTTTGATGGTAAGGAAGCGCTGGAAAAGCTAAACGACTTTGAGCCCGACCTCATCTTGTTGGACTTGCTTATGCCAGTGATGGGCGGATTGGAATTTCTTCAGAATTGGAACGCCATGAAAAAGAGAAATAAAGACGTAAAAGTCCTTATATTCACGAACATGGAGAATTCTCCTGAAGTTACCGAAGCGTACAAGCTCGGAGCCCATAGGTGTATTATCAAATCCTGGACCGCGCCCCATAACCTCGCGCGAGTGGTGAAGGATACGTTAGCCGTCAAAAAAACAGCTAACGTCAAGTAGCCAGCATAGTAAGTTCCATATCGGCGACGAACTCGTCATTTAGCAACTGCATTAAGCGCGACAAGTTAATACGGTATGGAAGATGTTTGCCATATTCTATTACCTTAAGTTTCTTAAGCTTGTTCAGCTCAGTCGCGGCGGTTTCCCTTGTGAGGCCTGTCAGGTTGGCAAAATCCTGATGTGTTAAATCGAGAGTTAATTCTACGACATGGCGCTCAATGGGCCGTCCATGCGACAACGCCAGGTAATGCAGGGTATAGAGTAGTTTATCGCTGGCTCTGGATTGCTGCAGGGCATTTAGCCTTATGGAGCTCCCCATTTGGTCGACTAGCAGCCGGTCAAGCTCCTGGTACAGAAGCTCTGGACTTCTTTTTATGAAACTGACAAACTCAGCCCTATCAACAATATAAACCTCCACCTCAGGGGTGAATGCTTCGTGATAAAACGTAGCGCCAGACGTCTTTCCATATACCCACGAAGCCGGAAAAACATTATCAATCTGATAGAATGCCACAGGCTTTTCGTCACCTGTAACACTTAGGTTATAAGCTTTGACAGTGCCCTTTTTGATAATATATGCGTAACGCGGGGCCTCGCCCTGAAAAACAATAATCTCACGCTTTTTGAAAGTGCGCGTAGGATGCCTCTCCAAGAAGACATGGAAATAGTTGGTTGCCACTTGGTTTCCCATGCCAATCATTATACGCCTCTTGCCTCAAACAATCGTGGCTAGGTCACGACAAAAGTTCGTTCAACCGGACGGCGTTGTGCCCGCAGTACCAGTATTGGCCTGGTCGCTGCCGAGTATTATGACAAAATCAGCGTTGTAATTTAGGCCATTTAGGGCTTGCGTGCTGGTTGTCACATTATTTCCAAAGAGCTTTATAAGTGCGGCTTTGGTCGCCGGTTTCTTGCCAGACGACTCGTCAATAATGACAGTTCTTGTTTGCGGATTGGGCGCGTCGCCGATTGCCGTAACGTCCATCTGATCCAGCGTAAGCTGTTGCTTGACGTTGGCTGCCAGGCCGTTCTTGCTGGTACCGTTCAGGATAACGATATTGGCATTCTCTTGGACCACGGGGTTAGAAGAGACCAGCTGCCTGATATAAGCTTGAATGGCGCTATAGTCATTAATACCGGTGGCGGGTATAAGTGCCGATTCACCGTCCGGTGCACTATAGCTCGCCAAAAGGTTCTGGCCGTTGGCATTGTCTAAGGCGAGGGATTGTATGTTGCTGCTTTTAATGTTTTTGGTAAGGTCGTATAGCCTGTGTATGTCGCTCAGGTTGAGGTCGGTTTTGACGTGATTGCCCACGGTATTAAACAAACTGCTAAGCTTTGCTGGGTTGGCAAGTACGCCAATACCTGTTGCTTTACTTTTAAGCGCGACCAGCATCTTTCGTTGGTTTGCAGTGCGGGTAAAGTCACTCGCACAAAATCCGTAGGCAATACCGTACGGCGACGGGTCGCCGCGCGCCCGGGCTAAGTCAAGCGCCTGCTCGCCATCAAGGTGGTGCCAGCCATTTGAAAGGTTCACAAGGGGACCACCGGTTGCATAATCCCTGTTCGGATCGTACAGGCCGCGCGAGTCACAGCTTTGGATGTCGATATTGATGCCGCCGACGTCATTCACGGCGTCGCGTATAGCCGCGTAATCAATTAATGCGTAATAATCTATCGGCACGCCAAAGTCCTGCGATACGACTTGCTCCAGCTCTCCCATGCCGCCGTTCGGGTAACCCGGCGCGCTGAAGTTATTGGTTTTGCCGACCACGTATGCGTCATTAATCTTTTGGTAGCCATATCCTGGAATGTGAACCCACAAGTCCCGGGGTATACTCATCATAAAGGCCTTGTTGTTCTTGGTGTCGATACTTAAAAGCATAATGGAGTCGGTTAAATTGGCTCCGCCATGGCCTGGGTCGTCGGCTGAATTGCCCGCCAGGAGAATGTTGACCCGTCCCGTGCTCTCGCCCTTGAGCTTGGTAGTTGAAAAAATACCGAATATATTACCACCGAATAGTTTGTGCGCATTATAGAGGAAATCTCCGCCGACCCAGGCTCCGAACGCAATCGCCAGCACCAGAATCGTCAAAAAAACGCGTTTGGGCGTAACCCTTTCCCGAAAACGCCGCCAACGGCTATGGACCACGACATTACCAGTTGGCTTTCCGTGGTAATCCGTAGGGTCGTACTGGTAGCTTCGCAGTGTCATACCGACTCCCGGAAACTGTCCGGCCTGTCTCTTGGCGGTGCCAACGTCCTGAATAGGCCGCCTGCCTGCGGCACGATCAGCAATGGGAATGGTGCGGCTTTTTTGTAACATTGAGTGAATAGTATTATAGCGTTTTTATCATAACTATGCGAACATTAACTTTAGCTTAATAGTTAGGGTGAACTATGGCAATAACGGACCCACAGCCAACATAACGGATAGCGAAACTATGACTACCAAAGAGTAAAGAAACATCCGGCGTCCCCATTCCCGGCTGTTTTTGATGCTTATGATATTCCATCCAAGCCAAAGCCAGTACAGGCCCAGTCCGACCATGACAATTGAATAAACGTATCCGGTGTATCCAAGCATGGCGGGCAATACCATTAGAAGAATAAAGGCAGTAATATACATAAGGACGTGCCGCCTGGCCACAGCCGGTCCTTTGGCAGAAGGCAGTGTCGGTATACCCGCAGCGCTGTAATCGGTGGACCTGTATAGCGCTATTGAATAAAAATGCGGCATTTGCCAAACTGCCAGGATTGCAAATAGCAGAAGGGCTTCGAGGTCAAGGCGACCCGTAGCAGCCGTGTAGCCTGCCACTATGGAGGCGGCGCCGGCTATACTCCCGACTTGCGTACCATAACTAGTGTAGCGTTTGGCCAGGCCGTATAGGGCTACGTAGTCAACCAATGCGACCAAGCCGACACCTACGGTCAGGTAGTTGGTGAACAAAGCCAGGGTTGTGAAGCCGGCTACAGTGAGTACGGTAGCGTATATCAGGGCATGCTTGGGCGGAACCTGTCCGCTAGCCAACGCCCGACCTTTAGTCCGGGCCATTTTTTTGTCAATTTCACGGTCCAGGTAATTATTATAGACGCACCCCGAAGCTATAACCAGCGAAGTGCCAACCAGCAGGCTGACGAATATCCGGTAATTAATGTGCCACCGTGTCGCGAATAAAAACCCGGCGGCAGCAGTAAACACATTGCTGTAGATAATGCCTGGCTTTGTGAGCCGATAGTATGCTTTTAGCAAGGGTTACAGCCCCACTTGGCTTTGCATGTACTGCTTAATCTTCTCTGGTGAGCCCATCATCCGATAATTCAGGTTCGTCATTATCCATAGAGAGCCGAACACTAGTATGAGCACCACCAGCGTCATGAAACTGAATATTAATAATCGCCAACGAGGTCTCGTTTCTTGCCCTAAATGAAGGAAAAACATGAGCTGAACCCAGAACTGCACCAATGCCAGCCCAACAATTAACCACACCATCGTCCACGCAGTACCCATGTGCCTAGTAACCAACAGGTAAGATGTCAGGGTCAGGTAAAGCGACAATAGGTATCCGGTCACGTAAGTGATGAACGCGCCCCTACCGGGCCGGCGCTGGCTACGTATTATGTCCGTGTCTTCATTCATACGCCTAATGCCCCCATTAAGTACACGATTGTAAAGATAAATATCCAGATGACGTCCAAAAAGTGCCAGAACAGGCTCAGGAGTGTAAGCCGTTTTACCATATTATCGCTCAGGTGGCCCCGTTTTACCCGGACCATCATTACCGCCATCCATAATAGGCCTATGGCAATGTGCAGCCCGTGCGTTCCAACCAGAGTAAAGTACGATGACAAAAAGCCGCTGCGGCGCCAGCTGTTGCCCGCTAAGGCCAGGTTCCTGAACTCCGATAATTCCATACCCAAAAATGACGCTCCAAGCAACAAAGTAATCCCGAAAAGTACCAAAACCAGACGCTTGTCCCTGCGCCGGGCGGACAATACGCCGAGGCCGCAGGTAAAACTGCTGGTCAACAGCAGGAGTGTTTCGGTCAGCACGTATGGCATATCGAAAATTTGCTTTCCAGAAGGGCCGCCGAAAGTGTTGTGGTGCAATACTGCGTAGGTAGCGAACAAGCTGGCAAACAGTACGCAGTCGGTCATCAGATATACCCAAAATCCAAATAGTGTCTTCTCGCTGGCGGCACGTCGTTCAGTGTCGTGGCGCAGGTGTTCTATGGCGATTGCTTCGGCTTCTTGGCTCATACGGCCTCGCCTCCGCGTAGTCTTTCAGCTTCTATCCGCTCAACCATGGAGGCAGAGACCACCTGCTCGTGGCTGTCGCGGGACGTCCGGATTACGGCCAGAATGATGATACCGAGCAAGCTCAGAGCGGCAAGCCAAAAGATATGCCATATCATGCAGAACCCGAACAAGAACGCACCCGCCGCAATGTATACCCCAACACCTGTGTTTTGCGGCAAAACAATATCATGGTACGGCAGCTCCTTATCTTTTTCGTTCTTGGGCCGCTGCTTCATTGCCCAGAAAGCGTCTTTGGTACTCACTTCCGGTATATGGGCAAAGTTATAGAAAGGCGCGGGAGACGGCGTTGACCACTCCAACGTGCGCCCGTTCCATGGGTCACCGGTGTTGTCACGTGTATTGTCGCGCAGTACGAAACTTACAATAAACTGCAAGATCTGGAGCGCTACGCCTAGAGCAATAATTAGCGCCCCGACTCCGGCTACGATAAATAACGGCTGCCAGCCGAGCGAGGCGCTGTAATGGTCCAGGCGCCTGGTCGCACCCATCAGCCCCAGAATATACAGCGGGACAAAAGCCAGTATAAAGCCAACCAACCAGCAGAAGAACGCGTATTTGCCGAGACGCTCGTTCAGCCTGAAGCCGAAGACCTTAGGGAACCAGTACATGATGCCGGCAAAGTCCCCGAACAAGACGCCGCTCACAATCATGGTATGGAAGTGTGCAACCAGAAATAGGCTATTGTGGAACTGGAAGTCGGCCGGTGGCACCGCCATCAAAACACCGGCAACGCCGCCGATAGTGAACAGCACTATAAAGCCAAGGAACCACAACATCGGCGTTGCGAAGTGTATGTTGCCCCTATACATCGTGAACAGCCAATTGAAGATCTTGACGCCGGTCGGTATGGCGATGATCATGGTCATAATGCCAAAGAACGCATTCACGTCTGCCCCCGCGCCCATCGTAAAGAAGTGATGCAGCCATACGGTAAAAGACAAAAACACAATCGCCCAAATGGCCCACACCATAGACTTGTAGCCGAACAGCATTTTGCGTGAGAAGGTCGCCACCACCTCCGAGAATACCCCGAAGGCCGGCAAGATTAATATATAGACTTCCGGATGGCCCCATGCCCAAATGAGGTTCACGTACATCATGGCATTACCGCCGCCGCCGGCTGTGAAGAAATGCGTACCCAGTATTCGGTCCAAGAATAGGAGCGCCAGGGTAGCCGTAAGGATAGGGAAGGCAAATATAACTAGTGTCATCGCCCCCAGGACGCTCCATGCAAACATTGGCATCTTCATAAGTGTCATTCCCGGGGCGCGCATCTTAAAAATCGTGACCAGGAAGTTAATGCCGGACAGCAAACTACCTATTCCAGCTATTTGCAGGCTCCAGATCCAATAGTCAACGCCGACTCCAGGGCTGTAGTGCAGCTCCGAGAGAGGCGGGTAGGCCAGCCACCCGGCGGCCGAGAACTCTCCGATAAACAATGACAGGTTGACGAGTATCATGCCGGCCACGAACAGCCAAAAAGCCATGGAGTTCAAGAAGGGAAACGCCACGTCACGGGCACCCAACTGGAGCGGCAGTACAAGGTTGATAAGCCCGAACATCAGTCCCATGGCCACGAAAAAGATCATGATGGTGCCATGCGCCGAAAATACCTGCTGGAAGTGGTTGGAGCTCAGAATGCCGTGCGAGGCCCCGACGGATGTTGCCTGCTGAGCGCGCATCATGAGCGCGTCTATGCCGCCGCGAACCAGCATTACCAGCGCGACCACCATATACATGACTCCGATCTTCTTGGGGTCAAGCGAAGTGAACCAGTCTTTCCACAGCCACTTCCAACGCTTGAAGTACGTAACCATGCCCATGACTGCCAGGAATGAGCCAACCATAAAGACGGCGCCGCCGATGGTAATCGGATCATGCGGAAAAGCGTTAAGAGTGAGCCGGCCGAGTATGTTGGCAAATGCTCCTATCATGTACTCATCCCCGGCATGGACTTATACGTAGAACTATGGGATTGGTGGGACGAGGCAGACGTCCTTTGAGTGATTCGTAATTGGTTGTCCGTACCCGTCATAAGGCCCGGCACCATATATTTCATAACCTCGGCGTCAAACAGCCCGTTCTGGACGTTAGAGTAATAAATGACAGAATGGTCTTCGCTGGGCTGGAGCAGCTTGTTATAAGTCTCTTCACTTAATTTTTGGTGTGACTGCCGGACAGTACGCACCCAGTTATTAAAGCCGCCTGGCGTGCTGGACTTCGCCACGAATGTCATGTCTGCAAAGCCTTTACCGCTGATATTAGCCGAGTAACCGTTGAATTCACCGAGGTGGCTGGCAATAAGGTGCAGCTGCGTAGTCATCCCTGGCATGGCGTAAATCTGCCCTCCCAGCTGCGGAATCCAGAATGAGTTCATAGGGGCATCTGAAGTGATCGTAAAGTCAACCGGTGTGTTTTGAGGGAACTGCACGAAATTCATGCTGGCAACGTGCTGCTCAGGATAAATGAACAACCACCTCCAATCCAGGGCTATGACCTGGATGTTCATCTGTTTGGCAGAGGAGGCCAGGGGCCGGTAGGGATCCAGCTGATGAGAACTATTCCAGGTAACGATGGAGAGAACCAGGATCAGCGCGGAAGGTATTAGCCACCAAATAGTCTCGGTCGCGATACTATGGTCAAGCTCCGGACGGTACCTTTCCTTAGCCCTGGGATTACCCTCGCGGTAGCGCCAGGCGAAAGTGAACAGCAGCATGAAGACCGGTACGATCACAACCAGCGATAGTACCGAACCGAATATTATAAGATCCAGCTCCTGGTGGCCTACCTGGCCTTTAGGCTCAAGCACCGGCAGGTTGGTGCGATGTAAGTACCAGGCAGCCGTCAGAAGCACAGCCAGGCACACCAACCCAATAAAACTGAATTTGACCTTTTTGTTCATATTCTCCCGGCCTGCCTATAAACACAACCGTTATTTCCCACTATAGCACTTTTGATGAAGCCATGGCTTATATAGCTGGCGTGAGGATTCATTGAGCTAACGGTTATAATGTTTACTGTAGCGCTAGCCGAGGATAGTAACGTGACCCTAAAGAAGCGGAAAATTACCAGACGGAAAATACAGGTTGTCCTTGGAGTACTGTGGCTGGTTGACGGATTGTTCCAGCTGCAACCGCGCATGTTCACCTATCGGCTAGCACAGGATGTTATAGCTCCGAGCGGACAGGGCCAACCGATGTTTGTACATGCGCCCGTGCACCTTGCCGTTACCATGATTGCCGCGCACCCGGCAATGTGGGGCGCGCTCTTTGCGCTAATCCAGCTAAGCATCGGAACCCTAATTTTAAGGCGCTCTACGGCCCGGTCAGGATTGCTGTGTTCCATAGCGTGGGCATTGGCGGTCTGGTATGTAGGCGAAGGTCTCGGGGGAGTTGCCGACATAAGTCGCGCTTCGCTTATAACAGGCGCTCCCGGAGCCGCGCTGTTGTATGCGATCATTGCTTTGGCCGTGTTGCCCGCCAACAAAAAACCAGGGAAACACTCTGTTTTCAACGACCGGCCGGCCTACTGGCTGGTTATCGCCTGGGCCGCGCTTTGGTTGGGGGGCGCAATCATGCAGATCTCCCCCATGCAGGGTACGGCGGCCAGCCTTTCGTCCATGATAGCCAATATGGCGGAAGGCGCTCCTGGTTGGCTGGCCTCGCTCGACTCCGGTATTGCCGGTTTTGTACAGGACAGTGGTCAGTTGGTTATAGTTTTGCTTGTACTACTTCAGCTATATATCGGGTTTGGCGTGCTGTTGCCGCGCCGGGCCATCCGCTTCACTGCCATAGGGCTTGGTATTGTGTTGGCCTTGGTTTTTTGGGGCGTAGGCCAAAGCTTCGGCCAATTCTATAGCGGGTTGTCTACTGACCCGAACACTGGGCCTTTAACCGTGCTATTGGGGCTGGCCATACTTGGCATTGGCGACTATGAAGGGGTTGAACGATTAACGTCCGCGGATGCCCATGGCGAAAACGTAGTGCCGAGAATTATGTACCGCCCGACTATTCGCAGTAAAAATATAGACTGACACTGTCGCCACAGACATCTAGGATGCCTAAAACAGCCCGGTTAAGCTGACGCCTAACGGCCGCTTAAGAACGCTTATGCCGCGTTGCTAGAAGTGGTCGCGGATGTGGCCGAAGCTATATTCCCAATCAGCCGTAGCCTTTTTGTGCGGGTTAAATATTCCCTCCGGATCCATAATGTGCTTGGCCTCCTGAAAGATTTTCAACATCTCCGAGCCGTACATCATCTTAAGCCAGGGGCCACGCACCAGGCCGTCATTATGCTCGCCGGACAACGAACCGCCGTATTTGAGCACGAGGTTGTTGACGGCTTTCATGGCCGGCAGGAGTTTCTTGCGGTCTTCCGGGTCTTCCAACTTCATTAGCGGTATAACATGGAAATTGCCGTCGCCCATGTGGCCAGCGATAGTCGCGAACAGGTCGTACTTTTTAATGATCTTCCGAAGCTGCGGCAAAAATTCTGTTAAGTGCTCTGGCGGTACGACAAAGTCGTCAATAAAAGGCGCCGTGTGTTTGTCTTTGACTTTGCTTCTGAGCAGCTGGAAGCTGTAACGGCGCATCAGCCAGAATTTTTCTGATTTACCTTCGGAAGCGTCTTCTTCGAAGCCATTAATCTCGTAGCGCGCCCGGTGCTTCTTGAGTTCTCCGTGAAGAGCATGGACTTTCTGCCTGACTTCCTCCTCGGTCTGGCCGTTAAACTCGATCATGAGGATGAGCTTGGGGATTCCCCTGAGTAACTGCAGCCCGTCGGGGATCAGTGTAACCAGCAAGTGCATGAATCTCTTCCAGCCCAGCAACTTCCGGAAGCTCGGCATGAAGCGAATCGAAAGCCAAAGAGTGGCATCGTCGAACGACTCAAACGTCGCCGGCTTGGATTCCAAGACTTTTGGAATAACTTCGCCAAGGTCATCGATGTCATGCATGAACAACACCAGCAGGCCGGAATGCTTGCGGGCCGGCACCAGCCGGAAGTGGATATCGGTTACAAAGCCCAGCGTACCTTGGGCTCCGACGATCAACTTGGTCAGGTCGAAGACGCCGGTTTCCCGATCCCAAACGTCCCAGAGATAATAACCCGTAGAGTTTTTGCTGACGTGCGGCTTAGCTGCTTTGATATTGTCGTAGTTGGCCTCTATTAGGTTGTAGAGCTCGCGGTACACGTGTCCTTCGAAGTCTTTTTGCTTTTGTTTCTTTTCAAGCTCAGCCCTTTTGAGCGGCTTAACTGTGCGCTCCACCCCGTCCGCGAATACGAACTTCAGCTCTGATACGAAGTTTTCAGTCTTGCCGAATTCCAGTGACTTTTCGCCGCCGGCATTATTGTTCACCATGCCGCCGATGCTGGCCAGGTCGCGGGAAGCCGGATACGTCGGCATCAAAGCATGGTGCTTGAGTGTTTGCGGCTCAAAGTCCCGGTATAAAACGCCCGGCTGGGCTTGGGCCGAGGTAGAGGTTATCTTCTCAATCTTGGTGAAGTGCTTACGAAAGTCAACGATAATAGAGTCGTTAATGGCGCCGCCGGACATATCGGTCCCGGCGCTGCGGGCTGTCAGGCTGAGATGCGGATTATCGTTTTTTTTGCTGGCGACTAGTTTCACGAGCCGCTCAACATCCTGGCCATCGCGTGGCTTAGCTATTAGCTGGGGGCGAAGCTCGAACATTGAGGCATCGTGGCTATAAAGGTCAAGCGCCGTCGGCGAATCATCGCATTCCCCCTGGAAACCGGTTCTTTTTAGATCACTTATTATTTTGTCCATACTGTTTAAGCTTAAGGGCTTACCGCCAAAAAATGCAAGTATTTGTACCGGCCCATAACATACTGGACTCGCTATTCTTTATGAGCCACCCCCATAACGACAGGAAAAACATTTGATGTGTATTTGCATCCGCTTGTATAATCATAAACAGCATGGCAAATAAACAACGGGTACTAATCGTGGGCGGGGGTTTTGGCGGCGCCAAGGCGGCTTTGGAACTCAGCGAAGACCCGCATTTTGATGTAACGCTACTGAGCGAGAGCCCCGAACTCAGGTATTATCCGACGCTATACCACACGGCAACAGGCAGCAAACGGGCTAATTCGAGCATCCCTTTGCGTACCATATTTGCGGACAAAGGTGTACATATCGTCCAGGGCGTCGCAAAGAAACTGGACCGCAAATCCAAGACTATAACTACAACCAGCAAACAGGCTTATCCTTATGACATATTGATCCTAGGTCTCGGCGTTGTTACTAATTATTTTGGCATACCCGGTTTACCCGAATATTCGTATAGCATCAAGACACAGGATGAAGTTGAGCGCTTTAAGTCGCATCTGCATCAGCAACTGGTCGATGAACGGCGGCCCGACTTGCATTATGTCATTGTCGGCGCCGGCCCGACCGGAATCGAATTGGCCGGTGCGCTGCCCGGATACCTCAAACACATTATGAAGAACCATGACTTGCCGGAACGTAAGATACATGTAGATCTTATAGAAGCTATGCCGCGCCTGTTGCCGAGGCTGCCACAGGACACTTCCCGCTTGGTGCAGCGACAAATCAAGCGACTAGGCATCCGCCTGTACCTGGGCAGCCTGGTGCAGGGTGAAACTGCCAACGAGTTAAAGGTTAGCGGCAAGCCGATCCGCAGCCATACAGTAGTGTGGACTGCTGGCGTTACGAATAACCCGTTCTTCAAGGAGAATGACTTTGTTCTTATGGGCAGAGGAAAGGTTGCGGTTGATATATATCTGCAAACCGAACCGAATATATTTGTTATCGGGGACAACGCCAACACGCCCTACAGTGGATTGGCCCAGACGGCTTTGCGCGACGGAACATTCGTCGCCAGAAACCTACGCCGCAGGGCTGAGGGTAAAGAATTCAAGAGTTACAAGGCCAAACAACCGATTACGGTTATTCCAGCGGGGCCCCGCTGGGCCGCAGTTATCTGGGGCAAACTACGTATTTACGGTTGGTTGGGCTATGCCATCCGCGAAGCTGCCGACCTGGTCGGGTTCCACGACTTAGAGCCTTGGAACAAAGCTACAGTCCAATTCGTTGACGAGTTCATTTCAGAAGATAATTGCCCGGTCTGCGCCGTAACAGCTGGACAGGGGTGACCTTTGGCTATGAAAACGGGTCGCGATACCAAACATTCAGGCGCTATTGAAATCATCCTCATCATTATTATCATCGTCACCATCGTCCTTATAGGCTGGTACATACATCATGTCAGCCAAAGCGCCAATGGTACCTACAACCAGGCCATCCATACGAATAGCAGCAGTCCGCCTAAATTTAGTAGCAAGCAAAAGACACCCACCAAAACGTATATCGACAGCAGCGAAACGTTTATGGTAACGTACCCCTCCGCATGGGGGGTCGGCGCAGTCCCAATGCAATCCGGCACGCCTTTCCCTCTGGTTAACAGCGACCTTGTCAGCTTGACGCCCCCTAACGCCCCTTCAACCCTAACCGGCGCTAAAAGACCGAATGCCCTGACGATTATCGTCTTTCAGACGGGTAATACGTTAGGCGTTCTCAAAAAATCAAGCTTCGGTAACGAACAAACAGCACCGAAGCGCTTGACGATCAACGGATATACAGCGTACTACCAGCAGGACACCGCTACCAGGAACGCATCCCAGGCACCTACATTTACCGATGACCAGTACGCAGTAACGCATAATGGTGTGACGCTGCTTGTCAGCTTCCGTGAACGGCAGGGCGTTGATAAGAACAGCCATTCGGTAGGCTTTAACGCCTCGGCTACCGTACCAACTGTCATTAAAATCGTTAACTCTATTAAATTCCGCAACTGATAGCGCCTAAAGCCCTGGGCGTAGAGTGTGCCGTAACTGTACAATAGATGGTATGGACAAGGGGTTTCAGGCAGCATACGCGCAGCTTAATACCGCGCAAAAGCAGGCAGTCGATACGACCGAAGGGCCGGTTCTGGTTATTGCCGGACCAGGGACAGGCAAGACCCAGCTGCTCAGCATGCGTGTGGCCAACATTCTGCGCAAGAGCGATATCAACCCAGGCAACATTCTCTGCCTGACGTTCACCGATAACGCCGCGCGCAATATGCGAGAGCGTTTGGTGCCTATTATAGGCCAGCCAGCCTACCACGTGGCCATCCATACGTTCCATAGTTTTGGCGCTGATGTTATCAACCATTATCCGGACTACTTTACCAGCCGGCAGTTGTTACAGCAGATCGACGAGCTGGGGCAGTACGAGATGCTCAGGGACATCTTTGAAGAGCTTCCGCACAGCAATCCACTGAGCTCCAAAGTAGGGGACGATTTTATCTTCTTGAAAGATACGCTGGATGTGGTCAGCTGGCTCAAAAAGAATGCCGTGGCGCCAGACGAGCTACATGAGTTACTGAACGCTAACGAGAAGTTCGTTAAAGCCATGGAGAGGGATGTGGCTGGGACATTCGCCACCACCCCGTCAGCCAAACAATTACCAGCCTACAATAAGCTGCTCAGGAGCGTGAAGAAGCATGTCAGCGGCACAACCTACTTCGGTTTTCCGGAGTACGCGGCAGAATGCGCGGCAGAGTTGGAGAAGGCCATAACCGAAACCGACCCCGGAGGCCGGCATGCCAAACCAATCACTGCCTGGCGAAACACCTGGTGCAAGAAGAATGCCGATAACCAACACGTCCTTAAGGACGGCGGACAAAATTACCGGAAGATGCACGCCGTTGCCAACGTATACGAAAAGCTGCTCGCATCCATGGGCGAACAGGGATTATACGACTTTGACGACATGGTGGTCGAGGCCGTCCATGCCATAGAGAATAACGATGAGTTACGGTTTAATCTGCAAGAGCGCTATCAGTATGTATTGGTGGACGAGTTCCAGGACACCAACAAAGCCCAGTTGCGCATGCTAACGGCCTTAGGGGACAATCCGGTGCACGAAGGCCGGCCGAACATTATGGCGGTCGGCGATGATGACCAGGCAATCTATTCGTTCCAAGGGGCAGAGGTGTCCAATATGGCATCCTTTATGAGGCAGTACGGCGTAGAGCCGATCTCTCTCGAGGAGAACTACCGCTCCGATAGCCAGATCCTGGCTATGAGCTCATCAATTGCCGGGCAGGTTACCGACCGTTTGAACGCAGACAAAGCGCTGGTCCCTAAGATGAATTATGAAACCAAAGTGCTTGACCACCTGTCATTCAGCAGCGAGCTGGCCCAATACGAGTGGATAGCCAGCGAGGTGCAAGAACTGATTCAAAACGGACTTAAGCCTGACGAAGTCGCCGTCATCGCTCCGCGTCACCGATATTTGGAACGTTTGGTGCCTTACCTGGGCCATAAGCACATACCGGTGGCCTACGAGCGCAGAGAGAATATCCTGGAAGCGCCGATCATTGTGGAGCTATTGACAATGGCCGAACTAGTGGTAGCCCTGGCCGAAAACCGCCAGAACGATGTGGACGAGTTGATCGGACAGGTGCTGGGTTATGACTTTTGGGGTATCCAGGCCGAAACACTGCTGGCGCTCAGCCTGGAATGTTACAACAAGAACAGGCACTGGCTTGAGCTTCTGCCCGGACACAAGGATACACGCTTGCGCGAAATTACTGCCTGGCTGCTCAACTTGAGTAAGCATAGCCGGCTGGAGCCGCTGGAGTACATGCTCGACCAGCTGGCCGGCGCCGGTCCGGACGGCATAGACAGCGAGTATGACGACCTACTGTTGCCCCAAGCGCCACGTTCGGGTTTTGTGTCACCAATGCGGACTTATTACTTTGGTCCTAAGTGTTATGAAGAAGCTGCTGACACTTACTTAGCCCTGCTCGGACAGCTATCGACGTTGCGCCAACGTCTGCGCCAATGGAAACCGCAGCAGATGCTATACATAAAAGACCTGGTGGAATTCGCCGGCTTGCATCGTGCCGCCAACCTTAAGATCGTCGATGCCAACCCGCACACCCAAACTACCAATGCCGTACAGGTAATGACGGCGTATAAGGCCAAAGGGCTGGAGTTTGAGGCCGTGTTCGTTATCAACGCCCAGGATGAAGTGTGGGGGCCGACAGCGCGTTCCGGTTCGTCCAGAATAACGCTGCCGCGCAACCTGCCGATCGCCCCGTCAGGCGAGGGCGACAACGACCGCCTGAGGCTTTTATTCGTAGCGTGCACGCGTGCCAGGCACACGCTGCACATTACCAGCTACACGCACACCTTGGAGAACAAACCGTCCCTCTCGCTCAGTTTCCTGGAAGATTCCGGCCTGACCCCCAGAGTCATCGATAAGCCGGCACCGCCCGATGCCAGGGAGATTCTTGCAACCGACTGGGCCTACCGGTTCCGCCAGGTCATTGCCGATAAGCCGACGCTGCTCGAGCCAATTTTGGCCGAGTACAAACTTAGCATCACACACCTCAACAACTTCGTTAACATACACGACGCCGGACCATGGTACTTTTTGATGCACAACCTGCTCCGTTTCCCAGAGGCGCCCACTCCTTCGGCTGCCTACGGCGATGTTATGCACAAAACGCTGCAATGGGCCCATACCGCTTTGCGTGCCGAGCGTTCCTTGCCGACGGTAAAGAAGTTACAAAGCTACTTCGCTGATCTGCTGGACCGAAAACATCTCAAGAGGGCCGACCACATCAAGCTGCAT